>NZ_LR134440.1:334103-668206 GCF_900637855.1 Neisseria animaloris
TAAAAAATAAATCAGTTTTCAGGGTTTTTATCGGTTTGTTTCTTAACCCAGAAAAATAAAAATGTAGCAATAACCATTACAAACATGATGGTTATGAAAGACAAAATACCGATGGGCGATTTAAATAATTCGTTTAAAAGTTCCATCAATGTGTTCCCTTAATTTTGATTTTGAAATTATTTAGGTGCGATTATTGGACAAAATCAGATATGCAGCTTTGATTCAAGTCAAAGTTAATAACTTTTCCGTATAATTTTGCAAATATGCAGATTAAAGAAACCAGTTCGTCACCACGTTGCCTTTCCTCACTATCGTTGCCTTTCCTCACTATATGGTTGGGCTTTGCCGTATTACCTTTCTCTATTGCTTACCGCAATTCGATTCTGGTTAAAGTTATTTTTTCTATCTTCAAAAGCACACAAATTAATTGGCAATACCTTCATCAAAAAACAGACTGCACTAATTGTTTTTTTATGTTAAAGTCAGATTTTAATAACTCGGCAGTTTGGACTGCCATAAAGGGCTGTTTAAATTTAAAATCCGGTAAGATGTAAATGCAGTATAGAAACTATCTGCCCGATTTTAAGCTTAAACAGCCTTCATCATGTTTACGGAAAGAGTTTCATGCAGTCTTGGCAGCTACCCGAACACATCGCCGACATTTTGCCTTCGACCGCGCGCCAGCTCGAAAGTGCGCGGGAAAAGCTGTTGGCTTTATTCCGTGTACACGGATATGAATTGGTGCATCCGCCCCTGATGGAATACAGCCACTCTCTGCTTACCCGTATCGACGCGGGTTTGTCGCTGAAAACCATCCGCGTCGTCGATCAACTCAGCGGCAGGCAGCTCGGTATCCGTGCCGACATCACGCCGCAGGTGGCGCGTATCGATGCCCATCTTTTGTCGGCCAACAACGGCATTAACCGCTTGTGTTACGCAGGCTCGGTGCTGCATGCCCGTCCGGACGGTTTTTTGAACACCCGCGAACCTTTGCAGGTGGGTGCGGAACTCTACGGCTTTGCCGGAGTGGCCGCCGATATCGAATTGATTGATTTAATGCTGAAAAGCGTATCGGTTGCCGAGTTCGGCGAGATTCTGCTTTCGCTCGGGCATATCGGCGTGTTTCGTGCGCTGGCGGATGCGGCCGGTTTGAGTGAGCAGCAGTCGGAACAGCTGTTGGCCTTGATGCAAGATAAAGATGCCGCAGCCGTGCGCGCTCAGGTCGATGGCTGGCAGCTTGACGGAATGTGGGCCAAAGCCTTTGCCTTGCTGCCCACACTGTATGGCGGGCGGGAAGTATTGCAGGAAGCGCGTAACCGTTTGCCCGATTTGTTTGCGGTCGGCAAAGCATTAGACGAATTGCAGGCCGTTTGCGATGCTTTCCCCGGTCGGCAAATCCATATCGATTTGGCTGAACTACGGGTAGACAATTATCACACCGGTTTGCTGTATGCCGCATACGGCAGCGACTGCCACGATGCCGTTGCACGCGGCGGGCGTTACGACGGTTTGGGTCAATATTTCGGCCGCGCCCGTCCTGCCACGGGTTTCAGCTTTGATTTGCGGATGTTTATCGGGCGCTTGCCGCAGAGCGAGCAAACGCAGTTTATCGCCGTGGCGCATCAGGATATGGCCAAGGCGTGCAGTGCAGTTGAGCAACTCCGCGCCGAAGGCTATTGCGTGGTGATCGATTACGGTGTTGAACACAATGGCACGAAGAATACGACGCGCCGTCTGAAAAAACAGGACGGCGAATGGAAAGTTATTGAAACAGAAATGGAACAGGTTTGAGTTATGGCTAAAAACGTAGTGGTTATCGGCGCACAATGGGGCGACGAAGGCAAAGGTAAAATCGTAGACTGGCTGGCCGAAGAAACTTCGGGCGTGGTGCGTTTTCAGGGCGGACACAATGCAGGTCATACCTTGGTTGTCGGCGGTAAAAAAACCATTCTGCGTCTGATTCCGAGCGGTATTTTGCACGAAAAACTGGAATGCTTTATCGGCTCGGGCGTAGTGGTCAGCCCCGAAGCCTTGCTGGGTGAGATTGACGAATTGAATGCGGCGGGCGTGAAAAACGTAGAAGGCCGTCTGAAAATTGCTCCTACCGCCACCTTGATTCTGCCTTACCACATCGCGCTTGACCAAGCCCGCGAAGCCTCGCGCGGCAGCGGTAAAATCGGCACAACCGGCCGCGGTATCGGACCTGCTTACGAAGACAAAGTCGCCCGCCGCGCCATCCGCATGGTTGACCTGTTCGACATCGAAAAACTGAAAACCAAATTGCAGGCCAATATCGAATACTACAATATTCAGTTGCAGCACCTGCATAAAGCCGAGCCGGTAAGATTCGAAGACGTGCTGGCTGTGGTTGAAAAATTCTCAAGCCGAATCAAACCGATGATCAGCGATGTATCGCGCACCTTGTATGAAAAAAACCAAAAAGGCGAAAAACTGCTGTTTGAAGGTGCGCAAGGCACTTTGCTGGATATCGACTACGGCACTTATCCGTTTGTTACCTCTTCCAACTGCTTGGCCGGAGCCGCTTCCGCCGGAGCCGGTGTGCCGCCGCAAATGTTGAATTATGTGTTGGGTATCGTGAAAGCCTACACCACCCGTGTCGGCTCAGGCCCGTTCCCGACCGAACTGTTCGACGACATCGGCGCAGGATTGGCCGAGCGCGGCCATGAATTCGGCTCGGTAACCGGTCGTGCCCGCCGCTGCGGTTGGTTCGATGCCGCCGCCCTGAAGCGTTCTATTCAAGTAAACGGTATTTCCGGCATGTGTATCACCAAACTGGATGTGATGGACGGCATTGAAGAAATCAAAATCTGTACCGGCTACCAACTGCCCGACGGCAGCAAAACCGACATCCTGCCTTTCGGTGCAGATGCCGTAGCGGGTTGTACGCCGATTTACGAAACCATGCCGGGTTGGACGGAATCCACTTTCGGCGTGAAAGAGTTCGACAAATTGCCCGCCAATGCCAAAGCGTATTTGAAACGTATTGAAGAAGTGTGCGGCGCGCCGGTAGCGATTGTTTCCACCGGCCCCGACCGTGAAGAAACTATTGTGTTACAGCACCCGTTTGCTTAATAGCATGTGAGCGATAACTAAGTCATAACGAGGCCGTCTGAAACCAAGTTTTCAGACGGCCTCGTTTATTTGTTTGCAGTTTGTTGTCTTTATATCGGTTATCGGAATTTCGCTATATCAGCAATTTTGCTTAGCCAAACAATATAATCTGGCTGCATTTTGTGCGGCAGAAAGTAAATTTTCATAGCCGTTTGCCAAAGCATCGGCCAAGCTGCCGCTATTGCGGAGAGTCGGGAATACGGCATCGATTCCGTATCCGTATACTGCTTCGTAACCGTCACCCAAACAACCGACCAAAGCGACAACAGGCTTGCCGTATATTTTGGCGGTTTTAGCTACGCCGATCGGGGTTTTGCCGCGAATGCTTTGGCCATCCATACGGCCTTCACCGGTGATAACCAAGTCGGCGTCGCGGAAAATTTCGGCAAGTTTCACGGTTTCCATAACGATTTGCACACCTGACTTCAAAACCACATTGGGCAAGACCAATAAACCGCCGCCCATGCCGCCAGCCGCGCCTGCACCGGCAGGGGTGAGGATGTCTGTGTCCGTGTCGCGTTTGACGATTTTGGCAAAGTGGTGCAAGGCACGGTCTAAATCAGCCACCATTTGGGGCGTTGCGCCTTTTTGCGGGCCGAATACGGACGAAGCTCCGAAACTGCCGCATAAAGGATTATCCACATCACAGGCCACTTCGATGGTGATGTTTTTCAGACGGCCTTCCGATTCGGCCAAATCAATGCGAGCAAGTCGATGCAGATTGCCGCCGCCGAAGCCGATGGCACGGTTTTTTTCATCAAGCAACTTTACACCCAAAGCTTGAAGCATTCCGGCACCGCCGTCGTTGGTGGCGCTTCCGCCTATGCCTAGAATAATCTTATCAATCCCATGTTTTAAGGCGGCCTGAATAAGTTCCCCTGTGCCGTAGCTGGTGGTTTTCAAGGGATTGCGTTGGGAAGACGGCACCAAATGCAAACCTGAGGCGGCGGCCATTTCGATGATAGCGGTTTGCCCGTCGCCGGAGATGCCTAACGCCGCTTTGACCGGATTCCCCAAAGGGGCGGTAACTTCCGTTTCCACCAAACGGCCTTGAGTAGCATCCACTAACGATTGCACCGTGCCTTCGCCGCCGTCCGCCATCGGTACTTTCACATATTCGGCATCCGGCAGCACTTTTCTAAAGCCTGCTTCAATGGCTTCGGCGGCTTGCAAGGCGGAAAGGCTTTCTTTGAAGGAGTCGGGGGCGATAACGATTTTCATAAGGCCGTCTGAAAAATTAAAGATTAAATACGCCGAACATCAGCGTTGAAACAATGGTCATCAACAAACCGACCAAACTTTCATACGGAATCAGCAGCAACCGTTCTTTCATATTCATATACACGCTGCCTCCCGTGGCATGGAAAAACGAACCGTGCGGCATGTGGTCGAGCACGGTTGCTCCGGCATGAATCATGGCGGCACCGGCGATGCTGCTTACGCCCAGTTCGATTAATGTGCTGCCGAATACACCGGAAGCCACTGCCGTGCCTGCGGTGGTCGAGGCGGTTGCCAGCGACATTAAAATGCCGGAAACAGGCGCAAGCAGGTAGGAAGGCAGGCCGGAGGCGGTTAGGCTGTCAATCAGGAGATTTTTCAAACCCGAATGGGCAATGATGCCTGCCAATGCGCCGGTACCAAGCAACATTACCGCTACCGGAGCCATTTTGCCCAAACCGCTGGCGGCATAGCGGTTGCCGTGTTTGATTTTACCCATCAGCAATAAACCGACCAAACCGCCGGCGGGCAGAGCAATCAACGGGTCGATGGAAATACCGGCCAGCGGACGCAAAGCAAGCAGAAAAATGGCCATAAGCGGGGCGGAAACGGCTGCGGCGAAAGACGGCCGGTTATCGGTGTTTTCTGCATCGGCGGTATCGTCTTGAACATAGCTTCCCTTATTTTTCAAATGTTTGGCTAAGAAATAGGTAAGTACCAACCCGAAAACGGCGGGAACCATACCGGCCGTCATCACGGAAGTAAGCGGAATATTGAAAGCATCGGCAGCGGCAATCGCATTCGGATTCGGCGAAATAATGTTTCCTGCTTTGCCGCCGCCAATCATTGCCAACAGCACCGCCGGTTTGGAAAGGTTGATGCGTTTGGCTAATGCCAGCGCCACCGGAGCGGTGGTAATGACCGCCACATCGACAAAAACGCCGACGGCGGTAAGCATCATTGCAGCTAAGGCCAACGCCAGTAACGCACGGGATTCGCCGAGTTTTTTCACGATGGTTTCGGCAATAACGGTTGCGGCACCAGACTCAATCAGTACGCCGGCCAATACGCCCGCCGCGAGAATCCGCATCACTGCCGTAGTAATGCCTTGTGCACCCTGTATCATCAGTCCGACGGTTTCGCCCAAACTTGCACCGCCGGCCAAACCTCCGATAAGTGCGCCCAGCATCATGCCGTAAGCAGGAGAAACTTTTTTCAATATCAAAAAGATGGCGAGAAGCAGTGCGGTAGTGGCACCGAATGCGGAAATGGAAATATCGGTCATGATGAAGGGTAAATCGGTTGGTCGGTCAAAATATTAACGGCCTCTAAATATAAAGAGGCCATCTGAAAATTAACGTCTGATAAGGTAGAAATCTTGGTCGCGGCTGCCGTCGCAACGGTGCATGCGTACTTGGTTGCCGTATTTGCCTGCATCCAAGCATTTTCCGTTCATGCGGCTGCGGATGGTGTAACCGTCGCGATACCATTGCTGGTTGAGGCCGCCGTGGCATTTATAAGCGATAACTTCCGCACCGTCGCCGTCTTTTTCGTTAGCCACATCCAAACACAAGCCTTCCACGCGGATGCTGCGGTTCGACATGGTAAACCGTTGGTTGTTTTCGCCGTGGCAATCGTAACTGATGAGACCTTTGTAAGAACCGCGGCCGCGGTCGAGACATTTGCCGCTGTCGGTTTCGATGAGCACCGTTCTGCCTTGCGGAAAGCGGGAAGAACGGTCGTCGTCTCTGCGGTCATCGGGGCGGTGGTCGGGATAACGGTCGTCTATATCGACGCGGGGATAACCGTCCGGCCCTACATAAAGACAGCCTCCGAGTAATAGTGCCGGAATCAATAGAATACTTTGCAATTTCATGATTGCTCCTTTCTGATAAAACTGGTTTTCAGACGGCCTCCAAACCGGTTGGGGCCGCCTGAAAACCGTTAATAGCGGTAATAGCGGCGAGGGCGCGGATAAACCGTCGATACAGGTTGGGCCTCTTGGTAAATCACCGTTGTACCGGGCGGAGCATTGATCGTAACGTTTTTGTTGACGGTAGTTTCATTTTGTACGGGCAAATCCAGTATTGCGATACGCCCGTCCGGAGTTTCTGCATAAACGCAGCCGCCAAGCAGCAACAGGCTTATTATGGTTAACGGTATGGTTTTCACTGTTTTTAAAATTCTCCCAAAAGCAAACAGAAAAGGCCGTCTGAAAATCAGCGCTTGTGCCGTATTTCCCAGCACTGATGGATTTTCTTATTGCGGAAATCTTCTGGAACCGATTGTTTGGAAACATCTTTTACCGAATATTCCGTTGATATTTTTCCATCCAGTTCAAAACTGCGCAGATTGTTGGAGAAAAACAAAAGGCCGTCAGCAGCCAGTAAATTCATTGCGCCATCAATCAGGTGCACATGGTCGCGTTGGACATCAAGAATATCGAGCATTTTTTTGCTGTTGGAAAAACTCGGCGGATCCATCACAATCAAATCAAATTGCTTGTTTTGTTTTAAGGCCGTCTGAAGATATTGGAAAACATCGGCCCTTACGATTTGGTGTCGGTTGGTATCTATTTGGTTCAATTCAAAATTGCGTTTTGCCCAATCAAGATAGGTATTGGATAAATCAACAGTCTCGCTGCTTACCGCACCACCTGTGGCTGCATAAACGGTAAAGCTGCCGGTGTAGGAAAAAAGATTAAGAAAACGCTTGCCCGAAGCCATCTCGCCAACTCTCTTACGGGTATTGCGGTGATCAAGAAACAGGCCGGTATCGAGGTATTTATCCAAGTTTACCCAAAATTTGCGCCCGTTTTCCGTGATGATGAAATCTTCGCCCTGTTTGCCGGTTTTTTCGTACTGCTGTGCCCCCTTTTGGCGTTCGCGGCGTTTGAAATGAATTTGCTCGGGAGCGAATCCGGTAACGAACGAAATCGCCTCCAGCACGTCGGCCAGCCACGCTTCGTATTCTTCGGGTTGCATCAGCCAGCCGGTATCGTATTCTTGCAAGTGAATCTGATCACCGTATATATCTATGGCGAAAGGAAATTGCGGGATATCTCGGTCATACATACGCCAGGCTTCGATGTGGTTGCGGCGCGCCCATTTCAGATAATGCTTAATGTTTTTGCCTAAACGGTTGGCAAAAGAAGTGATGTCGGTCATGATGCTTTGCTTTCAGACAGCCTTCTATAAGCTATCGGTTGAGTTGCCAAAAATCTTTCAAAGGCAGATGCTTGGTTCTGTCCAGCGTCATAACCACGGTGTTGTCGGGAGCAATCAGCATGGCGCGTTCCTCATCGTTTTGAAAAGGGAAGGCGATGCTGAAACTGGCACCATTCTCCACCTGAATTCCATACCGGTGCTTACCGTTTTCGTATTGGATTGTGTTTTGGCTGTACCGGTAGGTTTTCTTTGTATTTTTTTGCAGATCCGACAAAGTAAACTGTTTTTCTTCAAACACAATTTCCATCGGAACATTATTCGTATCCATAGCCTTCCAAGTGCCGCGGTAGGTTTCCGACCCGCTGCACCCGTTTAATAACAGTATGATTGCGCCGGAAAATAAAAGGGAAAAAATATATTTGAAACGATTCATATCGGAATATTCCTTTGGGGACAACGCATTGCAGATTTCCGAGATTACAAATCGGTCATTTTACCGTACTTAACCCTTTCATGCTTGACCATTTTGCGGTAAATCTTTATTATCCGCCCCTTATCTTTTTTGAAGCCATCGTCTTCAGCCAACTTTCATCCAAGCTGATCCAAACAGCTTTCCGATTGCTTATTTTACTGAATATTAAGCATATTTTGCAGGTTGTTGTCGATGTTAACCACAAGCCCGAGAGCTTGCGACGACCTTGCGTAATTCTTTGCCATAAATACGTTTTCCGTTGCTTCAAGGCTGCCTGAAAAAATTCTTCGGGCAGAAGGTTTTGTTGTCTGTTTTGGAAAACCATGTCTGTAAAATTTACCGATTTAAACCTCGATAAAAACATCTTATCCGCTTTGAACAGCGCCGGTTACGAATCACCTACACCGATTCAAATACAAGCCGTGCCACATGCTTTGGCACAGCGCGACATCATGGCTTCGGCACAAACCGGTTCGGGTAAAACCGCCGCTTTTCTGCTGCCCACTCTGCAACGCCTGATCAAACGCAGTGAAAAACCGGGCAAAGGCCCGCGCGCGTTGGTGTTGACACCCACCCGCGAACTTGCCGCGCAAGTGGAAAAAAACGCCCAGATTTATGCCCAGAATATGAAATGGTTCCGCACCGTGAGCATTGTCGGCGGTGCGTCTTTTAGTTATCAAATCCGTGCTTTGGGCAAACCTGTGGACTTAATCGTGGCCACGCCGGGCCGTTTGATGGATTTGATGGAGAGCGGTAAAGTGGACTTCGACCGCTTGGAAGTACTGGTGCTCGACGAAGCCGACCGCATGCTTGATATGGGCTTTATCGACGACATCGAAACCATCGTGGCCGCCACTCCGGAAGACCGCCAAACCCTGTTATTTTCCGCTACTTGGGACGGCGCAGTCGGCAAATTGGCACGCAAACTGACTAAAAACCCCGAAGTGATTGAAATCGAGCGGGTGGACGATCAGGGAAAAATCGAAGAGCAGCTTTTGTATTGCGACGATATGCGTCACAAGAACCGCTTGTTGGATCACATTTTGCGTGATGCCAATATCGACCAATGCGTGATTTTCACTTCGACCAAAGTGATGAGCGAACAATTGGCCGACGATCTGTATGAAAAAGGTTTTGCCGCCAACTGTCTGCACGGTGATATGCCTCAGGGTTGGCGTAACCGCACGCTGATGGATTTGCGCAAAGGCCGCTGTAAAATTCTGGTGGCCACCGATGTGGCCGCCCGTGGTATTGATGTGCCGACTATTACGCACGTTATTAATTATGATTTGCCGAAACAGGCCGAAGATTATGTTCACCGTATCGGCCGTACCGGTCGTGCAGGGCGAACCGGTTTGGCGGTTACGTTTGCGGAAGTGAACGAATACGTTAAAGTGCACAAAATAGAGAAATACATCGGCCGCAAACTGCCCGAAATGACTGTCGAAGGCATGGAGCCGACGCGCAAACGCAGTAAAGCCGGCACAGGCAAGCCCAAGGGCAAAGGCGGCTGGGGTGCAAAAGGAGACCGCAAGTTCGGCGACAAGAAATTCGGCGATAAAAAGTTCGGCAGCGGCAAACCCAAAGGCGAAGGTTTTAAAGGAAAGAAAAAACCGGCAGGCAAGGGCGGTTTCGGTAAAACGGAGCGTGCGCCGAAGCGGGGCTGATTTCAAATAGGCAAAGGCCGTCTGAAAAACTGTTTGAACAGTATTTTCAGACGGCCTTTTCGTATGTATGCGTTATTCTTTCAGCAGGCGGCGTTCGTAAACAGCCTGCGCCAATGTGCCTGCATCTACATATTCCAATTCTCCGCCCAGCGGGATACCACGGGCGAGGCGGCTCACTTTATAGGGCAGATTTTTAAACAGCTCCGCCAGCACATAGGCGGTGGCATCGCCTTCTGCAGTGAAATTGGTGGCGATGATGATTTCTTCCACATCACTGTTTTGCAGGCGTGCCACCAGTTTTTCCAAGGCGATATGGTTTAGACCCATGCCTTGAACGGGGTTTACCTGCCCCATGAGCACAAAATACAAACCGTCGTGGCAGTTGGCTGCTTCCATGCCGGCTACGTCGGCGGGCATGTGTACAATCATCAGGCGGCGGAAATCCCGTTCGCCGTCGGCGCAAATATCGCAAAGCTCTGTTTCGCAAAACGTGTTGCAGTGGGCGCAATGTTGCACGTGTTTGAGGGCGTTTTGCAGAGCGGCGGACAATTCCTGCGCGCCGTCGCGGTTGTGCTGCAAAAGCTGGTAAGCCATGCGCTGGGCGGATTTGGGGCCGACGTTGGGCAGGATTTTCAAGGCATTGATTAAACGGTTGAAAGCGTCGGGCTTCTTGGACATGTTTTCAGACGGCCTGATTAAGACAAAGCGGCATTATAGCCGAAGAATATAACAGGCCGTCTGAAAACCGTGGATCCGGCCAAATGTTTTCAGACGGCCTCTTCGCAATACTCAAACGTTCAGTGGCAACCACCGCTCTTGCCGCTGCAACGGTCGCAACCGCTGCATGCATTGCTACGCGCCGATTTGGGTTTGAAAACAAATTTACGCAGCAGATACAGAATGCATAGGGAAACAATGGTGCCGACAATAATATATTGTTCCATTAAAAAATCCTCGAAGTGATTTGGTAAACTGCAAAAGCAAAGATATAGGCCAATACGAATAAGTAGGCAGTAATCATCAGGGTGTGGTAAGCGGATTTTGTTTCACGCTTAATTACGGCGAGCGTGGCCAAACACATCGGGGCGTATATATACCAGGCCAAGAAAGCGAAAGCGGTCGGCAGGCCCCAATTATTGTGTACCAGAGGAATCAAGGCACTTTCAACGGCTTCTTCGGAACCGGCTCCTACGGCATAAACCGTGCCGAGCGCGGCAACCACCACTTCGCGTGCGGCCATACCCGGAATCATGGCGATACACATTTCCCAAGTGAAGCCCAACGGAGCAAACAGAGGCTGTATAAAATGGCCGATCTTGCCTGCGAAACTATAATCAATCGCCGCACCTGCCGCACCTTCGGGAGCGGCTGGAAAGCTGACCAATACCCATAATACAACGCTCATTGCAAAAATCACCGTACCGGCACGCACTAAGAATGCTTTTACCCGATCCCACAAGCTGATAATAATGTGTTTGAAGTTCGGCATACGGAAAGTGGGCAGTTCCATCAACAGGGGGAAGTACTGCACCTTACCTTTGCGACGTGCAAACAGTTTCATCACATATGCGGTTAATCCGGCTGATGCGATACCGGCAACATACAGGCCGAATAAGGTTAATCCTTGCAGGTTGAATATCCCCCAAACGGTTTGTTGCGGAATCACGGCGGCAATAATCAATGCGTAAACCGGCAGGCGTGCGGAGCAGGTCAGCATGGGAGCGATGGCAATCGTAACCAAGCGTTCGCGCGGGTCTTGAATCGTGCGCGCCGACATCACCGCAGGTACGGCACAGGCAAAACTGGATAAGAGCGGAATAAAAGCCCTACCCGACAAACCGCTTTTCGCGAGCAGATTATCCAACAGGAAAGCGGCGCGAGGCAGATAACCCGAGTCTTCCAATAGCAGAATGAAGGCGAACAAAATCGCGATTTGCGGCAGAAACACCAACACGCTGCCGATACCTGCGATTACACCGTTTACCAGCAAATCTTGCAGCACGCCTTCCGGCAGAGTGGCCGCTACCCATTCTCCCAGCGAACCGAACGCACCTTCTATCATATCCATCAACGGTTCGGCCCATGAATAAACAGCTTGGAAAATCAAAAGCAATATGATGAAAAGAATGACGATACCCCAAAAGCGGTGCAACACCAGCGCATCTAAGCGGCGGTGCCACTCCGGCATATTCATTTCGGTGCGGACGACTTGCTTGAGTATTTTTTCTGCTTCGGCATACAGCTCGTTACTGTCGAGAGCTTCCAAATTTTTCAAGGCAACGTCCGAATCCAGCGGATGGGTATTGTGGCGCGGCAGTTTGGCAACGGCTTCGCGTACGGCGCGAATGCTGTCGCTGCGGACGGCGGCTGTTTCGAGCACCGGCACGCCCAACAATTCGCTCAATTTTGCCGCGTCGATTTTCAGGCCGCGCGAACGGGCCACGTCGCTCATGTTTAGCGAAACGATCATCGGCAGGTTCAAGGTTTTCAATTCGAGAAGCATGCGCAGAGTCATGCGCAGATTGGTTGCGTCGGCTACGGCGATAATCGCATCGGGGCGGTGGCCGAGTTTGCCGATGGCAACATCGCGGGCCACGGTTTCGTCGATACTGGTCGTACGCAAACTGTATGTGCCGGGCAGGTCGATGATGTGAATGCTTTTATCGTCGAGAAAAACGCCTTCGCGCTGATCTACCGTTACCCCGGGGTAGTTGGCAACCTTGGCGTTCGAACCGGTAAGCCCGTTAAAGAGGACGGTCTTGCCGCAGTTCGGCAAGCCTACGAGTGCAAAGTAACTCAAATCCATTTGAAATCTCCCATAGACAGACTTCAGTTGCCCAAGGCCGTCTGAAAATATTTTTATTCATCCGAATTCAATCGGCTATAACGTGGCAGAGGATTTTCTGAGCTTCTGCCTGACGCAGGGAAAATTGTGATTGGTTGCCCAGTCTCACCGCATAAGGGCCTTTACCGAGCAAACCGACAGCAATAACGGTTAAGGGCATACCGTTTGAGAAGCCTAAATCGGCCAAACGGCGGCTGACAACCGGATCAAGCTCGCCGAATAAAGGGTTGGGATTAATCGAATCGATATGCGCTCGGGCACCTCTGCGCAGTTGGGATAGTGGCACTACGGACATAATAAACCTGCCTTCTTTATTGTGTTGTTTTGACAAACATGAAGTTGAGTTTAAGACGTGATATCGTTTTTAAAGTATGAAATAGTATTGGTTTTTATTTATATCTATCTGTTATTTATGTTAGTCTTTTTCATGCAGGGCTGCAATCGGATGAAGGCCGTCTGAAAATTTTTTCAGACGGCCTTTAGAGGTTATTTGGCGTTTTTTTGAGCTAAGTCATGTATGCGGTTGTTTTTCGAAACCGCCGGGAACCTTGAATAATAATGTTTACGGATGTCAGGAGGAGAGGCTGGCGTTAACAGAGCGCTTCACGGCAGAGTAGGGCGGCACTTTAATTCCGGTTGTCTCGCAATTAAAAAACACAAGATACGGTTTTGTTGGCATAGAGGCCGTCTGAAAAGTTGCAGGCGGCCTGTCGTGATTTTTTTATTCTTCGGCCAGCTTTCCGCTGGCGGAAATAAATTCGGCCTGTTTTGCTTTGGCTTTCCCTGAATCAAGTGCTTCGCGGGCCGCTTCGAGGCCGTCTGAAAGGGAGTCGGTGAGGTTTGCGGCATAAATGGCGGCAGCGGCATTAAGCAGCACGATATCGCGGGCCGCACCGTGTTCACCGTTTAAGACGCTCTGCATTTTAAGCAGTGATTCTTGGCTGTTTTGCACTTTGATTTCATCGAGATTTTTGCGCACGGCAATGCCGAATTGTTCCGGATGGATGTCGTATTCGCTGATGGAGCCGTTTTTCAGTTCGGCTACGCGGGTTGTGCCCGTGATGGTGATTTCGTCCAAACCGTCGCTGCCGTGCACCACCAAAACATGTTGCGAGCCAAGCTGTTGCAGCACACGGGAAAGGATGCCGACCAAATCGATATGGAACACGCCGAGCAGCTGGTTGGGGGCGGAAGCAGGGTTGGTGAGCGGGCCGAGAATGTTGAAGATGGTGCGGATACCGAGGCTTTTTCGTACGGGGGCAACATAGCGCATACTGCTGTGATGGTTGGGGGCGAACATAAAGCCGATGCCGACGTTTTCGATGCATTGCCCCACTTGTTCGGGCGACAAAGCCAGCGATGCGCCCATCTGTTCGATGATGTCGGCGGAACCGCTTGAAGACGAAACCGAACGCCCGCCGTGTTTGGCCACTTTCGCACCTGCCGCCGCCGCCACAAACATGGCGGTGCTGGAAATATTGAAAGTATGTGCCCCATCGCCTCCGGTACCGACAATATCGACTAAATTATGTTTGTTCAGCACCGGCACTTTAACGGCAAATTCACGCATGACACCGGCGGCCGCAGCGATTTCGGATACGCTTTCCACTTTGATGCGCAAACCGGTAAGAATGGCGGCCACCAACTCCGGTGCGACTTCGCCGCTCATAATCTGACGCATCAGGCTGGTCATTTCATCATAGAAAAGCTCGTTGTTGTCAATCAGCCGGGCAAGGGCTTGCTGGGGGGTAATCATTGGTATTCCGCCTTTATATATGGTATAGGGAGCCGTCTGAAAAATTCCGTTTTTCAGACGGCCTGTCATAAAAGATCAGGCCGCTTGGAAGTGTTGGAATTCTTTTAAGAAATTATCCAGCATTTCATGGCCGTGCTCGGTAAGCAGCGCTTCGGGGTGGAATTGAACGCCTTCAACGGCATAAGTTTTATGGCGTACTCCCATGATTTCGCCGTCTTCCGTCCATGCCGTGATGTCCAAGCAGGCGGGCAGGGTGGCTCGGTCGATAACCAAGCTGTGGTAGCGGGTACAGGTAACAGGGTTCGGTAAACCTTTGAACATGCCCGAATTGTGGTGGAGAACAGGTGAAACCTTGCCGTGCATCAGCGTTTGCGCCCTCACGGTATGGCCGCCGAACGCTTCGCCTATGGTTTGATGCCCCAAACAAATGCCCATAATCGGCAGCTTGCCGGCAAAGTGTTGCATGGCTGCTATGGAAATGCCGGCTTCTTTGGGCGAACAGGGGCCGGGGCCGATAACGAGATATTGCGGTTTGAGGGCTGCGATTTCTTCCAAGGTGATGTCATCATTGCGGCGTACCACAACTTCTTGGCCGAGTTCGGCAAAATACTGGACGATGTTGTAGGTGAAGCTGTCGTAGTTGTCGATCATTAAAAGCATGATGGATAAACCTATATGGTGTGTGGAGGACGAGGCCGTCTGAAAGAAGGGAATTATAACGGTATTATCGGACGCTGTTTAGATTTTCGGGATCACTGATAAATGCTGCTTTTGCGGATAACGTGATACAGTCTTTAGTGCACGGAAAAAAGTCGACGGATAAGAACTGCATAGCAAGGTTGTATCAACCCAGAAGGAAGAGGCCGTCTGAAAATGCTTTCAGACGGCCTCTTAAATATTCACTTTATTAACGGCGGCGGACCAACTGCCACGCACGGCCGAGGTAGGCGACGCTTGCGAAGCCGCTCCACACATGCACCAAGCGGGTGAAGGGGAAAATCACAAACAAGCTCATACCCATGACCATATGCAGTTTGAACAGGAAGTTCACGTCTTCGATATAGTCGGCGGCATTACCGCGGAAGGTAACGATGTGCTGCGCCCAAGTCATCAGTTTTACCATTTCGTGGCCATCGGTATGCCCCATGCTCACGAAGATGGTCAGCAAGCCCAAGCCTAAAGTGATGATGAGCCAAATCAGTACCAATTTGTCGCGCCAAGTGCTGTTGGCGGCCAAGCGGTCGCATTTCAGACGGCGTTGCAGCAGGATAACCAAACCGACCATCGCCATCACGCCGAAGATACCGCCCATTATCATCGCAAAAATCTGCTTGGCTCCGTGCGAAATGCCCAGCGCGTCCCAAAACCATAAAGGCGTGAGCAGGCCGAACAAATGCCCGAAAAACACGGCCAAAATGCCGACGTGAAACAGAATGTTGCCCAAACGCAATTGGCCTTCATACAGGATTTGGCTGGATTCGCTTTTCCACGAATATTGTTCGCGGTCGAAGCGCACCAGGCTGCCGAAAAAGAAAATCGCCAAGGCTATGTAGGGGAAAATGCCGAAAAAAAATTGATGCAGGGTGTTCATGTTTACGCTCCTTTTGTGGCCGTCTGAAAAGCGGCTTTAGGATAAAACTGTACGGTTTCTATGCGGGGTTTTAGCAGCGGCTCGGTGCCGGAAATGTCGGGGCCGAACGTTTCCATCGCTTCGTCCATATCGCGCACGGGCGGCTCGACCAGCGGGCGCGGTGCCACCGGGCTGAGTGCGGTAATGCCTTGCAGCAATACGGCGTAAGGGGAACCGCTTTTCTCGAGTTTGCCGCCGATGTGGGCCACCACATGAACGGCATCGCCGAGCAGCTTTTGCGCGTGTTCAGACGGCACTTGGCTTAAATATTCCAGCAGCACGGGCAGGTAATCGGGCAGCTCGTCGTTGCCCAACTCGAAACCGCGGCTGCGGTATTCTTGCAGTAAGTCCACCATGGCGCTGCCGCGGTCGCGGTCTTCGCCGTACACATGCTCGAAGAGATAGAGCGCGTGGTTACGGTTGCGGTCGAAGGTGGCGACGTAGCGTTCCTGCAATTCGCGCAGGCTGTGGCTGTTCAGGTAACCCAAAAAGCTGTTCAGACGGCCTGCTTGTGCTTGTAGCTCCGGCCATTCTTGCAAGGCCGTCTGAAATTCGGGCAAGGCCTCAATCAGCTCGGCCTCGGGGTAGCACAGCAGCGCGGAAAACCACTGATAAACAGGATTCGCGCCCATCAGTGGACTCCTTCTTCTTCGCGGTTTTTCTCGGCATCTTTACGCAGGCCGTGGAAGATAATCGGTGTGCCTTTGCGTTTGCCGAACAAGTTTTCTTCGCCGCCTCCGGAACAGCCGTTGCCGAAAGTGAAGCCGCAGCTCGATTTGTCTTCAAAGCTGTTTTCCACCATTTCTTTGTGCGAAGTCGGAATCACAAAGCGGTCTTCATAATTAGCAATCGCCATAATTTGATACATGTCTTCCACCATTTCGGGCGTGAGGCCGGTGCCTGCCAGCGTTTCCTCCGGCGTTTCGCCGTGTACCACTTGACCGCGTTTGAAACGGCGCATGGCAATCATGCGCTCCAGCGCGAATTTAATCGGTTCCACTTTGCCGGCGGTGAGCAGATTGGCCAGATAGCGCAACGGAATACGCATTTCGTCCACACTCGGAATGATGCCGTTTTCGCCCACCAAACCGTTTTCGATGGCAGACTGAATCGGCGATAAAGGCGGGATATACCAAACCATCGGCAAAGTGCGGTATTCGGGGTGCAGCGGGAATGCCACTTTCCACTCCATCGCCATTTTGTACACCGGCGATTGTTTGGCCGCATCAATCCAGCTTTGGCTGATGCCCTGTTTCAAGGCTTCTCGTTGCACTTCAGGGTCGTGCGGATTCAAGAACACGCCCAATTGCTGTTCGTATAAATCCTGCGGGTTGGCTACCGAAGCGGCCTGTTCGATTTTGTCTGCGTCATACAGCAGCACGCCCAAATAACGGATGCGGCCTACGCAGGTTTCGGAACACACGGTCGGCTGGCCGCCTTCGATACGCGGGTAGCAGAACGTGCATTTTTCGGCCTTGCCCGAAGTCCAGTTGTAGTAGATTTTTTTGTAGGGGCAGCCGGATACGCACATGCGCCAGCCGCGGCATTTGTCTTGGTCGATCAACACGATGCCGTCGTCTTCGCGCTTGTAAATACTACCGGACGGGCAGGAAGCCACACAGGTCGGGTTCAAACAATGTTCGCACAGGCGCGGCAAATACATCATGAAGGTTTGCTCAAACGCGGCGTGCATGTCTTTCTGAATGCCTTCAAACAGCACGTCTTTCGCCCGCTTCTCAAACTCGCCCGCCAAATCGTCTTCCCAGTTCGGACCCCATTCCACCTTGTCCATTTTTTTGCCCGTGAGCACGGAAATCGGACGCGCGGTCGGCGGCGTCGGCATTTTCGGCGCGTTTTGCAGATGCTCGTAGTCGTAGGTAAACGGCTCGTAGTAGTCGTCGATTTTCGGCATATTCGGGTTGGCAAAAATATTTGCCAAAATCTTCAACTTGCCGCCCTGCTTGGGCACCAGCTTGCCGTCGGGCTTGCGCACCCAGCCGCCGTTCCATTTATTTTGGTCTTCCCAATTTTTCGGAAATCCGATGCCGGGCTTGGTTTCCACGTTGTTGAACCACGCATATTCCACGCCGTCGCGCGAAGTCCACACGTTTTTACAGGTAACGGAGCAGGTGTGGCAGCCGATACATTTGTCTAAGTTCAGAACCATGCCGACTTGTGCTCTGATTTTCATGATGGTGTTCCTTTTGGTTTGGCTGTTCAGACGGCCTCTCTAACAGGCCCCAAGGCCGTCTGAACAACAGCTTCGTCAAGTGGTTGCTGTCGTTGTTGTAAAACTTTTTCACAGATAGAAGCTTAGTGGATGGCACGCAATAAAAATATGCGCCGAAAGCGCAAATAAAGGCAGCAAAGGAATGTATGGCGGCTGGCTGAAAGGGGGTATTGAGATAGTTATTTAGAAGTATGGCGGATGAGGAGAAAGTGGCAATGCTGATTAAAGAGGCCGTCTGAAAAACTTTAAACGGCTTTTCAGACGGCCTAATACATGCATAATCATTGATGTATTCGGTGGGAATATTGCGGTGTTCTAAATCAGTTGGGAAATATCGTGGGCGATACCGGCAATCGAGGTGCATTTCATCAGCCCAAAGATAAGAAACCGTTCAAAAACGGTTTATCAGGCGGTCAAAATTTTAAATCAACGTTTCAACCTATTAATTAAAAAGAAATATTTTTCTAATTCTTTTGGATGGTATATTTTCACAACAGTTATCCAGCATCTTAATGTTTTGAACTATTGTTTACTATGGGTTGATAATCAATTTATCATCCGTGTCTTTTTCCCGACAAAATTTATCCCTATAATTCACTCCATAGCAAATCGTTATATTAACAATAGTAATTAAATTAAAGGAAAGATAAAATGCAAACTATATACCATCCGGCCGATTCACGCGGCTTTGCCAATCACGGTTGGCTGAAAAGCGCACACACTTTCAGCTTCGCCAACTATTACGACCCCGAGCGCATGGGCTTCGGCGTGCTGCGTGTGATTAATGATGATTTTGTAGAAGGCGGCCAAGGCTTCGGCACCCACCCGCACCGCGACATGGAAATCATTTCCGTGCCCTTGAGCGGCGATTTGGCCCACCGCGACAGCATGGGCAACGGCAGCATCATCAAAAACGGTGATGTGCAGGTTATGTCGGCCGGCACCGGCGTTACCCACAGCGAAATGAACGCCAACCGCGACCAAGCTGTGAAATTCCTGCAAATTTGGGTGTTGCCCCGCAAAAACAACGTAGCGCCCCGCTATCAGCAAATCACGATTGCCAACGAAGCCAAACCCGACGACTTCCAGCAAATCCTGTCTCCCAATGCTGATGACGCAGGCGTGTGGATTCACCAAAACGCTTGGTTTTCGCTGGCACGTTTTTCAGAAGGCACCCAAAAGCGTTACGATGTAAAACGCGAAGGCAACGGCGTGTATGTATTTGTGATTAAAGGTAAAGCCAAAGTAGGCGGTATCGAGTTGGGCGAGCGCGACGGCTTGGGCTTGTGGGAAACCGACGGCTTTGACGTAGAGGCTTTGGGCGATGCGGAAATCCTGTTGATGGACGTACCGATGGATGTGGAAGCCAATATCAACCAGTTACACTAACGGAAATCGGAGTAAAATGTTATCCAAACTTTTTAGCTGCCTGAAAAATCTCGGGCAGCCCTCTAGCCAACCTGAAATAAAGGAAACCACAATGTCTGTTGTACAAACTTTGCAGCAAGCTGCTGAGAACCGCCGTTCTGTTTACGCGCTGAACAAAAATCTGCCCGTAAACAAAGAAGAAGTAGTAAAAATCGTTGAGCACGCCGTAAAACACACACCGTCTGCGTTCAACTCGCAATCTACCCGTTTCGTTGTGTTATTCGGTGCCGAACATGAAAAACTGTGGGACATCACCATTGCCGAACTGCGCAAGATCGTTCCTGCCGAAAACTTCCAAGCTACCGAAGACAAACTGAACATGTTTAAAGCGGCTGCCGGCAGCGTGTTGTTCTTTGAAGATGAAAATGTTGTTAAAGGCCTGCAAGAGCAGTTCCCTGCTTATGCCGCCGGTTTCCCCGTATGGGCAGGTCACAGCGATGCCATGAGCCAATACGCTATTTGGACTGCGCTGGCTGCGGTAAACGTAGGTGCCAACCTGCAACACTACACCCCGATTATTGATGCCGAAGTGGCTAAAACTTGGAATCTGCCGGCCAACTGGAAAATGAGCGCCCAGCTCGTATTCGGCGGCATCACCGAGCCTGCAGGCGATAAATCTTTTGCTCCCGCAGAAGACCGCCTGAAAGTTTACGGCCTGTAATTATTTTCGGGTTGAACCACAGCCTGAATAAACCGTGCAATAACGCGGCAAATTCAGATAGGCCCCAAGCCTGGAATCTGCCGCTTTTTTATTGCCTGAAAATCCTATTAACGATACATGGAGAATCGTCATGTCAAACAAATTTTTAGACTTGTTAACCCCTGAAAACAGCCAGCTGATTTTCATCGACCACCAGCCGCAAATGGCCTTCGGCGTACAATCTATCGACCGTCAAACCCTGAAAAACAATGTGGTTGCATTGGCCAAATCAGCTAAAGTATTCAACATCCCCACCATCATCACTACTGTTGAAACCGAAGGCTTTTCCGGCCACACTTATCCTGAATTGTTGAGCGTATTCCCCGAGAACAAAATTCTCGAGCGCACTTCAATGAACTCTTGGGACGACCAAAACGTGCGTGATGCTTTGGCTGCAAACGGCCGTAAAAAAGTTATCGTAGCAGGCTTGTGGACAGAAGTATGTAACTTGGGCTTTGCTCTGGCTGCCGCTGCCGAAGGCAACTATGATATCTACATGGTGGCAGATGCATCAGGCGGCACAACGGTAGAAGCACACGAATACGCTATGCAGCGCATGATTCAAGCGGGCATTATTCCCGTAACTTGGCAACAAGTTTTGCTCGAATGGCAACGTGACTGGGCCCGTAAAGAAACCTACGATGCCGTATTGGATATCGTTAAAGAACATTCCGGCGCATACGGCATGGGTGTGGATTACGCCTACACTATGGTTCACAAAGCACCCGAGCGCGTGCAACACGGCGAACGTATCGGCCCTAACCCTGCCAAGTAAACGCTGATTTACTGTTGTTAATGCGAAGGTGTGGTTTGCATCAAAATCACACCTTTGCTGTTTAATCTGCCCATTAAGGGATATTTATGAAGTTGTATGTGTTTTCTTTCGGAGCCGGAATATTGGTTGGTGTGATTTACTACCTGCTTAATGTACGCTCCCCCGCACCGCCCGTTGTGGCCTTGCTAGGGCTTTTGGGCATGTTGCTGGGCGAACAAATAATTCCGCTCTCCAAACAATTTTTTTCTCCGCAAACATCTATCTCCCAAACCGCACACTCACAAGACCAGAATCACAATAAGGAGTAAATGATGACGACACAAATCGACACAATTTTCTATAACGGCGAATTTACGACTTTAGACCGCTCCAAGCCGGTTGCCCAAGCCGTTGCCGTTGCCGACGGAAAATTTGCCGCAGTCGGCAGCAACAGCGAAATTTTAGCGATGGCGGGCGAGAATACCCGCCGCATCGACCTGCAAGGCCGCAGCGTTTTACCCGGCCTTTTCGACAACCACACCCATATCATCCGCGGCGGCCTCAATTACAACATGGAACTGCGTTGGGACGGCGTACGTTCGCTGGCCGATGCCATGGCCATGCTCAAAGCACAAGTCGATATTACGCCTGCGCCGCAATGGGTTCGCGTGGTCGGCGGTTTTACCGAGCACCAATTCATCGAAAAACGCCTGCCCACTATTGAAGAAATCAATGCGGTTGCGCCCGATACGCCGGTGTTCATCCTGCATTTATACGACCGTGCTTTGCTCAATGCAGCCGCATTACGCGCCGTCGGCTACACCAAAGACACCCCCGAACCGCCCGGAGGCGAAATCAAACGCGATTCGAAAGGCAACCCCACCGGCCTGTTGCTGGCCAAACCGAATGCCATGATTCTGTATTCGACTTTGGCAAAAGGCCCCAAACTGCCGTTTGATTACCAAGTCAACTCCACCCGCCATTTCATGCGTGAGCTGAACCGTTTGGGCGTAACCGGTGTGATTGATGCCGGCGGCGGCTTCCAAAATTATCCCGACGATTACGAAGTGATCCGCAAGCTGGCCGAAGAAAACCAACTCACCGTACGCATCGCCTATAACCTCTTCACGCAAAAACCGAAAGAGGAAAAAGAAGACTTCCTCAAATGGACTTCTTCGGTGACCTACAAACAGGGCGATGATTATTTCCGCCACAACGGCGCCGGCGAGATGTTGGTATTTTCTGCCGCCGACTTTGAAGATTTCCGCCAGCCCCGCCCCGAGATGCCGCCCGAAATGGAAGGCGAATTGGAAGAAGTGGTGCGCATTCTGGCGCAAAACAAATGGCCGTGGCGCATGCACGCGACTTATGATGAAACCATTACCCGTGCCTTGGATGTATTTGAAAAGGTTAACCGCGATATTCCGCTGGAAGGCATCAACTGGTTCTTCGACCATGCCGAAACCGTATCGCAAAAATCCATCGACCGCATTGCCGAGCTGGGTGGCGGTATTGCCGTGCAGCACCGCATGGCCTATCAAGGCGAATACTTTGCCGAACGCTACGGCACGGCTGCCGCGGCTAACACACCGCCGGTGAAACGCATTCTCGAAAGCGGCGTGAAAGTGTCGGCCGGTACCGATGCCACCCGTGTGGCTTCTTACAATCCGTGGGTATCCTTGTCTTGGTTGATCAGCGGCAAAACCGTTGGCGGTATGAAACTCTATCCGCAAGCCAATTTGCTCGACCGCGAAACCGCTTTGCGCATGTGGACGGAAAATGTGGCATGGTTCTCCAACGAAGTCGGCAAGCGCGGCCGCATCGAAGTAGGCCATTTGGCCGACATGATGGTGCCGAGCAAAGACTTTTTCAGCGTGCCGGAAGACGAAATCCCGTTCTTAACCTCGGATCTGACCGTGGTGGGCGGTCGTGTCGTTTACGGCGCAGGCAGCTTCTCTGATTTGGACACCCCGCCGCCGCCTGCCATGCCCGATTGGTCGCCGGTACACAAATACCGCGGCTACGGCGCATGGGGCGACCCCGAAGGTGCCGGTAAAAACTCGCTCGCACCGCTGCGCCAACAAGCCATCGCTTCATGCAGTTGCGCCAGCGCGTGCGGTCTGCACGGCCACGATCATGCCCGCGCATGGGCATCGTCGGCACCCGTTTCAGACCTGCAAGGTTTCTTCGGCGCACTCGGCTGCTCGTGCTGGGCCGTCTGAAAACGCCCGAACGGATACGGATGACTTTCCGTATCCGTAACCGCATTTGGCAAACGGCTTATCACCAATCCTTGCTTGAACGTTGCGCCCCGCAGCACGATAGTCGGTTGGTTATAAGCTGTCGTGCCAACCGGATATAAACACACAAAGGAACCCTGATATGAACACAGAAAAACTTCCTGCCAAAATCAAAGATGTCGGCGGTATTCCTGTTGCCCGCCTGTTGCCGCAGGGCAAACGCCGTACCATCGGCGCATGGTGTTTTCTCGACCATGCCGGCCCCGCCGAATTCGGTGCGGACGAAGACGGTATGCAGGTAGGCGCGCACCCGCACACCAATCTGCAAACCTTCACTTGGATGCTGGAAGGCGAAGTGTGGCATCAAGACAGCCTCGGCTACCGCCAACTGATCCGTCCCAAGCAGGTCAACTTGATGACTGCCGGCACGGGCGACACGCGCGGCATCAGCCATACCGAGCAAACCCCCGAAGGCATCAACACCCTGCATGCCGTTCAATTGTGGATTGCCTTGCCGACCCATCAGGAAATCGAACCCGATTTCCAACACTATCCCGAACTGCCCGAATGGCACGAAAACGGTGTCGATTACATCTTAACCACCGGCAGCTACGGCGGCCATACTGCGCCGACCAAACAATTCAGCCCGCTGGTCGGCGTGGATATCCGTTTTCAGACGGCCCGTACTTTGGAAATACCCGCCCACTCAGGCTGGGAATACGGCATCCTCGTACTCGCCGGCAGCGTAGAAGCCGACGGCTTACGCGCGACCGCCGATGAAATGATGGTATTCACCAACGGCAATACAGACGGCGTTATCCGCATTCAGGCCGAAGCAGGAACACATATCATGCTGCTTGGCGGCGAACCTTTGCCGCACCCGACCCTGTTTTGGTGGAATTTCGTAGCTGACAACCCCGATTCGCTCCGCCGTGCCGTTGCCGATTGGAACAGCGGCCACCCGCGTTTCGGCGATATCGATTTATCCGGCAGCAAACTCAGCCGTCTGCCTTCTCCGGAAGCGCCCGACCATTTGCGCTAACCGGCAAAACCGCACGGCAGCCTGCTGCCGGAAACCGCAGGATTCAGGCACAACATCCCGCCTCATAAACCGAAGCGGGCCGGTTTGTGCTTTTATCCTTGCACCGCACAAAGCCGTACAGCTGTGCACACACGATGTTTGTTTTTTCAGACGGCCTCATGGTATCCAAACGGATTGAGCCGAAAAAACACCGCCGCCATACAAACTGATGAGTAGCTTTAGTGTCGTGCAAACCTGTCTTTTATTTTATTTTTAGTCAGTTGATTCAAAGTGGTTTAACGATATAAACAGCAAGCCGGCAAAGGTCTCAGGCCGTCTGAACAGCTTTCCCCACATTACGGAACCAAAGGAACAACATATATGACCCAACACCGTCCGTCTGCCGCCGAAACTTCCGGCAGCAGCTTCGCCCCGTTACGGCAAACTTTGTTTGTCGTGTTATGGATAGCCACCATTTTAGGCAACACCGGCAGCTTTATCCGCGATGTTGCCAGCTCGTGGCTGATGACCGATTTATCGCCTTCGCCTGCCGCCGTTGCCATGGTGCAAGCCGCCGCCACTCTGCCGGTGTTTCTGCTAGCCATTCCCGCCGGCGTGCTTTCCGATATTCTCGACCGCCGCAAATTCTTAATCGGCATTCAGATTCTGCTCGCCGGTGTCAGCGCCGGACTGATGCTGCTCTCGGCAAGCGGTATGCAGTCGGTTGCCTCGCTGATTGCGCTCACCTTCCTCGGCGGTATCGGTGCCGCACTGATGGGGCCGACTTGGCAGGCCATCGTACCGGAACTGGTTGATAAAAAAGATTTGAAAAACGCCGTAGCTTTGAACTCTCTCGGCGTAAACATTGCCCGCGCCATCGGCCCCGCACTCGGCGGTTTGATTTTGGCCGGAGCGGGTGCGGCTTTCGCCTACGGTGCCGACGTATTGAGCTATGTGTTTGTGATCAGCGCATTACTGTGGTGGAAACGCCCTAAAACCCAACGCGACGAGCTTTCCGAACAATTCGGCGGGGCGTTCCGTGCCGGATTGCGCTATGTGCGTGCCAGCCGCGAGCTGCACATCGTTTTGCTGCGTGCCTTTGTCTTCTTTGCCATCGCCAGCTCGGTTTGGGCTTTGCTACCTTTGGTGGCACGACAACTTCTCAACGGTAGTGCGGGCTTTTACGGCATCTTGCTGGGTGCGGTAGGCGCGGGCGCGATTCTCGGTGCCGTGATCATGCCGCGCTTGCGCAGCCGTTTGAGTGCCGACGGCCTACTGCTTTTGGCCGCAGGCGTAACCGCTGCCGTGATGGCCGTTTTGGCCGCCGCACCGCCCAAATGGTTGGCGGTGGTGGTATTGTTGTTGCTCGGCGCGTCGTGGATTACCGCTTTAACCACACTCAACGGCGTGGCACAAAGCATTCTGCCCAACTGGGTGCGCGGCCGCTCGTTGGCGGTTTACCTCACCGTATTCAACGGCGCCATGACTGCCGGCAGCTTGTTATGGGGCAGCGTTGCCAGCCTTATCGGCATCCCCTTGACCTTGCTTGCAGGTGCGGTGGCATTGGTGGTTTCCGCATTGGTAGCGCACCGCATCAAACTGCCGCAAGGCGAAAACGACTTAAGCCCGTCTAACCATTGGCCCGAACCGCTCACCGTATCTCGCCCTGCCAACGACCGCGGGCCGGTGCTGATTCAAATCGAATACCGCATCCGCCTCGAAGACCGCGAAGCGTTTATCCGCGCCATTACCGCGCTTTCGGCCGAACGCCACCGCGACGGAGCCTACCAATGGGGCGTGAGCGAAGACACCGCCGATCCTTCCATGATGCTCGAATGGTTCTTGGTCGAATCGTGGGCGGAACACTTGCGCCAGCACAAACGCGTTTCTAAAACCGACGCCAACCTGCAAAACGCAGTAAAACGCTTCCACCAAGGCGAAACACCGCCGCAAGTGCGTCACTTCGTTTCTTGCGGTAAATAATCAAACCTATTATCTATTCGTTTTTTCAGACGGCCTCAAAAGCAATAAAAGGCTTTCGAGGCCGTCTGAAAGCTACATTTGGTAACACGGTAAAGTTTATATATATAGTGGATCAACTTAAATTTTACTACTGCGTTGCTGCGCCTTAGCTCAAAGAGAACGATTGTGTAAGCCGCTGAAGCGGCAACAGAATCGGTTCCGTACTATTTGTACTGTCTGCGGCTTGCTGCCTTGTATTAAAAATGTGTTGATTAACTATATATCTTGTATCAGAGTGTTGTTTGATTACGGATATAAATATAAAAAAAAGAATGCCTGCAACATGTTGCAGGCATTCTTTTTTCGGAATGATTAACCGTTATTTCTTGCCGGCTTCGATTTGGATGGTCAGTGCGACCTGTTTGGTCATACCGGCATCAACCAGATAATTGATGTCCCATTTGGTGCGGTCGATGGTGGTGGTGAAATCGCCGCCGCAAACTTGGGTTTTGAGAATCGGGCTGTCGTAGCAGTTGAATTTTTGTGCTTTGAGCTTAACCGGATGGGTTTTGCCCAGCATAGTGAGCTTGCCGTCAACCGACAACAGTTTTTTGCCGTTGAAATTAAACTTGGTTGAGGTAAAGCGGATTTCGGGGTATTTGGCCGCATTGAATAAGTCGGCCGATTTCAGGTGATTGGTAAACTCTTGACTGCCGGTTTGAATGGAGTTCACAGGAATGCTCAAGTCTATCGAACCGGTGCGTTTGGCGGGATCGAACTCCAGAGTACCGCTCAAATTGTAAAAACCGCCGACGTTGGTGCTGGTATTGAAATGGTCGATACCGAAACGGGCATTGGTGTGATGGCCGTCAATCTGATAAGTCGCTGCGCCGGCAGTCGTAGCCAATGCGCTTAAAAACACAGCGGAAATGATTTTTTTTCATAATGCGCTCCGATTCGCTTGGTGTTGGAAAGAAATTTTATTGTAACTAAACTTGAAAATGAATCAAGGCATAGTAAATTAAATTATTTTTTCGATATAAGGTATTGCAGCCAAAGAGCAGTAATGCCGTAAAGGAAAAAAGACGGTTTGCCATATGTTTTCAGGCTGTTTCAAGCTTTCTCAGTTGCAGTTTTACCGAAGAAATGGATTAGGCTGGCCGAGTTTACCGCTGATGAAATCAATAAAACTGCGAACTTTCGCACTCAAGTATTGGCGGTCGGCATAAGCTGCATAAAGCGGGTGGGAAGGCATCGAATAATCGGGCAGCAGCCGAACCAGCTTGCCTTTGGCCAAATCGTCGCAAATCAAGCAGTCGGGCCCGTAACCGATACCGCGCCCCGCTAAAATCATCTGATAAACCATTACGCTGTTGTTACTGGTAAACACCGGCTTGAGGCGCAACTCTTCACTTTCACCGCTTTTAAGATGCCGGAGCGTACGCACCCGCATATCGACATATCCCGGCAAAACGGCAGGAGAGGCCGCCGCTTGTTCCAAGGTTTCGGGTAGACCGTAACGCTCGATAAAAGTTGCCGAAGCACACAGCAGCATATTGACTGTGCCGAGCCTGCGTACAATCAGAGACGGAGCAGGTTCATCGGATGCACGCAGCGCAAGATCGAAGCCGTCGCCTACCAAATCTTTGTGACGGTTGTCTAAAACCACTTCCAACGTAATATCGGGATACTGTTCGGAATATTCGGTCAACCATTGTGCGAATTGCGAGGAAGCGAACCATACCGGTGCCGTCAACCGCAGCAAACCCTGAGCCTGTTCCACGCCTGAAGCCGCTTTCTGTGCCGCTTGATCCAACGTATCCAAAGCATAAGCGCATTGGCGGTAGTACTCGGTTCCCGCTTCCGTTAAGCTCAAACTACGGGTATTGCGCAGCAACAGCTTTGCCCCAATGCTGCTTTCCAAATGGCGCACATGTTTGCTGACCATCGCCGGAGACAAATCCATACGCTCCGCTGCTTTGGTAAAGCTTCCATTTTCAATAACTTGGCGAAAAACTTTCATGCTTAAAAAAGTATCCAAAATTGTTCCTTAAGTTAAGGGGTAGGGTGGGGAGATTATACAGATTATCGAATTAGAACTTTGCTACTTGATGTTGTTCGGGCTTTCAATCGTTTTTTGTAGAGAACAAGAAGAGTCGTATTGATTTTTATATGAAAATAATTATTTGAAAATGGTTGTTTTACCGTTGAAGCAGTGAATGTTTTCAGAACATGTGGTAGCAATTTCTTTCTAAATTTCACCGTTAAATCAGACGGTATATGGAATCGTGGCATTTAATTCGGTAGGGATGGAATTCAACGCAAACAAACAGCATAAAGCTTGTAAAATTACCGTTTCCCTATGCTGTTGGGGTCTATTGGATATAAACAATATCTTATTATCTTAAATATTTCTATTGTAATTATTTTTAAAAAATGCCTGTCTGAAAGAGAGCTTTCAGACAGGCATAATTTTTTATTACTAACTTTTCAGACGGCCTGATGAGTTACACAGGTGTATCCATCCAATCCACTTTGCTCATCTTGCGCACAATCACCCATTCGTCGCGGTTGGAGCCTACCGTGCCGTAGTAGTTGAAACCGTAGGCCAGTTGGGCGTAGCCGCCGATCATGTGGGTGGGTTTCAGAATGGCGCGGGTGACGGAGTTATGGATGCCGCCGCGTTTTTTGGAAACCTCGCCCGCCGGAGTGTGGACGATTTTTTCCTGTGCGTGGTACATCAGGATCATGGTTTCGGGAATACGCTGGCTGACAACGGCGCGGCAGGCAATCGTGCCGTTGGCGTTGAACACTTCTACCCAGTCGTTATCGACGATACCGGCTTTTTTGGCATCAATTTCGGAAATCCACACATGCGGGCCGCCGCGCGAAAGGGTGAGCATACGCAGGTTTTCCGAATAGGTGCTGTGGATGCCCCATTTTTGGTGCGGCGTGAGGAAGTTAAGGGTGATTTCCTTATTGCCGTTGGGGTATTTGCCCAAAAGTTTCTTGGTGGTTTTAAAGTCTACGGCGGGTTTGTACACGCACAGGTGTTCGCCGAAATCGCGCATCCATTTGTGGTCTTGGTAGAACTGCTGGCGGCCGGTAATGGTGCGCCACGGGATGAGTTCGTGTACGTTGGTGTAGCCGGCGTTGTAGCACACTTCTTCGCTTTCCACGCCAGACCAAATCGGCGAGGTAACGATTTTGCGCGGCTGGGCAACGATGTCGCGGAAACGGATGGCGGTGTGTTCGCTGCTGTTAATCAGGTGGGTATGGTCGCGGCCGGTGGCTTTGCCCAAGGCTTGCCATGCTTTTTTGGCAACGTGGCCGTTGGTTTCGGGCGCGAGGGTCAGCACCATTTCGCAGGCATCGATGGCGGTTTCGATTTTCGGCTGGCCTTTGCCTGCGCCGCTTGCTTGCACGCCGTTGAGTTTGCGTAAAAATTCGACTTCGTGCTTGGTATCCCAAGCCATGCCTTTACCGTTGTTGTTCACTTTTTCCAACAAGGGGCCGACGGAAGTGAATTTTTCGTAAATCGCGCCGTAATCTCGTTCCACCACGGTCATGGCGGGCATGGTTTTGCCGGGAATCGGGTCGCATTCGCCGTGTTTCCAGTCTTTCGGGTCGAACGGCTGGCCGAGTTCCTGCGGGCTGTCGTGCATCAGCGGGGTAAGTACGATGTCTTTGCGCACGCCGATATAGTCTTTGGCGATTTCGCTGAATTTTTTGGCAAAGCCTTTATAGATTTCCCAGTCGGTTTTGCTTTGCCACAGCGGTTGTACGGCCTCGGTGAGCGGGTGGATAAACGGATGCATATCCGAGGTGTTGAGGTCGTCTTTTTCATACCATGTGGCGGTAGGCAGCACGATATCGCCGTACAAGCAGGTGGTGGACATGCGGAAATCGAGCACCACGAGCAAATCGAGTTTGCCTTCTGCCGCGGGGCGAACCTTGATTTCAGACGGCTTGATGCACTCTTCGTCGTTTTCGTCGCTCAACACGGCGTTTTGCGTGCCCAGCAGATATTTGAGGAAATACTCGTGCCCTTTGCCGGAAGAACCGAGCAGGTTGGAACGCCACACAAACAGGTTGCGCGGGAAGTTTTGCGGGTTGTCCGGGTCGTTACACGCCATATCCAGCGTACCGTCTTTCAGACGGCCTGCCACATATTGGGCGGGATCGACACCGGCAGCTTCGGCCTGATCGACAATATCCAAGGGGTTTGCGCCCAATTGCGGTGCGCTCGGCAGCCAACCCATGCGTTCGGCTTTGGCGTTGTAATCGATCATCGAGAGCTTACCCATGCTGCCGTCGGCATTAGGCGCGAGAATTTCATCTACGGCTACTTTTTCATGCCGCCATTGGCTGGTATGGGCGTAGAAGAACGAGGTGCTGTTCATCTGGCGCGGCGGACGGTGCCAGTCGGTCGCGAAGGTCAGCGGAATCCAGCCGCTTTGCGGGCGCAGCTTTTCTTGACCGACATAGTGACACCAGCCGCCGCCGGATTTTCCAATGGCACCGCACATCATCAACATATTGATGATGCCGCGATACGCCATATCCATGTGGTACCAGTGGTTCAAACCTGCACCGACAATCACCATGCTGCGGCCTTCGGTATCGTGGGCGTTTTGGGCGAACTCGCGGGCTACCTGAATCACCAATTCGGGTTTCACGCCGGTGTGTTTTTCCTGCCATGCGGGAGTATAAGGCTTGTCATCGAAATAATCTTTGGCACAATTTTCGCAGCCCAAGCCGTTGTCCACACCGTAGTTGGCCACCATCAGATCGAATACGGTCGCCACCAATGCGCTTTTGCCGTCGGCCAAAGGAATGCGTTTGGCAGGCACTTTGCGGTAAATCACTTCGTCGTGCTCGCCGCCGAAATAGGTGAAGCCGACTTCCACCACTTCGTCCGAACGGTTTTTCAGCGACAGCGCGGCACGCACTTCATTGCCTTGAGCCTGCGTTTCCAAATTCCATTTACCGCTGCCGTCCCAACGGAAACCGATAGAACCGTTGGGTACCATCAGGCCGTCTGAAAGCTCGTCCCAAGCCAGCGTTTTCCAATCGGGATTGTCGTTTTCGCCGAAGTTCCCGTCCAATTCGGACGCACGCAGGAAATATTTGGGTGCATAACCGCTGCCTTCCTGCTCAAGGTGTACCAAAATCGGCATATCGGTTAAACGGCGGATATAGTCGGTAAAGTAAGGAGACGGGTTCTCGACATGAAATTCTTTAAGGATAACGTGTCCCATCGCCATTGCCAAAGCCGCATCGGTGCCTTGTCTCGGCGCCAACCAAATATCGCCGAATTTCGCCATCTCGCTGAAATCGGAAGAAACCGCCACGGTTTTGGTGCCTTTGTAGCGCACTTCGGTGTAGAAGTGGGCATCGGGCGTGCGCGTCATCGGCACGTTGGAACCCCATACCATCAGATAATTCGAGTTGTACCAGTCGGCAGACTCGGCCACGTCGGTTTGCTCGCCCCAAATTTGCGGGCTGGCAGGCGGTAAGTCGCAATACCAATCGTAGAACGACATCGCCACACCGCCCATCAGGCTGAGATAACGTACACCGGCGGCATAGCTCACCATCGACATGGCAGGAATCGGCGAGAAGCCGATGACCCGGTCGGGGCCGTAGTTTTTAACGGTGTAAGCATTGGCGGCCGCCACCAGTTCATTGGCTTCTTCCCAAGTAGAGCGCACAAACCCGCCCAAACCGCGCTGGGTTTTGAACGATTTGGCCCGTGCTTCGTCTTCAACGATATAAGCCCATGCCTCGACAGGCTGCATGGTTTTGCGCGCCTCGCGCCACATTTCCGCCAACACGCCGCGTATCATCGGATATTTCACTCGTTGGGCGGAATACACATACCAGCTGTACGAAGCCCCGCGCGGGCAGCCCCGCGGTTCGTGGTTGGGTAAATCGGGGCGGGTGCGCGGATAGTCGGTCTGTTGGGTTTCCCATGTAATCAGGCCGTTTTTCACATACACCTTCCAGCTGCACGAGCCGGTACAGTTTACGCCGTGGGTGGAACGCACCACCTTGTCGTGCTGCCAGCGGCTGCGGTAGGCATTTTCCCACTTACGGTCTTCTTCGGTTACCACCCCGTGCCCGTTGGCAAACGGTTCGTGTTTTTGGCTGAAAAATTTCAGACGGTCTAAAAAGTGGCTCATGGAGTGTTCCTCACTTATGCTTTATGGTGCTAAGGCTGTTTTTAAAACCTTTTTCGGATACTTGACAATATAAAGCAGCCGTATGTCAAAAAATATGCTTCAAAAGAGTCCTGCCACAAAGCATTAGAACAAGGGAAGAATTGCCCGAAAGAGCAGGGGATGTAATTCTTTAGAATGGGCGGTATAGTTCTTTGTAATTAGTTCTTGTGTCATGCTGCCAGAATTAAAAATTTTTTAAAGGCAGACACAGTCCAAAGTTTCATAAAGAAGCCTTTTGGAATCATGGGTATAGACAGTTTTAGATAAATCGGAAAAAGCAGATGAAGCAAAATGTGAAGGTGCAAAAACAGCCTTGTACGATTAATTCGGCAAGTTTTACAATCATTCCCGCTATCTGCTTCCAATTCCGACATTTATTTATTCGAAAAGGGAATAACCTATCATGAAAACCAGCGCACGCAACCAATTGGCAGGCACTGTAAAAAGGATCAAACAAGGTGCCGTAAACAACGAAGTCATTATCAGTTTGCCGAGCGGACACGAATTAACCGCCATAATCACTTGCGAAAGTTGCGAAAATCTGGCTCTTAAAGAAGGCAGCCCGGTTGTTGCGCTAATCAAATCGACCAACATCATTATTGCAACCGATCTGGAACATATCAAACTTTCTGCCCGCAACCAATTAAACGGCATCATCAGCAGTATTGAGCGCGGTGTGGTAAATTCGGTTGTTACGGTTGATTTGGGTAATGGTGTCGTTGTTACCGCAGGCATTACCATGCAAAGCACCGAACAACTCGATTTGCATCCCGGCCAACGTGCCACGGTTTTGTTTAAAGCCAACAGTGTGATTTTAGGGGTGTTGGCTTAAATCATAGCCATCCGGCGGATTACAATTTAAATTCAAGTAAAACAGGCCGTCTGAAAATCTTTTTTCAGACGGCCTCATCCGATTTAAAGTCTGCAAAAATAGCAAGATAGACGGTATTCATAACGGATAAAACAAGGCATAATGCCGTTTAATAAAAATAACGGCTTTCACATTACACCATGTTATTCATCCGCCTGATTCTGATAATGTCGGTTGTCTCCGCCACACTGTTTGTGCACGCGGGAGAAACCGCCCACATACAAGGCAAGCTCGCCAACGGTTTGGCGTATCATATTTTTCACGTTCCTTCGGCGGACAAAAGGTTGGTATTGCGTTTGCAGGTCAATGTCGGCGCAGCGGACGAAAACGAGGAAGAAGAAGGGTTGGCGCATATCGTCGAGCATATGGTTTTTCAAAGCGCACCCGATTTCCCTTCCGGTTTGTCCGATGCGCTCAACGGGCAGGGTTGGCAGCTCGGCCGGCATTACAATGCTCAAACCGGTTATTATTTCACCCGTTACCTGCTCACTCCTCCTCAAGGAAAAAAACAGCTTGGCAACGCTTTGGCCGTTTACCGTCAAATTCTTTCTCCACGCAGTTTCTCTCCGGCAGACTGGACAAAAGAAAAACAGGTTATCTTGAGCGAATGGCGGCAACAGCAAACGCTTGAAGGCCGTCTGAAAAGGCAGGAACACGCTTTGTTATACAGCGGTTCGCGCCAGGCCCGTTATGCGCCGATCGGCAGCAAAACAGCCATTGAAAATGCCCGAATTGAAGCTATCGATGCCTTCCGGCAAAAATGGTACGGCAGCAACAATGCCGTGCTGGTGGTGATGGGCGATATTGATCCTGAAAAAACCGCAACCGCCATAGAAACTTCATTAGGCCGTCTGAAACCGATTCCGTTGCCGGAGCGCCGCCTTGAGGAATACGAGCCTGTCTTGAAAACCGGCTGGCATACCGGGTATGTGCGCGATAAAGACAATACCGACCACAAAATCACTTTGGTTTTCCGTTTCGGCAATGCTTTGTCTCAAAGCAATAATACCGAAGGATACTACCAGCGGCTGCTGGACAACTTTGCCGCATATATCATCCATCGGCGCATCGAACAATCAGGACAGCCGGTGTCGTTGAAATCCGGCAATATCGGTAAAAAAACCGGTTCGCTCGGCTTCTATATGGATGCCGCCCTGAACCGGCATGCAGCTGCAACTGACAATCTGCGGGAGCTGCACCAACACATTTTGCAGCAACCTGCTACCGACGAAGAAGTTGCGGCCTACCGCAAAATATTGCACGGCAATACGAAACCGACCGGTTTGGCGGACGATCTCAATCAAACTGTTCTTCTTGTCGATAATATCCTGCTGAATGGCAAACCGCTGCCCACTGTAGAAAATCGCAAAACCGAGCGCGGCCAGCTTTACCGCATCAACGTCGCCGCCGTAAACAAGCGCATCGGCGAATGGTTGAATGCAGACGATAAGCTGTTGATTATCCAAGCATCAAACTCGGAAAAGCCCGTGCCGCCGAACATCAATCCTTTACCCGCAGGCAAATTGAAAGCAGCAACGCAGCCTGTTATCGGCAAGCCGTTTTTTGCCGTTCACAAAGGACAGGGCAGAATCGTTTTCGAAGGTTATGACAGCGATAATAAAGTAAGCTATCTTCAGTTTGAAAACGGAGATAAAGCCGTATTGCTGCAACATCCCTCGGCAAACGGCAAGCTCTATTTCAAAGCTGTTAGCGAAACGGGTTATCTGCATAGCGGCGTGAACGCATGGCAGGCGCAATTGGCGGCAAAAATTATTGCGAACTCTGCTCCCGCAGGCTTTACAGCGACGCAACTCAAGCAATGGCAGCAACAGCAGGGCATAAAATTTGCTTACCAATTAAGCGGCGACAAGCAGATTACCGGTGCGCAAGTGCCGCAAGCCGGCTTTGAAAAGCTGCTGCAACTTTACCGTAGCCGCCAAACCGCTCCGACAACCGACAACTGGCAGGAAACTTTGGAAGCCGAAGCCGTAAAACTGCCTATTTATCTGCAATCCGTTCCCGGCAGGCAAGAATTGGAGCTGGAGCAGCTTCGCTTCGGCGTTCCGGAAAGCCGGCCGGCAAACGGTGATGAAATCCGCGCACTCGACCGCGGCGAATTGCTGAACCAATGGCAAAAACTCGTTTCTTCTCCGGTGAATTATTACATCGTCAGCAATATGCCGTCTGAAAAAATCAAAACACTGCTGGCACAATATTTGGCGGACATTCCGCGTAGCACAGCCGTTCATAGCGTGCCTGCGCTGCAAGAAGGTGCGACCTTGCGTCGCGCACCGATTAACGATACTGACGGCACCGACGTCAACGCGTGGTCATGGCAGGCTTTTTATGATTGGACACCGGATACTTCCGAGCAGATTCCGCTGCTGGTCAACCTTGCCAATGCCCGTTTGAAAGACGAATTGCGCAGCCGCCGCCAAAGCGCGTACGGTGTAAAATTCACCGCTATGCCGCAGCCTTCGCATAACAGGGTGGAAAGCAATTTGTTTTTCAGCACCACGCCCGAACGGGCTGCCGAAGCATGGCAGGCCGCCCAGCAGGTTTTAACGAGGCTGCCCGAAAACATCAGCAAAACTGAAGCATACAATTTACAGCGGCTGTTTATCGAACAGGAAGCCAAACGCCGCCAAAACCCCGAAGTCTGGCTGGAACGGCTCGCCGCCAGCCACAGGCATTACGGAGATGCCCGTTACCTCGGTCGTTTGCCCGAACTGCACCGCACGATTATCCAAACCCGATTGCGGCAAACCGCCAAACTTTTATGGTCGGAGCAAAACGCAAGAGCACTTTTGATCGATCCGCAAAAATAACCGCAGTTGCTTTCAAACGACCCGATGGCAACATGGAAAAGGCCGCCTGAAACATTTTTTCAGACGGCCTTTTAAGCTGTTAAAATACCGTTCCGAGCCGGAGGGTGCCTGTACACATTTCCGGCCAAGGAAAAGGCATTGCAATGAAATATGAAATTCCCCATGAAATCCGCCTGCAAAACAGCCGTGCCGCATTGACTTTGGTATACGACGATTTTTCCCGAAGCCTGCCCGCCGAGTTTTTGCGTGTTTACTCACCCAGTGCGGAAGTGCGCGGCCATGCGCCCGGTCAAGAAGTATTGCAAACCGGTAAAGCCGATGTAACCATTACGGGCTTGGAACCGGTAGGGCAATATGCCCTCAAAATCGTTTTTTCAGACGGCCACGACAGCGGGCTTTACGATTGGGATTATCTGTATCAACTCGCCTACGGATACGATACAATGTGGTCGGATTATTTATGCAGAATCGAAGCCGCAGGTGCATCGCGGATTCCCGCAACCGATGATACGGAAGCCCTGAATGCAAAGCATTTGTGCGGTTCGGGCGGTTGCGGAAAACATTAAAGATTACATGGAAAGCAAAGTATGAGCGACAACAAAACCCATTTCGGCTATCAAACCGTCGATGAAAGCGAAAAAGCAGGCAAAGTGGCCGAAGTTTTTCATTCGGTAGCCAAAAACTACGACATCATGAACGACGTTATGTCGGGCGGCCTGCATCGGGTGTGGAAACATTTCACCATCAACACCGCACGCCTGCGCAAAGGCGATAAGGTGCTCGACATTGCCGGCGGTACGGGCGATTTGTCGCGCGGCTGGGCAAAGCGCGTAGGCAAAGAGGGCGAAGTATGGCTTACCGATATCAATTCATCTATGCTCACGGTAGGGCGCGACCGCTTGTTGAATGAAGGATTGATTTTGCCGGTGTCGCTGGCCGATGCCGAAAAACTTCCGTTTCCGGACGATTATTTTAACCTTGTTTCCGTTGCTTTCGGTTTGCGTAACATGACGCATAAAGATGCCGCCTTAAAAGAAATGCACCGCGTGCTGAAACCCGGCGGCACTTTGCTGGTGTTGGAATTTTCAAAAGTATTCAAACCGTTGGCTCCGGCCTATGATTTATATTCATTCAAACTGTTGCCGCTGATGGGTAAAATGATTGCCAAAGATGCCGACAGTTACCAATATCTTGCCGAATCCATCCGTATGCATCCGGATCAGGAAACTTTGAAACAAATGATGTTGGATGCCGGTTTTGACAGTGTCGAATACCACAACATGACCGCCGGTGTGGTGGCGTTGCACAAAGGTGTGAAGTTTTAAAAAACTTCGGGTGAAGGCCGTCCGAAAGATTTTTAAACGGTATATTCCGATCGAACAGGCCGATATGAAAACGCACCTTACGAAGCATAGTATTTAAATCTGCTCTGTAAGGTGCGGTTATTCTATGGCCGAAAGCCTGTTTACGTTTCTTCTGACGATTAGCTGCCGCGATATGTGGAATAACCGAACGGCGACAAGGTAATCGGCACATGGTAATGGTTGTTGTCTTTCAACTCGAAAGAAACTTCGACAAACGGATAGAAATTATCGACTTTGTCTTTGGCAAAATATTCTTTGGTTTTGAATTTAAGTTTATAGATACCTTTATTGTCGGCACCGGGTTTTAACGGCAAAAAGTTTTTGATCCGGCCGTTGCCGTCGGTTTTGTTTTCGGCAATTTCACGCCATTGACCGTTGTTGCCCAATTTATAAAGTTCCACGCTGACATTAGGTGCGGGCTTGCCTTTGTTGATATCCAAAATATGGGTGCTCAATTGATAATTGTCGGCGGCGAATGCCGAAGATACCAAGCCGGTCAAACCGATAAAAAGCATGGTTTTAAATTTCATAGCTTATTTCCTTTAATGAATTTTTCAAAGATAAATCACTGAAGCGGGTCTAACAATAAACCGTTTTTCAGACGGCCTCAGGGTAAAAAATAATCCCGTTTGCTTAGAGTGCCGGGAAAATAATCTTACAACATTTACCTCCGGCAATTAATGCCTAAATCGAAAAATCTATCAGTTCGTTTTGAGAAAATACGTAAATTTGTTTCGGCACTAGTGCAATATTCTGTCCGATTGCGAGTCCGAGGCAGGGGGCATCGCTGCCGGCAAAGGTAATGTGTATGTCCCGACTGTTTTCCGCTACGGTCAGATGGGTGAGTGCGCCGGCGGAGCGGATGGTGTGGATGCGGCCGTTGAGCATCGGCGTTTCGCTGTCGTCGGCAACTGTCCATTCGTGCGGGCGCACGTAGGCGGTAGCAATCTGTTCCTGCCATGCACCGGGCAGGTCTAAAGGCCATCTGAAACCGTTGTAATGCCATTCGCCTTTTTCTATTCTGCCTTCAAAGGCATCGGTTTCGCCCAAAAACTCGGTTACGAAGGCGTTTTCGGGTTGGCGATAGAGACTTTCGGCGGTGCCGGTCTGTTCGATTCTGCCGTGGTTCATCACCACGATTTCGTCTGATACTTCAAGGGCTTCTTCTTGGTCGTGGGTAACGAGGATGCTGGTTACGCCGAGTTCGTGGTGGATATCGCGCAGCCATTTGCGCAGCTCTTTGCGCACTTTGGCATCGAGCGCGCCGAAAGGTTCGTCGAGCAGCAGCAGTTTGGGTTCGACGGCTAAGGCGCGGGCAAGGGCGATGCGTTGGCGTTGGCCGCCTGAAAGTTGGTGCGGATAGGCTTTGGCCAAGTGCGAAAGCTGCACGAGTTGCAGCAATTCTTCCACTTTGGCGCGGATGCGCTCTTTGCTCGGGCGTTCGGATTTGGGCAATACGGTGAGGCCGAAGGCGATGTTGTCGAACACGTTCATGTGGCGGAACAAGGCGTAATGCTGGAATACGAAGCCGACTTTGCGCTCGCGCACATGTTTGCGGGTAACGTCTTGGCCGTCGAACAGAATGCTGCCGCCGTCGGCGTTTTCCAAACCTGCGATGATGCGCAGCAGGGTGGTTTTGCCGCAGCCGGAAGGGCCGAGCAGCGACACGAGTTTGCCGGTGGGCACGTTGAGGTTGATGTTGTTGAGGGCGTGAAATGAGCCGAAGTGTTTGTTGAGTTTTTGAATGGTGATGCTCATGCGGCGTTCCTTTCGGCAGCGGCGAGTTTGCGTTCTTGAATGCGGGTGATGATGTTTTGCACGGCAAGGGTGGCGAGTGCCAGCAATGCCAAAATACCGGATAGGGCGAATGCGCCGGTAAAGTTGTATTCGTTGTAGAAAATTTCCACCAGCAGCGGAATGGTGTTGGTTTCGCCGCGGATGTGCCCCGAAACCACGCTTACCGCGCCGAATTCGCCCATCGCGCGGGCGTTGGTGAGAATGATGCCGTAGAGCAGCGCCCATTTGATGTTGGGCAGGGTAACGCGCCAAAACATCTGCCAGCCGCTTGCGCCGAGAATCAAGGCGGCCTGTTCTTCGCTGTCGCCCTGCGCCTGCATCAGCGGAATCAGTTCGCGGGCAACAAACGGAAAGGTAACGAAAAGCGTGGCGAGAATAATGCCGGGAATGGCGAAAATAATCTGAATGCCCTGCGCTTCGAGCCAGCCGCCGAGCGCGGTGTGTGCGCCGAACAGCAGCACAAACATCAAACCGGCCACCACGGGCGACACCGAAAACGGCAAGTCGAGCAGGGTGGTGAGCAGCTGCTTGCCGCGGAAGTTAAAGCGGGTAAGCAGCCAAGCCATCGCTACGCCCAACACGGCGTTAACCGGCACCACAATCGCGGCGGTGATCAGCGTGAGCTTGATGGCCGACCATGCTTCGGGGTCGGTAATGGATTGGACGTATAAATCCCAACCGCCTTTTAGGGCTTCGTAAAACACGGCGGCCAGCGGCACCACCAGCATCAGCAGCAGAAACGCCAGCGCAACGGCAATCAGTGTCAGCCGCAGCCAGCGCGGTTCGGTCAGGTTGGGGTTGGGCGGATTGGTTTTCATGGTTTTTTTAGGTTTGGTTTTGATTGATTTTCAAAATGGATAAAGAGGCCGTCTGAAAACGAATATCGCAACACGGTTCAGACGGCCTGAATATTCAAACTTTTGCGCCGGCACGTTTGCTCAAAGCCCATTGGCCGATGTTCAGCAAAAACAGAATCACAAACGAAATCATCAGCATAAACAAAGCCACCGCCGATGCGCCCTGCACGTCGAACTGTTCCAGCTTGCCGGTGATGACCAGCGGCAGAATTTCGGAAATCATCGGGATATTGCCCGCGATAAAAATCACCGAGCCGTATTCGCCGGTTGCCCGCGCAAACATCATGCCTGCGCCGGTAAGCAGGGCGGGAGCGATTTCGGGCAGCAGCACGCGGCGGAAGGTGGTGAAGCGGTTTGCGCCCAGAGTGGCCGCCGCTTCTTCGTATTCGCCCGACAATTCTTCCAGTACCGGCTGCACCGCCCGCACGATAAACGGCAGGCTCACTACCACCAGCGCAATCCAAATGCCGATAGGGGTAAAGGCGATTTTGATGCCCAACGGCTCAAACCACCGCCCCAGCCAGCCGTTGGGCGCATACAGCGTGGCCAGCGCAATGCCGGTTACTGCCGTGGGCAGCGCAAACGGCAAATCCACCAGCGCGTTGGCGATGCTTTTGCCGGGAAACTCATAGCGCACCAGCACCCACGCCACCAGCGTGCCGAACACGATATTGGTGAGCATGGCGTAAAACGACATCCGCAACGTGAGCCACACCGCCGCCAGCACGTTCGGCTCGGAGATGGTTTGCCAAAAGGCCGTCCAACCGATTTCGCCCGCCTTAACGGCCATCATGGCAAACGGCAGCACCACCAAAAGCGACAGGCACAATACGGTGAGGCCGAGGCTGATTTTGAAACCGGGTAATACGCTGGGGGTTTTCAGTAATAACATGACGGGTACTGTGGAGAATGGGTTGTGTGTAACTGTATAGAGGCCGTCTGAAAAAAGGAAAGAATGGTTGGTTTTAATTAAAGATGATTTTGTTATAAAAGAAGAAAAGACCGTCTGAAAAACTTTAGCGAAACTCGCAAAGCCCGTTTTGGCGAAGCTCGTAAAGCTCGCTTTCAGACGGCCTTTTTGAACGGCACGGAAGCGCCGGAGATGAGGGCAGGCCTGCTTAAAAATACCCTGCTTTTTTGCGCTCTTCCATGGCCGCTTCGGAAACGCGGTCGTCCATACGGGTGGCACTGCGTTCGGAAAGGGTGGCGGCGGCGGTTTCGGCGATGATGTCTTCCGGCGTAGCGGCGGTGCTGGCAACGGGGCAGGTGCAGGAAATATCGCCGACGGTGCGGAAGCGCACGCTGCGCACTTGCGCGGTTTCGCCGTCGCGTTTGGGTGTGAGCGGGGTAACGGGCACGAGCAGGCCCCCGCGTTCGACCACTTCGCGTTCGTGGGCGTAGTAAATCGGCGGCAGAGCGAGGTTTTCGCGGGCGATGTATTGCCAAATGTCGAGTTCCGTCCAATTGGAAATAGGGAATACGCGCATGTTTTCGCCGGGGAAGAGGCGGGTGTTGTAGAGGTTCCAAAGTTCGGGGCGTTGGTTTTTCGGATCCCATTGGCCGAATTCGTCGCGGAAAGAGAAGATGCGTTCTTTGGCGCGGGCTTTTTCTTCGTCGCGCCTTGCACCGCCCATCAGTGCGTCGAAGCCGTGTTCTTCAATGGTTTCGACAAGGGTAACGGCTTGGGCGGCATTGCGCGAGTCGTTTTCGCGGCGCAAAACCACCGTGCCGCGTTTGATGGAATCTTCCACATGGCCGACCACCAGTTCCACGCCGGTGCGGGCGACGGTTTGGTCGCGGAAGGCAATCACTTCGGGGTAGTTGTGGCCGGTATCCACATGCAGCAGTTTGAACGGCAGCTTGAGCGGCCGGCCTTCGATTTGAAAAGCTTTCACGGCCAGCGCGAGCAGCACCACTGAATCTTTGCCGCCCGAAAACAGCAGCGCGGGGTTTTTCGCTTCGGCAATCACTTCGCGGATGATGTAGATGGATTCGGCTTCAAGCCAGTTGAGGTGGTGGTTTTGGATAGACATGATGTGTTCTTTTCAGATGGCCTCGATGCGCTTTACTTTAATCAGGCCGCCTGAAAAAAGGAAAGAATGGTTGGTTTTAATATAAGATGATTTTGTTATAAAAGGCCGTCTGAAAGCCGCATCGGTGTGAAAAGCGGTGTTCAGACGGCCTGTTTGATTGTATTTGGGCAACCGATGTTTTAACATGGACCCGATGTTTTCATATAAACCGTTTTAACGAATATCGAAACTTTTCGGAATACAGAGGAACCATGAGCGATACCAAACATATTTCACCAGCCCAAAAAGCGGAAATCTTATCGGAAGCACTGCCTTATATCCGCCGTTTTTCAGGCAAGACCATTGTAATCAAATACGGCGGCAACGCGATGACCGAACCGTATTTGAAAGAATGTTTTGTCAAAGATGTCGCCTTGCTGAAATTGTGCGGGCTCAATCCGGTGATTGTGCACGGCGGCGGGCCGCAGATTAACGAGATGCTGAACAAGGTCGGCAAGCAGGGCGAATTTGTGCAGGGAATGCGCGTTACCGACGGCGAAACGATGGATATTGTCGAAATGGTATTGGGCGGCCATGTGAACAAAGAAATCGTTTCGCTGCTCAACCTTTATGGCGGCAAGGCGGTAGGTATTACCGGGCGCGACGGCCATTTCATCAAAGCCAAAAAGCTGCTCGTTGATACGCCCGAGTGCAACGGTGTCGACATCGGGCAAGTGGGAGAAGTGGAAAGCATTGATTGCACGCTGATTAAAGATATTATCGAGCACGGGCATATCCCCGTAATCGCCCCCATCGGTGTGGGCAGGCAAGGTGAAGCATTCAATATCAATGCGGACTTAGTGGCGGGAAAACTGGCGGAAGGTTTGCGTGCCGAAAAACTGCTGCTGCTTACCAATATCGCCGGCGTGATGGACGAAAACGGCGAGCTGATGCCGTGCCTAAGCCTGAAGCGTATTAACGAATTGATTGCCAACGGCACACTGCACGGCGGCATGCTGCCGAAAATCAGTTCGGCTCTGGAAGCAGCGCGGAACGGTGTAAAGGCCGTGCATATTATTGACGGCAGATTGCCCAATGCGCTGCTGTTGGAAATTTTCACCGACAAAGGCATCGGCTCGATGATTTTGGCCGAAGACGATGCAAACTGTATGCCGGATTGAAGCCGCTGCCTGCCAAACATCGAATTTGATAGACGTACCGCCTGAACCGTCGGGCGCGTACCGACCATCAAAAAGTACCCCGAAAGTGGTTGGGAATACGACTTTCGGGGTGCTGTTTTATTTTTCAGACGGCCTGAAACGTTTAATCAGGCATTAAACAACCACGGCTGCGCTTGTTTGCGCTTGGCTTCGAACGCTTTGATTTCATCGGCGTGTTGCAGGGTCAAACCGATTTCGTCCAAGCCATTGAGCAGGCAGTGTTTGCGGTGTTCGGTGATGTCAAAGCCGAAAGATTCGCCGCTCGGCGTGGTAACGGTTTGTTTTTCCAAATCAATAGAGAGTCGGTAGCCTTCGTTGGCTTCGGTTTCCTTAAATAGTTTGTCCACAATTTCTTCGCCCAACACAATCGGCAGCAAACCGTTTTTATAGCAGTTGTTGAAGAAAATATCGGCGAAAGAAGGGGCGATAACTGCCCGGAAACCGTAGTCGTCTAAAGCCCACGGAGCATGCTCGCGCGATGACCCGCAACCGAAGTTTTTGCGGGTCAATAGAATTTGTGCGCCTTGATAACGGGGCCGGTTGAGTGAAAAATCAGGATTGATCGGGCGTTTACTGTTGTCCATGCCCGGTTCGCCGTGATCGAGATAACGCCATTCGTCGAAACAGTTGGGGCCGAAACCCGAGCGTTTGATGGATTTTAAAAATTGTTTGGGGATAATTGCGTCGGTATCTACATTGGAGCGGTCGAGAGGGGCGACCAACGCGGTGATTTGTGTAAATGCTTTCATTGTGTGTACTTTCGAGGCGGTTTAAAAACGCCCCCGATAGCGTGCGGGGGCGTGATTCGCTATTCAATCAGTGTGAGTGGCGGTCTGCACTTTGTTCCAGTTTGTCGCCGGCTTTTGATACGTCTTTACCGAAGCCTGATACGGTGTTGCAGGCAGAAAGCAAAGTCAGGGCAGTTAAAGCGGCCAATACGATTTTTTTCATAGTTAAGCTCCTTAATATTTTTTGAAAGTACAGACAATGTTTATTGCTGTACTTTCTATAATGCCAAAATTCTTTTTGAAAAACAATTTGAAAGAGCATGCCGTCTGAAAAATTTTCAGACGGCATGCTTATCTTTACAGATTGCGAACATCGGTAAAGTGTCCGGCCACTGCGGCGGCGGCGGCCATAGCGGGGCTCACCAAATGGGTGCGCCCGCCGTTACCTTGACGGCCTTCGAAATTACGGTTGGAAGTGGAGGCACAACGTTCCTGAGGCTCGAGGCGGTCGGCATTCATGGCCAAGCACATCGAGCAGCCCGGCTCGCGCCATTCGAAGCCCGCTTCGGTAAAGATTTTGTCCAAACCTTCTTTTTCGGCTTGCTCTTTAACCAAACCGGAGCCGGGCACCACCAAAACGCGCTTCACGTTATTCGCTTTCAGACGGCCTTTGGCTACGGAGGCGGCTTCACGCAAATCTTCGATACGGCTGTTGGTGCAGGAGCCGATAAACACCACGTCGACCGGAATCTGATTCAGCGGCGTATCGGCGGTTAAGCCCATGTATTCGAGGGCGCGTTCCATGCCGCTGCGTTTGACGGGGTCGGATTCTTGTGCAGGATTCGGCACTTTACCGTTGATATCCAACACCATTTCGGGTGAAGTGCCCCAAGTTACCTGTGGTTCGATATCGGCGGCATCAAACTCGAATACGCTGTCGAATTGCGCGCCTTCGTCGGAAACCAGTGTTTTCCAATAAGCAACGGCTTTTTCCCATGCTTCGCCTTTGGGTGCGAAAGGTTTGTTTTTTACATATTCGATGGTGGTGTCGTCTACTGCTACGATGCCCGAACGCGCACCGGCTTCAATCGCCATATTGCACAAGGTCATGCGGCCTTCCATGCTGAGCGAGCGGATGGCTTCGCCGCCGAATTCGATTGCATAACCTGTACCGCCTGCGGTGCCGATTCGGCCGATAATGTATAAGGCCACGTCTTTGGCGGTTACGCCCGGTTTCAGACGGTCGTTGACTTTAATCAGCATGGATTTGGACTTTTTGGCTGTAATGCATTGGGTGGCCATCACATGCTCGACTTCAGAGGTGCCGATACCGTGTGCCAATGCACCGAATGCGCCGTGAGTGGAAGTATGTGAATCGCCGCAAACCACAGTCATGCCGGGCAGGGTGGCTCCTTGCTCCGGCCCCATCACATGCACGATGCCTTGTCCTTTGTTTTTGAAAGGAAAATAAGCAAGTGCGCCGAATGCTTTGATATTACTGTCTAAAGTGTCGACTTGCAGCTTGGAAATCGGGTCTTGGATGCCTTTGTCCCAATTGTCAGTAGGCGTGTTGTGGTCGGCGGTGGAAACCACGCTGTCGATGCGCCACAGTTTGCGTCCGGCCATCTTCAGGCCTTCGAAAGCTTGAGGGCTGGTTACTTCGTGAACCAGGTGGCGGTCGATGTAGAGTAAAACCGTGCCATCTTCTTCTTGGCGGACGATATGGCTGTTCCAAAGTTTGTCGTAGAGGGTTTGTGGATTCATGATTGTACTTTTGTTTAAATGGGTTAAACGGTTTGGGTGTTGCCATATTAGGGGGTTCGGACATTAATTGCAATCTTTTTTGTCTAATTTTTTTATTTTGAAATTGAATTTGGATTATTTTTGGTTATTTTTAGACAAATTGTCTTATTTATTAATGCCGTCTGAAAAACTTGTCGCAAACCATCAAAAAATCTATCATGTTTCCGTTTTTCAACTTTATCAATGGAAGCCCTAACCATGAGCCTGCCCGTTATTTCCGCCGAATATGCCCGGCAATTGCAAGATTTTGAATATAAAATCTTAACCAATCAGCCCAAAATCGAAGCGTGGTTCCGTTCTCAATGGGGAAAACACAGCCCGCCGTTTTACGGTTCGGTCGATATCCGCAACAGCGGTTATAAAATGGCTTCTATCGATATGAACCTGTTTCCGGGCGGTTTTAACAATCTGAATCCTAATTTTGTTCCGCTGGCTGCCGTTGCCGCACAAGATGCTGTGGAACGTGCCTGTGAAGAGGCCAAATCGGTATTGATTGTGCCGGAAAACCATACCCGCAACACTTTTTACCTGCAAAACGTTTATGCACTCAGCAGCATTTTGCGTTCGGCAGGTTTTGAAGTGCGCTTGGGCAGCCTAAACCCCGAAATTACCGAACCGACTGAATTTGAAACCGCTTTGGGTGATAAAATCCTGCTGGAGCCGTTGCTGCGTACACGTGAGCGCGTTCACTTGGCCGACGGTTTTTCACCCTGCATAGTGTTGTTGAATAATGATCTTTCCGGAGGCGTGCCCGAGATTCTGAAAGGGCTGAACCAGACCGTATTGCCGCCGCTGCACGGAGGCTGGACAACCCGTCGGAAAACCAACCATTTCGGTGCATATAACCAAGTGGCAGCAGAATTCGCCAAATTAATCGGCATCGACGAGTGGCAAATCAACCCTTATTTCGAGCAAATCAGCGGTTTGGATTTTCAAGAACGCGAAGGCGAAGATGCTCTGGCCGATGCCGTGGAGCGGATGTTGGCGAAGATTCAGGCGAAATACGATGAAAAAGGTATTACCGACAAGCCGTTTGTGATTGTAAAAGCCGATGCGGGCACTTACGGCATGGGTGTGATGAGTATGAAATCCGCCGACGAAGTGCGCAGCCTGAACCGCAAAAACCGCAATAAAATGGCTAAAGTCAAAGAAGGTCTGGAAGTCAGCGAAGTGATTGTGCAAGAAGGTATTTATACCTACGAAACTTTAAACGGTGCAGTAGCCGAACCTGTGGTTTATATGATGGACAGGTTTGTTATCGGCGGCTTTTACCGCGTGCACGAGGGACGGGGAGCCGACGAAAACCTGAATGCTTCGGGTATGTTGTTCGTACCGCTCGAACAAAGCATTCCGTCGGTTCACAGCAGCGGCAATGCCGATCCGGTTTTGCTGGCGACATGCAAACGTGTATTCGAGCAATGGGAACGTTTAGGCGTACCGAGTGTGGATATCGACAATCCCGACAACGAACCCAACCGCCTGTATGTTTACGGCGTGATGGCGCGTTTGTCGTTATTGGCTGCTTCGATAGAGTTGGAACAAACCGCCGCTTGATACGGGCGGCGCTGCCGCAGCCGGATATTCTTGAGCGTTATCCGGTCGTTGCTGCATGATGCCCGTTTGTTATCCGCTGTTACCGATATAAAACAATTAGGCCGTCTGAAAAGATTTTCAGACGGCCTGATTTTTTGAAGCAAGCGGTTAAGTGTTCAACAGCCAATATTGTAAACCGGCCAAGGTTTTGCCGTCTGAAACTTGGTTGTTTTTCAACGCCGCTTTCACTTCTTCGCGGCTCATCAGCACGGTTTCGGTAAATTCGTCGTCGTCGTTTTGCAAGGTGCTGCCTTCACGGACGCCTTCGGCTTGGTAGAGGTACATCAATTCGTCGCAAAAACCTGGTGCGGTGTAGAAAGTGTGCAACAGCTTAACGCTGTCGGCGGTGTAAGGCGTTTCTTCGGCCAGCTCGCGCAGGGCGCACACGGCGGGGTCTTCTCCGGTATCGAGCTTGCCTGCGGGCAGTTCGAGCAGGGCTTGGTCGCAGGCGTAGCGCCATTGGCGTACCAACACCACTTCGTCGTTGTCGGTTACGGCCAGCACGCAGGCGGCTCCGGGGTGGCGGATTACCACGCGCGTGCTTTCGTTGCCGTTGGGCAGGCGGATGGTGTCGCGGGCGATGTTGATGAACGTGCCTTGAAAAATCGGCTCGGAACTGAGTTGGGTTTCTTTCAAATCCATGATGATTCCTTGTTGTTATTGAAACAATTCTGTTTTTTGAACGGCCGCGCCAACGGTATCGGTAAGCCGTTGCAATTCGTGCGGGCGGATGATGTAAGGCGGCATCAGGTAAACCAGCTTGCCGAACGGCCGAATCCACACGCCTTGCTGCACGAAAAACTGCTGCATGGCCGCCATATTGACGGGGCGGCGGGTTTCGACCACGCCGACGGCGCCAATCATGCGCACGTCAGCCACGTTTTCATGGGCGGCAAGCGGCGTTAAGGCCGTCTGAAAATGTGTTTCGATGGCAGCGACTTGCGTCTGCCATTCGTTGCGCTTGAGTATCTGCATGTTGGCTTCGGCCACGGCGCAGGCCAGCGGGTTACCCATAAAGGTGGGGCCGTGCATGAATACGCCCGCTTCGCCGCCGCACACGGTTTCGGCCACATGGCGGGTGGCGGCGATGGCGGAAAGCGTCATCATGCCGCCGGTGAGGGCTTTGCCTATGCACATGATATCGGGCTGAATGGCGGCGTATTCGCAGGCAAACAGCTTGCCCGTGCGCCCGAAGCCGGTGGCGATTTCGTCCAAAATCAATAAGATGCCGTATTCGTCGCACAGGGCGCGCACCTGTCGCAAATATTCGGGATGATACACGCGCATACCGCCCGCGCCTTGCACTATGGGTTCGAGAATCACGGCGGCGATATCGTTGCGGTGTTGCGATAAAGCCGTCTGAAAAGCGGCGATGTCGTTTGGCTGCCATTTGCCGCCGAAACGGCTTTGCGGGGCGGGCACGAAGATGTGTTCGGGCAGGAAACGGCGGTAAAGATTGTGCATGGAGTTTACGGGGTCGCACACGCTCATGGCACCGAAAGTGTCGCCGTGATAACCGCGCTCGATGGTAAGAAATTTGCTTCGTGCTTCGCCCCGTGCATGCCAATATTGCAGAGCCATTTTCAAGGAAACTTCTACCGCCACCGAACCGGAATCCGCCAGAAAAATGCAGTCGAGATTTTCGGGCAGCATGGTTTTCAGGCTTTGACACAGGCGGACAGCAGGCTCGTGGGTAATGCCGCCGAACATGATGTGCGGCATGGTGTCGAGCTGCTTGTGGGCAGCGGCAAGCAGTTCGGGATGATTGTAGCCGTGTTGCGCGCACCACCATGAAGACATGCCGTCTACCAGCTTGCGGCCGTCTGAAAGCGCTATGTACACGCCTTCGGTGCGGGCAACGGGATAGACGGGCAGCGGATCGATTACCGAAGTATAAGGGTGCCAGATATGGCGGCGGTCGAAGTCTAAATCGGCGGAAGAAAGCATGAAGGTTTGAGGCCGTCTGAAAAAAGAATGGCGGAATTATAACGCTTTTCAGACGGCCTTGAATGTGTCTCTACACCGCGCGCATCAAGCCGCGCTCCTGCAAAGACGTTACCCGGCGGGCGGTAACGATGAAATGGTCTAAAAGCGTGATGTCCACCAAATCCAGAGCCTGCGCCAACCTGTGCGTGAAAGCAATGTCGGCATCGGAAGGATCGGGCGAACCGCCGGGGTGGTTGTGGGCAATGATGATACTGCTGGCGTATTCGTCGAGCGCGAGTTTCACGATTTCGCGGGTGTAAACGGTGTTTTCGGCCACCGTGCCGCGCGATAATTCGTGCAGGGCAATCAGTTGGTTTTGTTGATTCAGCAACAACGCCAAACTCACCTCTACCCGTTCGTGCGCCAAATGCAGGCGCAGAAAATCGGCAACGTCGCGCGGATTGTTCAACACGGCGGTTTCGCGCAACTCTTCGCCCAATATCCGCCGCCCGATTTCGCGCACCACGGCAAATTGCGTATAGCTCGCCAGCCCCATGCCTTTGTGCGCCGACAATGCTTTCACATCCGCACTCATCAACCGCCCCAAGCTGCCGAACTCGTTGAGCAGATGGCGCGCCAAATCCACCGCGCTCATGCCGCGCGTGCCCACCCGCAGCAACACCGCCAGCAATTCGGCATCGCTCAACGCACCCGCACCGCGCTCCAGCAGCTTTTCGCGCGGGCGTTCGCCTTCCGGCCATTGTTTGATACTCATGTAAGGTTTTCCCGTTTCGTTATGAAATAATCATAGCATTGATAGTTTTAAAAGAGAACGATAAAAAAGAGGCCGTCTGAAATTTCTTTTTCAGACGGCCTCTTTATGAAAGGCTGCTGCCGGATCAAACTTTCAATGCTTCTTGCAGTTCGCCGGCTTCGTACATTTCCATCATGATGTCGGAACCGCCCAAGAATTCGCCGTTAACATACAGTTGGGGAATGGTCGGCCAGTTGCTGTATTCTTTAATGCCTTGGCGCACGGCATCGTTTTCCAAAACGTTTACGGTAACGAAGTCTTCGCAACCGGCAGCCTGCAACAATTGCACGGCACGCGAAGAAAAACCGCATTGCGGAAACTGCTTGGTGCCTTTCATAAACAGCACGACGCGGTGGGTGGTAACAACTTCTTTGATTTGCTCTTGAATGCTCATGTGGGTTCCTGTGAATAAAAAGTTGGGAATATGGTCAATTTTTGCGTTCCAGCACGGCGGCGAAAAAGCCGTCAGTTTGATGCTTGGCCGAATCCAGCCGTAAGTATACGCCTGTATCGAGCGGAATTTTATAGCTACTTAGCAGCGCAGCGCAATCGACGGCGTGCCAATCGGGATGGCTATCTAAAAAACGCTGCACCTGCATTTCGTTTTCTTCGGGCAGAATGCTGCAAGTGGCGTAAACCAAACGGCCTTTTTCATGAACCAGCTTGGCGGCTTCAGCCAAAATGGATGCTTGCTGCTGTTGCAAGGAGGCAAGGGTTTCGGGCGATTGGCGGTATTTCAGATCGGGGTTGCGGCGCAATGTGCCCAAACCGGAGCAGGGCGCATCTACCAGCACACGGTCGGCTTTGCCGTAAAGCCTGCCGATGCGCGGGTCGGTTTCACTGCTGATGCGCTCGGGATGGATGTTGGTCAAGCCGGCACGCACCATGCGCGGTTTAAGATTGGCGAGGCGCTTTTCGGCGATATCGAAAGCATAAATGCGGCCTTTGTTGGCCATCATTGCGCCAACGGCTAAAGTTTTGCCGCCCGCTCCGGCGCAGAAATCTACCACGATTTCACCACGTTTCGCACCGAGCAATAAAGCCAAAAGCTGGCTGCCTTCGTCTTGCACCTCCAGAGTGCCGTCGAGAAAGCGTGGGTGTTTGTTGAGGGCTATTTTTTCTTTGAAGCGGATGCCCCACGGCGAATACGGCGTGGCTTCCGCATCAAGCTGTTCCGACTGCAATTCGGCCAGCACTTTATCGCGCTTGTTTTTTAAGGTGTTGACCCGGACATCCAGCGGCGCGGGTTGGTTGACGCTGCGTCCGAAGGCGAGGATGTCGGCTTCGCCGTAATGTTTTTGCAGCGTGCCGATCAACCAATCGGGCAGTTCGGAAGCGGTATCGAGGCCGTCTGAAAACTCAGTTTTACGGGCTTTTAAATTGCTTAAAAACTCGGTTTCTTCTTCGTCGAGCCAATCTTTAATACTGTTGATACTTACGCTGCGTCCAAGCACTAATGCGGCCAAAGCCGCTTTGCGCGGTTGTGCGTGGGGGCGGCGCAGGGCGGCGGAGATTTTTTGAACATGGCGTAAGGCGGCAAAGGCCGTTTCGGCGATTTCGTGGCGGTCTTGCCGGCCTAATTTTTTATGTTCTCGAAAATAGGCGGAAAGCACGGCATCGGCGGGTTGCTTGAAAGTGAGCATATCGGCCAATACGGTAGCGGTGTGTTCGAGTTGGATCGGGGTCATGGTCGGTTATCTGATACGGTAACGGCGGAGATTATACGCGATAATGTGATGGCGGTATGCAGGGCCGCCGTGCACTTCGGCCGTCTGAAACAATCACAGGGGTGTATTTGTCGCGCCCGTTTGAATGATGTCGGGAATTTTTTCTGAAACAACCACTCTTAATCCTAATTTTCAGCTAATAACGATGATATAACATCATTAAAAATACTTTTAAAAAGGATAAGGGAGATGGATGTATTGCATGAATTAAACAAGTATTTGTTTATGATGATCAATGAGGATGAAGACGCATATTTGCACAGCATTTATTTTGCTATTTTTTCCGCCGAATATCTAATTGTTTGGTTCTTTTTTATTTTATTCATATACTTAGTTACAAAACATAAAAACAATAAACGTGTCTGGTTAAGCATAGTTTTCAGTATTGTTATCGGTGTTGTCATCACTTATCTGATTAGAAAAGGTTGGTATCATCCCCGCCCGTTTTTATTGCAGTTGGGCACGAATTTTCTGCCTCACGATGCTTCGTCGTCGTTTCCGAGCAAGCACCTGACGAGTGTTTTTGCTACCTTAGCCGGCTTACTGGCATTGAAGCAGACACGTGCTCTAGGGTTATTGGTTTTACCGATTGTTTTGACTATTGCATGGTCACGGATTTATTTGGGTGTGCATTGGCCGTTGGATATTTTAGGGGCTTTACTGATTGGAATAGTAGCGGCGGTATTGAGCAAATATATGGTTTACAAGGGCATACATTTGGCAGAATCGAAGTATTGAATTTCAAGAGGCCGTCTGAAAAGTTTTCAGACGGCCTCTTTTTCTATACCTGCATCTACCAATCTCCGCGTTTCAGTTTTTCAATCTGGCGGCGGTCGCGTTTGGTCGGCCTGCCTTCGGGATAAGCGGCTGTGATGCGGCTGGCTTGGTCGAGCAATTTTTGTTCTTCCCGCAGGGCAGCGGTTTTCATATCTTCTTCATACAGCATACGCGCTTCGGGGGCCGGACGGCGTTGGTGGTTGAGGGCAACCACTTTGATTTTGTAGGGCAGGGAATTGAGCGTTAAATCTACAGTGTCGCCGGCGGAAATATTTTTGCTGTTTTTTACTTTGGCACCGTTTACCTGCACTCGTCCGAGCTCAATGTGCTTTTGGGCCAGCGCGCGTGTTTTGAAAAAACGGGCGGCCCATAACCATTTATCAAGGCGCATGGTGTTGTTGTCATTGCTGTTTTTCATATTTAAACCGCGTGATTGAACTGTTTTGCAGTTTAGCATAAGATACAGAGTGCTGCGCATTAGTATGCATGCACTAAAAGTATGGTTAACGAGAAGCAGAGTGGCAGGGCGCGGCTATCGATTCTTGCCGGCATGTGAAAACATGCTGCCAAAACAGCCATCTTCGCGTATGATTACATTCTGATTCTTCTATTTTAATAATAAGAGCTTTACTCATATGAAACCCGTTTTTCTGGATTTTGAACAGCCTATCGCCGAATTAACCAAAAAAATCGACGAGTTGCGTTTTGTACAAGGTGAATCCGCCGTCGATATTGCAGATGAAATCGCCCGCCTGCAAAAGAAAAGCACCGAATTAACCAAGTCGATTTTCAACAAACTCACTCCCGCACAAGTATCGCAAGTATCACGCCACCCCCAGCGGCCTTATACGCTGGATTACATCAACGCCATTTTTACCGATTTTGAAGAACTGCACGGTGACCGCCACTACGCCGACGATCATGCGATTGTGGGCGGTTTGGCGCGTTTCAACGGCAGGAGCGTTGTGGTTATCGGCCATCAGAAAGGCCGCGATACCAAAGAGAAAATTCTCCGCAATTTCGGCATGCCGCGCCCGGAAGGTTATCGTAAAGCCTTACGTTTGATGCGGACTGCCGAAAAATTCCAATTGCCGGTAATGACGTTTATCGATACCCCGGGTGCCTATCCCGGTATCGGAGCGGAGGAACGCGGGCAGTCGGAAGCAATCGGCCGCAACCTTTATGAGCTTACCCGCCTGCACGTGCCGGTATTGTGTACCATCATCGGCGAAGGCGGTTCCGGTGGTGCATTGGCGATTGCCGTGGGCGATTATGTGAACATGCTGCAATATTCCACTTATTCGGTTATTTCTCCCGAAGGCTGTGCTTCTATTTTGTGGAAGACCGCAGAGAAAGCAGCCGATGCCGCCCAAGCATTGGGCATTACCGCCAAGCGTTTGGCCGATTTGAACTTGATTGACCGTGTAATCGAGGAACCTTTGGGCGGCGCGCACCGTGATCATGCCGAAATTGCCAAGCGCGTAAAAGAAGTGTTGGCAGAACAATTGCGGGAAGCGGAAAGCATGCCGATGGCCGATTTGCTGACACGCCGTTTCGACCGAACCATGGCTTATGGTGAGTTTGTCGAGAAGTAACCATATCGCCTTAGCGTGCAGATAATCTGAAAGAGCAGGCATTGTGTCTGCTCTTTGTTTTTTCAGACGGCCTGAACTTTGTATCGGCGGCTATAAAACATCTGTCGTGATCTGCCATGCACCGAATGTTCGTTTTTTCGGTTACATTGTTTGCATCAGCTATATTTCCCGCTTTTTTCGCTACGGCACAAATTCTCGGTTACAATATCAGAGTTTGCCGTTGCCGTTGATTAAGCTATGAAATTCAAAATATTTGCGCCGCTGTTTACCGCTTTTCTGCTGGTTGCCTGTTCAACCTCAAGCAGCTTGCCCGTGCCGCAAGTTCTGCCTGTTTTTCAGGCAGAGGATACGCGTTGGTTCAAGCTGGAGCAGACGGATGCGGACGGCACGGTTATCCAAACCAGTTTGCTGGCCGTGCAGCCTGAAAAAGATATGCTGCGTTTCGTGCAAACCGATGCGTTGGGCGCGCCCGTTTCCCGCCAAACCGTAAGCAAGAGGGGATGGCGCAACGACGGCTTTGTCACTCCGAATAGCAGTTCACGCCGTTTATTTGCCGCCATGCTGCCCCTGCTGGACGGTAATGACAAAATTTATCCGCAACAGCAAACGAAAAAGCAAGGCGGGGCGACGGTTTACTTCGACCGTAACCAAGAGTTGTGGCGCTGTGAAGTTTCAGACGGCCTCATTAAGATTACTTTCCCAGACCGGACGGGCTGGCGTATTACCCCGTTAGAATAATATGAAAGCCAATGTTTACCTCACTACTCCGGCTATTGTCAGCGCATTGGGCAGTGGTTTGCAGCATCATATCGACGCACTTTTAAACCCTGCCGACGAATCACCGTTAACTTTTTCCGATCAGTGGGTTAAGAATAAAAACCGTGCTTTCGGAGTGGTACATGAAACTTTGCGTGCATTTCCCGAATCCTTACCCGATGTTCACCGCGGGCGCGACAATCAATTGCTTTGGCATGCGCTGGAGCAGATTGAAAATGATATTTATGCGGCAATCGAGCGGTTCGGCGCGGAACGTATCGCGGTGGTGATGGGCACTTCCACCAGCGGGGTAGATGAAAACCTGACCATGTTTCAAAGGGTGGCCGAAGGAGGTGCATGGGGGGAAATTCCCTTCAACCAAGAACAGCAAACCCTGTCCGCACCGGCCGATTTGGTTGCGGAAGTATATGGTTTGAAAAATTTTTGCTATGTGGTTTCTACCGCATGCACTTCGGGTGCAAGGGCTTTAATCAGCGCGGCACGTTTGCTGCGTGCCGGTTTGTGCGATGCGGTCGTTTGCGGTGGAGTCGATACGCTGTCGCCTTTGACCATCAACGGTTTTGCTTCGCTGGAAGTGCTTTCAGACGGCCTCGCCAATCCGTTTTCCGCCAACCGCAACGGCATCAATATCGGTGAAGCCGCTGCTGTTTTCATCATGACACGGGAGGCGGATTTCGGTGAAAGCCTGCCTTTGCTCGGCTACGGAGCCAGCAGCGATGCGCATCATATGTCTTCGCCGCGCCCCGACGGTTTGGGAGCCATTCAAGCCTTTCAGACGGCCTTAAACCATGCCCGGATGCCGTCTGAAAACATCGGCTGGATCAACCTTCACGGCACGGGCACGCTACATAACGACAGCATGGAAAGCATTGCCGTGCATCAAGTGTTCGGCAGCCGAACCCCGTGCACTTCTACTAAACCGCAAACCGGCCATACGCTCGGTGCGGCAGGGGCGGTTGAAGCCGCTTTTTTATGGGGCATCGTCAGCCGCCGTTGCAATCCCGAAGGCAAACTGCCTCCGCAACTGTGGGACGGTGTGCACGATACCGGCTTGCCTGCCATCGGTTTAACCGACCGAAACAGCCGTTGGCCGCATGAAAAACGAATCGGTGCAAGCTCATCGTTTGCTTTCGGCGGCAGCAATGCGGTTATCGTTATCGGCGAAGAATAGGCCGTCTGAAATATGCCGCAATTAGATAAAATCAAAGAGGATATTATGCCGGCTCCTTTAGTTTGCCCCATTACCGAAATCGCCCCTTTATTGCCGCACAGCGGGCATATGGTATTGCTGGATACGATTACCGAATACGGCGAAGGTTATCTGCATGCCACCGCCCGAGTGGGAGAAAAACACATTCTGCTGCAAAACGGCACGCTGCCTGCGCTGGCTGGAATGGAAATCATGGCTCAGGGCATCGCCGCCTTGGCCGGTTGCGAAGCACATAATGCGGGCGAACCCGTTCGTTTGGGTTTTTTGCTCGGCACGCGGAAGTTGAATCTCTTTACCGATGAAATTCCGATAGGTACTCGCTTGGCAATTAAAGTAGCCGTATCGACGCAAGACCAAACAGGTTTCGGCGTGTTCGATTGCGAATTACGTTGGACGGATGCTCTCGCCGACAAAAAACACATGCTGCCCGCCGACGGTTTGTTGGTGCAGGCGGCTCTGAATGTATTCAGCCCGAAAGAGGGTAAGGCCGTCTGAAAACCATCAACCAACTTTTCAGACGGCCTGTTGAAATCAATCCGAACCCAATATAGTTAAGTGAAACGCATGAGTGAAACCATTTTAATTACAGGCTCCAATCGAGGTATAGGAAAAGCAGTTGCATTGGGGTTGGCACAAGACGGTTACGATATTGTAGTGCATTGCCGCAGCCGTCGCGAAGAGGCGGAAGAAGTCGCCTCGGAAATTAAAGCCTTAGGCAGAAATTCCCGCGTATTGCAGTTTGATGTGTCCGACCGCGAAACCTGCCGCGAAATCTTAACTGCCGATGTGGAAACTCATGGTGCATATTACGGTGTCGTGCTGAATGCCGGTTTAACCTGCGATAATGCGTTTCCTGCTTTGGAAGACGATGATTGGGACAGGGTATTGCGTACCAATTTAGACGGTTTTTACAATGTCCTCCATCCGCTTTCCATGCCGATGATACGTCGTCGCAAAGCCGGCCGTATTGTTTGCATGGCTTCGGTTTCAGGCTTGGTGGGCAATCGCGGCCAAGTGAATTACAGTGCTTCCAAAGCAGGTTTGATTGGTGCGGCGAAAGCTCTCGCAGTCGAACTGGCCAAGCGCAAAATCACTGTAAACTGCGTTGCTCCCGGCTTGATCGATACTGAAATTCTCGATGAAAACGTGCCGGTAGAAGAAATTCTAAAGGCTGTTCCCGCCCAACGCATGGGAACACCGGAAGAAGTGGCGCATGCGGTGCGGTTTCTGATGGATGAAAAAGCAGCGTATATCACGCGCCAAGTTATTGCGGTAAACGGAGGTTTATGTTGAGACGGGTAGTGGTAACGGGAATCGGCGGCATTACCGCATTCGGTCGCGATTGGAAAAGTATTCAGACGGCCTTCAAGCATGGCGCAAATGCCGTGCAAACCATAGCGGAATGGGCGGAGCAATATCCTGAACTGGAAGCCCGTTTGGGGGCGCCGATTAACGGCTATAACCCGCCGGCACATTGGACGCGCAAGCAACTGCGAAGCATGGGGCGCGTGTCGTATTTATGTGTGGATGCGGCAGAGCAAGCGTTACAGGATGCGGGTTTGTTGGAGGACGAGCGTATTAAAGACGGGCGTATGGGTGTAGCCTGCGGTTCCTCGACCGGCAGTACCAAAGATGTTCGCGATGTCGGCGAATTGTTGATGACCGGTGCTTCCCCGCATTTCAGTGCAAACACCTACGTACGCATGATGCCGCATACGACTGCCGCCAATATCGGTATCTTCTTCGGCCTTACCGGACGGATTATTCCCACTTCAAGCGCTTGCTCTTCGGGCAGCCAAGGTATCGGATATGCCTACGAATCGATTAAATACGGCATGATCGATATGATGCTGGCAGGCGGCGGCGAAGAGTTTTGCCCGTCTGAAGTGTATGTGTTCGATTCGCTGTATGCCGCCAGCCGCCGCAACGCCGAACCGGAAAAAACACCGCGTCCTTACGATACGGAACGCGACGGCTTGGTTATCGGCGAAGGTGCGGGAATTTTTGTGCTGGAAGAATTGGAGCACGCCCGTGCACGCGGAGCAAAAATCTATGCCGAATTAGTGGGTTACGGAGCGAACAGCGACGGCAGCCATGTTACCCAACCACAAAAAGACACGATGCAGCGCTGCATGGAAATGGCTCTGCGTGATGCAGGTATCCGACCGGACAAGGTAGGTTATGTAAATGGTCATGGGACGGCCACCGAAAAAGGCGATATTGCCGAAACACAGGCCACGGAAGCCGTATTCGGCAGCCGTATCCCTATGAGTTCGCAAAAAAGCTATTTCGGCCACACGCTCGGCGCATGCGGTGCACTAGAATCGTGGTTTTCGATCGAGATGATGAACGACGGCTGGTTTGCGCCTACCGTGAATTTGGACAATATCGATCCCCGTTGCGGCAATGTCGATTATATCCGCGGGGAAGGGCGTGAAATTCAAACCGATTATGTGATGAATAATAACTTCGCTTTCGGTGGAGTAAATACTTCGCTGGTATTTAAACGTTGGGCTGGTGAATAACTGTTTTTTCCTCTTATTTGACAAAAGTGAGGCCGTCTGAAAATTGTTTTCAGACGGCCTTATTGTTATGAGTAACGATAAAACTTACAGATGATTGCGAATCATAGAGTGGTCATAAAAATAAAAAGCGGATACCTGTTGTCAGATATCCGCTTTCAGACGGCCTCAGACAGAGGGAAACGTCTACATACTTTAAACCACAGCTTCTTCTTTTTTCTTCTGGGGCTTGGCTAAGTTTTCCCGATCCAGGCCGAACATCAGTAATAACGGGCTGGCAACCAATACGGAAGAATAAACACCGAAAACGATACCGATGGTCAAGGCCAAAGAGAATCCGTGCAAGGCGGCACCGCCAAAAATCAGCATAGAAAGCACCATTGCCTCAGTCGAACCGTGGGTGATCGCAGTACGGCTCATAGTGGCTGTAATAGCATTGTCGATAATTTGCGGTACGGTTTTGTTGCGCATTGCAGGTTTGCGGAAGTTTTCGCGGATACGGTCGAACACCACCACCGATTCGTTAACCGAATAACCTAATACTGCAAGAATACCGGCCAACACGGTTAATGAGAATTCCCATTGGAAAAAGGCGAAAAAGCCGAGAATAATCACAACGTCGTGCATGTTGGCAATGATGGCAGAAACGGCAAAACGCCATTCAAAGCGCATCGACAAATAAATAATAATGCCGACAATAACCATACCCAATGCAATTAAACCGTTGTTTACCAATTCTTCGCCGACTTGCGGGCCGATAAATTCGACCTGACGTAAAGTAACGTCCGGCGCATCTTGTTTCAACAAATCCATTACGGAATTGGAAAGTTGGGAGGAAGGAGCGCCTTCTTTGTTAGGCAAGCGGATCATAATGTGTTTGTTGGTGCCCAACGCCTGCACTTGTATGTCGCCAAGCTTCAGGGCATCGAGTCTCTCACGCACTTTGTTGACATCGGCACCTTGTTGGTATTGCACTTCCATTACCGTACCGCCCGTGAATTCCACCGAGAAATTCAAGCCTTTGGTAACCAGAAAAAATATGGCCAATACAAACGTAACCAGCGAAATAAGCGTGGTGAGCTTGCCGTAGCTCATAAACGGGATATCGCGTTTGATTTTAAATAATTCCATGTTGATTACTCCTTAACGGCTGTTTCGGTTGGTTGTTTCCATACCGAGCCGATAGAAATCTTTTGCAGTTTGCGGCGGCGGCCATACCAAAGATTTACCAATGAACGCGATACCACTACAGATGAGAACATCGAAGTGAGAATACCCAAACAATGCACTACGGCAAAACCGCGCACAGGGCCGGAACCGAAAATCAATAAGGCGATACCGGCAATCAGCGACGTGATATTGGAGTCGACAATAGTGTCCCATGCATGTTGGTATCCCAGATTAATGGCGGCATGCGGTGAAGCCCCTGCCCGCAATTCTTCACGGATACGTTCGTTAATCAACACGTTGGAGTCAATCGCCATACCCAATGTCAGCGCAAGTGCCGCAATACCGGGAAGCGTAAGCGTGGCTTGCAGGGCTGATAAAATGGCAATCAAAAACAGGATATTGGTTGATAACGCAACTACGGAAAACAGACCGAATACACGGTAATAAAGAACCATAAAAATGGCCACGGCTGCAAAACCCCACAATGTGGAATTAAAACCTTTTTCGATATTTTCCTTACCTAAAGACGGGCCGATGGTGCGTTCTTCCATGATTTCCATCGGGGCGGCCAGCGAACCGGCACGCAGCAACAATGAAACATCGTTGGCCTCGGCAGTACTCATGCTGCCTGAAATCTGTACGCGGCCGCCGGTAATGGCAGAACGGATAACGGGAGCGGTTACCACTTCGGCCTTGCCTTGGTCAATCAATACCATAGCCATGCGTTTGCCGACATTTTGTGCTGTTAGATCGGCAAAAATGTTACCACCTGCACTGTCGAGGTTGATATTGACTGCAGGTGCGCCTTTATCATCAAAACCGGGTTGGGCATCGTTGATGTTATCGCCAGTCAACTCAACTTGTCTGTTAACCAAAGTAGGTTGCGGGTGTTCGCCGGCGGTGTAGAGAAGCTCGTAACCTTCAGGCACATTGCCCGATAAGGCTGCCTGAATTTGTGCGGCATCATCGGATACCATACGCACCTCCAAAGTGGCGGTACGACCGATAATGTCTTTTGCTTTGGCGGTATCTTGAACACCGGGCAGTTGAACCACAATGCGGTCGGCACCGGCTTGCTGGATAACCGGTTCGGCAACGCCTAATTCATTCACACGGTTGTGCAATGTGGCAATATTTTGCTTAACGGCATCGGTACGCACTTTATCCAGCACACTTTGCGACAAGGTTAATACCAGATTTTTACCGGAAGGCGTTAACGTTGCCTCCGGAAAGAATTTGCTTAATTCCGGTAATGCCTTCTGTAAATCGGCGACATCTTGAAAAGGAATGGTTAAGCTGTTTTCTGTTTGGCGAATGGTGCCGATACGGATTTTTTTGCGGCGCAATTCACGGCGGATGTCGCCGGAATAGCGCTCAAACGTTTTCTGCATTGCGGCTTTCATATCCACCTGCATGGTGAAATGTACGCCGCCGCGTAAGTCTAAGCCCAAAAACATGGGGTTGGCTTTGATTTTTGCCATCCATTCCGGGCTGTCGGCCAAAAGGTTAAGTGCAGTAATGTAGCCGTCGCCCAAGGTGTTTTCGATAACATCACGAGCCTTAAGTTGGGTTTCGGTATCTTTGAAACGCACTCTCAAGGAGTTGTCGGTGATAAACATCCCGTCGGTTTGGATATTGGCCGTCTGAAGAGCTGCCGCAACACGGTTTTCGGTTTGTTCGTTAATGATAATAGATTGACGGTTGGTGGATACCTGTACGGCCGGTGTTTCGCCAAAGAGATTGGGCAGTGTGTAAATAATGCCCAAAATAATGGTAAAAGCGACTAACAGGTATTTCCAAAGCGGATAGCGGTTCATATTAAACCTTCAATTAGCAATGCAAACAGCCGCAGCACGAATGCGGCGGCTTTCGGAAAATAAATGATTATGCGACTTTGCTGGCAACAGCGTTGCGTTCAACTTCAACTTCAACACCTCGAGCGATTTCTACGGTAAAAAATTGTTCTCCAACTTTTTTCACCGTGCCTTTGAAACCGGAAGCCAAGAGCACTTTATCGCCGACTTTTAATTCGGTCAGCATGGCTTGATGGGCTTTAAATTTCTTTTGCTGCGGACGCATAATCAGGAAATAGAACACTATGAGTATCAGGACCAAAGGCGCAAATTGCATCAGAATATTCGGTTGGGCGGCTGCATCGGCGGCGTAAGCGAAATCAATCATGTTTTGTCCATTCTTTAATTATTTGAATAATGAAGGGCAGCAAACCGTTTGGATTGCCGTCGAAAGTAAGCTATTCTAAAGGGCGGGGAAGATTTTTCCAAGAATTTTCCGTATTTATTAATTATTATTTGTCAGAAGGCCGTCTGAAAACACGGGCGGTATTGCGCGATTTAAACGTCATGAAAAATATTATTCGCCGAATGCGTTCATGGCTTCGGTATCTTGCCGGAAAAGAAGCTAGAACAGCATGGATAAGCCATCCGTTATTTTTGAGACATGAACCCGGAGTGCATCATCCCGAGGCCCCTGAACGCATCCGTGCTATTGAGACGGAATTAAGAAAACAGGGTATATGGAACAGGTTGCAAAAGGTGGAAGCCGGAGAAGTAACCGACAAGCAACTTGCTTTGGTACACCCTCGTAAATATTTGCGTTTTTTGGAGTCTATGCAGCCGCAGAAAGGCAAAATTTACCGTATCGACGATGATACGGTGATGAGTCATGAATCTTTAACCGCCGCACGTTATGCAGCAGGAGCTGTCGTAAATGCTGTGGATATGGTAATGAATAAGAGGGCATATCATGCGTTTTGCGCGGTACGCCCTCCTGGGCACCATGCCCAAAGCGGCAAAGCAGGAGGATTCTGCCTGATTAATAATATAGCTGTGGGGGTAATGCATGCCATTGCACAATACCGCATACAAAAAATAGCAGTGATCGATTTCGACGTACATCACGGAGACGGAACAACGGAAATTTTTAAAGATGATCCGCGGGTATTACTTTTAAATAGTTTTGAGAACGATTTGTTTCCTTTCCCTTCACCTGAAAAATTTGAGAAGAATCCCCATATCGTCAACATTGCTTTTCCGCCTGATACCGGCAGCTATGATTTCAGAAAGGAAATACGCGAAAAATGGTTGCCGAAATTGGCAGCATTTAAACCCGAATTATTATTTTTATCGGCAGGGTTTGATGCACACAAATCGGATGAGACAAGCCGTCTGAATCTTCATGAGGCGGATTATGCTTGGCTGTCGCACAAAATCATTCAGACAGCCTCTATGTGCAAAGGCCGTATTGTTTCTGTACTTGAAGGAGGATACGCTTTGGAAAGCCTTTCAAAATCTGTGGCGGCACACGTATATGTGCTTGCAGGTATGGGCAAACCCGATTGTGCAGTGCAATATGATAAATTGCTGAACAAGCAGGTAACGGATAACGCTTAGAACAAATCGGTTAAAAGCCTTGCATTACTTTAATGAATTGTGTTGATGTTCGGTTTGAACTGGGAAAACTTGGCCAAGTCGTAGAAGAAAAAAGAAGAGGCTGTGGTTTAAAGTATATAGTTTGAGGCCGTCTGAAAACGATTTTTCAGACGGCCTCAAACCCATCACGGTACGGGATTTTTTAGTTAGAGGATATAAGCATTATTATCATGTTGCCAAGAGTCATCTTCCGGAATATTCGAGGAATTCTTATAAACCGGAATAGCGGCATGGTCTGTGAAAGCAGTTTTATTCTGCATACCTAAAATGCCGGATAAATCCACAACGGCGGGTGACATCAGCTTAGAAAGAACTAAATTAGCACTATTTTCTTCTGCTTCACCGTTTCCATCATCTGCTTGCAGCAAGCTGATTTTCTTGGCCGGAGAAGGAACCACTGCTGAAGCAGATGTTTCTCCCACAATACTGTCGCCACCGATTCCCAATTCCAGTTTTTTGTCGCTGTGATTTACCTCAAAAATAGGCTTACCGTTATGTTTATTATCATGGGCATGCACATCCGCACCACGATATTCTATCCAACCGCGGTAAATTCCGTTGGTACGGTCGGTAATCAGCTCGTTGTCGGTTACGTTTAATTCAGGCACACCGTAGGTGCTGCGCCCGTGAATACTGACAATTGCCTGATTCATATTACCGTGCAGCTCAAAAGTATTGTTATGGATTTCATAACTTTCGGCATTGCCGATCATTTGTATGCCTTCAATACTGCCGTTAGAGTTTTCCCTTACTTTAATATAGTTATTTTCTACGCTTACTTTGCCACGCAGATAGCCGTCGGTATGGTGTTCGTTAATAAAGATCGGCATGGTTTTAGAGGCTATTGTTCCAATATCCGCATGGTTGTCGGATATTTCAATGGTGCCTGAACCCGGGCCATTGGTTTTAGTAAGCTGGTTTTTGGTGTTATTGATGACGGCAATCAAATATTTTGTGGAATCTCCTTCGATTTTGTTACCGGAAATTTTAAGCGTGTAATCCATCTTCGGTTCATGGTTACGGAATTCGATACCATATGTTTGGATGGCGTCTTTATATACGCTGAGATTCTTGATGGTATTTCCGCTGACTTCAAAATAACCGTAATCCTTGCTATGCAAATCTTTATACTGAGTGTTGGTTTGCAATTGGATACCTGAGTAGCCATGATAGTTAGGGCGAAGGTTATCATCGGTTTCTAAACGGAAATTAGGATCTTGGATAATGGTGTTGCCGGTAATCTTGACATTGTCCATACTGAACTGGCGGTTATATACGCCGATTCCGTAAAGACGGTCGCCGATTGCAGTATTGTTTTCGATAACGATGTTATTGCCATCATGTACATCGAAGCCTTTGCGGTAGTTGTGATCAGTGGTATTGTTCCTAAAGGTAACGTCATAGTTGTAGCTTCCTGCCATAGCGGTAATGCCATAGCCGGTGCCGCCGTCTTTTTCATGGCCGTTCCACGCAAAAAGATTACCTTCCGCAACAAAGTTCTTTTGATAAGCAACCAATGCTCCGGCCGTACGGTTGTGATGTAAATGGCTGTCTACAAGGCGGTTGTTTTCGCCCAAGGGCAAGGTTTCATAGTCCTCTTGAATTTCCCCGCTGATAATTCGGGCTTTGTAAGTTTTACCGCTGCCGTTAGGATCTTTCACCAATGCTTCGGTAGACGTGAAAACCACTCCGGCACGGTTGGCACCGGAAACCTCCACTTTGCTGATTAAAGTATTATCGGCATCATTAACCAAAATACCGCTGACTTTGCCGAAATAGCTTTCTCCAGGACGGTAGAAATCATTAATATTGGTATATTTCACAGACAAATCCGCAATGGTTTTGCCATTTTGCCCGTCAACCAAAATACCTGCATAGGCACGGATATCGTCCTGGTTAGTGTTGGAGTTGAAAACACCTGTTTGCTGTTTGTCGAAAGAAACGGTTGTGGCACCCATGCCGTCACCGAATAAACCGGTAACGTTTTTATTATGGGTGTTCAATACGATTTGGTCGGAGATTTTCAGGTCTCCTTTTAAATATACGGCGGCATTTTCATGGTGTGCGGCAGCAAGAGCGGCTTTAATTGCAGCCAAGCTGTCTGTTTTGCCGGTAATATCCGTACCGAATTCATGAGCATCAATATATTTACCGTAAACCTGATGATGGTAAATATAATATTCCCCCGATGCACTGAGTTGGCCTGTGCCTGCATCGGTTGGCTGAGTTGGGGTTGAAGGCTCCGCAGTATCATTTTCAGAATTCAAACTGGTATCAGTAATTGCGAGATCTTTTTTTTCATTATGTTCGCCCGGTAACAAATTTGATGTTTCAGACGGCCTCAACTCAGGATTATTCCCATGATTGATATTTTGGTCGGCAGAATCATTTGAAGCGTTTGCAATGTGAATAGCATCGGCAATTTCAGATGCCAGCTTATTCTCGTCGGCAATGATTGGCTTGGGAGAATCTTCGGCTTCCGGTGCGATATTTTTTTCAACATCAGAACCAATCTTTACAGGGGCAATATCGATATTTGTATTAAGCTCGATAGGCTGTATAGGGGTTGTTTCTGTTTTTGTTTCAAAATCCTTCGTATCTGTAGGAGTAGGGGATACTTCAGTCTGTGATGCAGAAGAAACAGCAGGGGCAATATGCCCACTTGTTTGTGAAAAAGAAGGTTGGGATGCATTATCAATTTTCGCAGGAGATGCCACAGACGGAGCATCATTATTTCCACCGCCTGAGCCACCACCACCTGCGGCCAAAGCACCAAGCAAACCCGCACCTGCTATTCCCCCTAACGCCGCCAATAATTTGCTGCCGCCAATGATGCTTTCGGCAGCATTTTTATTGATGGTAATTTGTTCTGCCAGCAAATAATCGGAAGATGCTTGGATAGGGTAGGTTGCAAGCTCACCATTGTTTTGCATGCCTAATACAGGGGCAGGGGAATGGTTTGCTGTTTGTGAATAATAGCCTTCAATAATTAAATCGGGACGTTCGGATTTTGTATCCTCGAAGCTGATATATAAATCCGTACCTACCTGTTTGTGTACCAATTTAGCGGGAGCCAAACCACTTTCCGCATCCGTCAACTGATAAAAAACATTTTCGGCATCTACCGCTTGTATTTTGAGAGGGAGTTTTGAATCCGTACGTAAACTATAACGATCAAGGCGTACAGGTGTAGAGATGTTGCCATTAACAACCTTGTTAATGGCTATGGCGATTTGTTTTGACATTTTGTTAATTTCCGTAATGTTTATTTTCCGACTTGCAATCGGTATTTATTTTATCTAGGTATTTTATACAGCTTTTTTATTGAAACATAGGTGAAAAATCAATAAGGCTGCTTAAATTTACTCTAGGCTAATTATGTTAGGTTTTGTAAAAATAACATAAAAAATATTTTTATGAAACTGTTATTTTATTTATTTGTTATGAAAATTGAGCCATGACAAATTAATGGTTAAAAGTGTGTTGTCAAATAGATTTTTAACGGCTTAATTTTCGGAGCAAAATTAATACCTGTTGACCGGTATCAAACCGAATAAAATAAAAATTTATTTATAAATCAATATGGTTAAATTTATAATTAGAAAAAAGAAAAAAAGTATTGTGAGGATGTTTAAAATTTGAAATAAAGTGTTGTTTTTAGTACAATCGCGCATCTTTTCATCAGGCAGCTTGTTGATTACGGCTGCCTGTTCATCATTTTTTCAAAGGCAAAGCATGTCTAATATTCCGGAACAGGTACGCCGCCGCCGTACCTTTGCCATTATTTCCCACCCTGATGCGGGTAAAACCACCTTAACCGAAAAACTGTTGCTGTTTTCAGGTGCGATTCAAAGCGCCGGCACGGTAAAAGGCAAAAAAACCGGCAAATTCGCTACTTCCGACTGGATGGAAATCGAGAAGCAGCGCGGCATTTCCGTTGCTTCTTCTGTGATGCAGTTCGAGTATAAAGACCATACCGTCAACCTGCTCGATACCCCCGGCCACCAAGACTTTTCGGAAGATACCTACCGTGTGCTTACCGCCGTCGACAGCGCGTTGATGGTAATTGATGCGGCCAAAGGGGTAGAAGCGCAAACCATCAAGCTGTTGAATGTCTGCCGTTTGCGCAATACACCGATTGTTACCTTTATGAACAAATACGACCGAGAAGTACGCGATTCTCTGGAGTTGTTGGACGAAGTTGAAAACATTCTTAAAATCCGTTGCGCTCCGGTTACTTGGCCGATCGGCATGGGTAAGAACTTTAAAGGCGTGTATCACATTTTGAATGACGAAGTGTATTTGTTTGATGCCGGCGGTGAGAAACTGCCGCATGAATTTGAAGTGATTGAAGGCATTAACAATCCGCGCTTAGATGAGCTGTTTCCATTGGAAATGGACAATCTGCGCGCCGAAATCGAGTTGGTTCAGGCGGCCTCCAATGAGTTTGTATTGGAAGAATTCTTGGCAGGCGAATTAACGCCGGTGTTTTTCGGTTCGGCCATTAACAATTTCGGCGTGCAAGAAATTTTAAATTCGCTGATTGATTGGGCTCCTTCACCGAAAAGCCGTGATGCAACTGTGCGTACGATTGAGCCGTTTGAAGAAAAATTTTCAGGATTTGTGTTTAAAATTCAAGCAAATATGGATCCGAAACACCGCGACCGCATTGCCTTCCTGCGCGTGTGCTCAGGCAAATTCGAGCGCGGCATGAAAATGAAACACTTGCGCATCAACCGCGATATTGCCGCATCCAGCGTAGTAACGTTTATGTCGCACGACCGCGAATTGGTTGAAGAAGCGTATGCTGGCGATATTATCGGTATTCCCAATCACGGTAATATCCAAATTGGCGACAGCTTTTCCGAAGGGGAGCAACTGGCCTTTACTGGCATTCCATTCTTTGCGCCCGAATTGTTCCGCAGTGTGCGCATTAAAAACCCGCTGAAAATGAAACAACTGCAAAAAGGCTTGCAACAACTCGGCGAAGAAGGTGCCGTTCAGGTCTTCAAACCTCATAGCGGTGCGGATTTGATTCTCGGTGCGGTGGGTGTATTGCAGTTTGAAGTGGTTACTTCGCGGTTGGCGGCGGAATACGGCGTTGAAGCGGTATTTGAAACGGCCTCAATTTGGTCGGCCCGCTGGGTGTCATGTAATGACAAGAAAAAACTGGCTGAATTTGAAAAAGCCAATGCGGCAAACTTATCCATTGATGCCGGCGGCAATTTGGCTTATTTGGCACCAAACCGTGTCAACTTGAATCTGACTCAAGAACGTTGGCCAGATATTGTTTTCCATGAAACACGGGAACATTCCGTTAATCTAAATGCTTAAGTTTATATTAATCAAAAATAAAGGCCGTCTGAAAATTTTTCAGACGGCCTTTGTTTTGAAGGTTTTCAATTAATAGCGTGCGCTAATTAATTTATCATTTTGATAAACCTGTTGCTGCATTACGTTGCCATTATAAGCATAAGTAGTCAAAGTACCGTCAACTGGGTGTGCACGGAAATCCAATAAACGGTTGCGGGGTAGGGTGTAGGGGTCTGTGCGCTTTTTGCCATTATCACCATAAAAATCCTGCACGATATATTCATTACCGTGTTTACTGATTAACTGACGGTAAAAACCTCCTTTGACGGCTTGATTGCTGGCATTGCCCTTGGCATCGAAATGAGTAATGATTTGCTCTTCTATTACATTGATTCCACCCGTGGTTTTACTGCTTCGAGTGCGTTCCAAGCCTACCGGAATATTAATAGAAGTGCCCAACCCCACGTGTCTACCGATATTAGTACCGACACCGACACCGACAGACATGCCAGGGGTACCGACCGTACAAGCTGAAAATAATCCGGTAATCAAAGCGGCCGGGAGAATGTGTTTCATGGATTGCTCCTCAATAATATAAATAAAAATAAGTATATCGGTATTTTCAGGCCACTTATGTTAGTGTTGGTAAAGAACCTGCTTTTTATATTGGAGCTATATATGAAAACTTTCCCTTATCATTAAATTTCAGCCGGTAATCTAACCTAAACAACGGAAAAGGCATTCCTGTTCGTCAGGAATGCCTTTTAAGGCTACGGAATAAGAATGAATGATTACCGATCATCAGCGTTTCAAACTGGCTTGAATAACAGATGAAGTGCTGAAATTGATTTCTTTCACAACGCTGAATTCAATAGGATCACCGTTTTTAGTTACAGGGCGCATAAATTGGGCTTCCATCCATTTTACTGCGTCTGCGTCGATAACTTTGGAGCCGCTACTGCGAACAACACGTGCATTGCTTACGGCACCGTCGATACCGATGGTTAAACGCATGGCAACATTACCGGAAATCGGGGCAGAGGCTTCGGAGGCTCTTTGATAAAACGATACTTTTTCTGCCAGTGCTGCTTGGGAACCTGCCAACAAAGCAAAAGCAGTCAATGTAGAAAGAATGCGGCGGGTATTCATGGTGTTGTCCTCGTTTAGTAATGCATTTAAATGGGTAATGTGCTTTTTGTGCCGTATGTTTTTTGCTTGGGCATAAATTACCGATCAAATAGATGTAAAGCATCTGTATGTTTGTATGAATATGTATTCTGCATGCAGAGAAATAACTTTGCAATACAAGAATGAAGATAATCGGATTTTTATTTTGACAAACGGTTGTTTTCTGCTTGAAAAATACTGTTTCGTTTTTTTGAGAGAATGAATATTTTTATTTAATAATTTTTTATAAACAAATAGTTATATGTTTTTCTACTTTTTGTTTTGATGATACCATTTTCAAAAATAATAAAATACCGATTATCTTATTAAGCTTCCGCTTGTCTCTTTTGTACAACGATGAAATTCATATTTTCTTTTTTCCTATATTTCTTTAGATTATTGTCAGCATATTTATCAAAGCTTTCGACATACGAACAGCAAAACAGGAAACAATCATAGTGATATAGTGTAAAATCTTTCAGTTTTCAGACGGCCTTTGATTTATCTTCGACATATGAAGGCCGTCTTAAAATCTTAATAGATAAGAGAATACAGAGTCTGCTTGAAGGAAAAGGCAATGAAAACGCTTAAATTTACCAAAATGCATGGTTTGGGTAATGATTTCATGGTAATAGATGGTATCAATCAGTCATTCAACCCTAAAGAAGCACCGTTAACCCTTTGGTCAGACCGCCACCTCGGAGTCGGTTTCGACCAATTGTTGCTAGTGGAAAAAGCAGATTCCGATGCGGTAGATTTCCGCTACCGTATTTTTAATGCGGATGGTAGCGAAGTAGAGCAGTGCGGCAACGGAGCACGTTGTTTCGTACGTTTTGTGCTCGATAAAGGATTAACAGATAAGCATGAAATCATCGTTGAAACGGCACATGGCGTGATCGTACCCCGTTTGGCGGAAAACGGTTTGGTTTCGGTAAATATGGGAAAACCGCGTTTCATGCCGTCTGAAATACCGTTTATTCCTGCCGCAGGAGAAGCAGCGGATGCTTTAACACATATCGTATTGGCCGGTTTGGAATCGATTCCGGTAAGTTGTGTAAACATGGGAAATCCGCATGCCGTTATAGTAGTAGAAGATGTAGAAACCGCACCGGTGGAGAGCTGGGGGGAAATCATTGAATCGCATGAACAATTTCCCGAGAGAGTGAATGTCGGCTTTGTACAGATATTGGATAAACGGCATATCTGCTTGCGTGTTTATGAGCGCGGAACGGGAGAAACTCAGGCATGCGGCACCGGAGCATGTGCAGCCGCAGTAGCAGGTATCCGTTTGGGGTTATTGGATGCCGAAGAACCAATATGCGTTAGTTTACCCGGTGGCGATCTATATATAACATGGAAAGAGGGTAGTGATGTAACAATGACTGGTCCTGTTGAAACCGTTTTTGAAGGTGAGTTGAAATACTAATATGGATAAAGAAAGCATTTTAGAATTTTTAAAAGCTCATCCTGACTTTCTGGCGGAGCATGCCGATAAATTGGGCATTCGCTTACGGGATGAAAAAATCCGTTCTTTCGCCCAAGCACAGCTTGTAGCATCCCAATTAAAAATCAATAAAATGGCCGATCAGCTTGAAAATATGCTGACCGATTCGGAAGCTAACAAAGTAACGATTGAACGTTTGTTAGCATTGGATTTGCAATTACTAAAAGCAAATACAATCGGCCAATTGGTGCAGGCGTTATATCAAGTATTGAAAGACGGTTTCGGGATAAGCCAATTTAAGTTGGCATTGGTTGCAGAACCCAAAAACAAAGCACGAATTCCGGAAGAAATATTGGTAGCCGGCCATAAAGCGCGTTCGGAAATCGCAGCACTGAAAAAACCTGTTCTGGGTAATAAAATCAGCAAAGAAATGCGGAATTTACTGCCCCAAAGTGAAATTGTGCCGGAAAGTTTCTTGCAACTGCCCGTACCTATCGGAAACAAAACGGGAGCGGTATTGTTGGCTGCCGATACAGATGTAAACCGCTTTGCCGAAGGTTTGGAAACAGAGTGGATTGAACGGATGGCCGAAGCAATCGGAACGGCATTGTCACGCATTATGGGCTACCGTTAAATGGCTGTAAGTTTGGATTTATGGATTTTAGCTGCTTACATATCCATATTTTTTACTGCAACCTATAAATCAGATGAATTCCAATGGATGTGGGGCAGTATACTTTTATGGTTAGGCTTCGGAACAGTCGGTGCTCGTCTGATACCGGGTATTTGGGGCATTACCCATCTGATTACATTGTATATTCCACATTTCTACATCACTTTGGCAAGTTTGTTTTTCTTTGTAAACCGCTGGAAAAAAATTCCTGACGAAAAAGCAATGTGGCATGCTGAAGGTAGCAATAGCTTTTTAAGCCTGTTTGCAGTAAGCGGGATGCTGATGACTATAGTATCTGCAATGTTGGCACTTGCAGTATGGTCACGTTTCCCGGCAGGCATTACACCGTATGTTTTCCCCGCACTTTTACAAATGTATGTATTGAAACCTTTATATTGGTTCGGTATGCAAGCCGTTATCATAAGTGTTTTTTATCTGCACCGCAGTTATATCATGCATGAACAGGCAAACCGCTTCAGCAGCAGTCAATTGAAGCTGGGGTTATTGCTTGCTCTGTTTCTTCAGACGGCCTGTGTTTTGATAGCCGTTTTGCAGATACGGTATTAATAGGCCGTCTGAAAGCAAAACTATACAACCAAAAGTTATAAAGAAAGAAAAATTAGATATTGGTTTTTCAGACGGCATAACTTGTAAGATGCCGCCTATCGAAATTTATTGACTTCCTTTAGGAGCAAAAACATGAACATCGCACATAATATTACCGATTTAATCGGCAATACCCCGCTGGTAGAACTGAATCGCTTAAGTGAAGGGTTGCCCGGTCGCGTAGTTGCCAAATTGGAATTTTTCAACCCGGGAAGCAGCGTTAAAGACCGTATTGCCGTATCAATGATTGAAGCAGCGGAAAAGGCCGGCAAAATTAATAAGAACACCATTATCGTAGAGGCCACCAGTGGCAATACCGGTATCGGATTAGCAATGGTATGCGCCGCACGCGGCTATAAATTGGCTATTACTATGCCTGAAAGTATGAGCAAAGAACGCCGTATGCTATTGCGTGCTTTCGGAGCGGAATTGATCCTAACTCCCGCCGCAGAAGGTATGGGCGGAGCAATTGCCAAAGCACAGTCCCTGGTGGATGAAAATCCGGAAAGTTACTTTATGCCGCGTCAGTTTGATAATAAAGCCAACCCCGAGATTCACCGTAAAACCACCGTCGAAGAAATCTGGCGCGATACTGACGGACAAGTAGATATTTTTGTAGCCGGCGTGGGCACCGGCGGCACGGTTACCGGAGTAGGCGAAGTCTTGAAAACACGCAAGCCAGAAGTAAAAATTGTAGCAGTAGAGCCCGAAGCATCGCCTGTATTGAGTGGAGGAGAGAAGGGGCCGCATCCGATTCAAGGTATCGGAGCAGGGTTTGTGCCAAGCATTTTGAACACCGAAGTGTATGATGAAATTATCAAAGTATCGAATGAAGCAGCATTTGAAACCGCCCGTGCGACAGCTGCAAAAGAAGGCATTCTGGTCGGTATTTCTTCAGGTGCAGCAATATGGAGTGCTTTGGAATTGGCAAAAAAACCTGAAAACAAAGATAAATTGATTGTTGTGCTGATTCCTTCTTATGGTGAACGTTACCTTTCTACACCATTATTTGCTGATTTAGCATAATATTTCCATGATATTTCAAAGGCCGCTTTCAGACGGCCTTTTAGTTAGTATGAACAATCTAGCGTGATGCAAATGCCTGTGATTGATTGTTGGATTATCTGTTAAATCTGATTATAATGTGTGGTATGAAAAAGCATATCACACTCTTATTCTTATTGGGGGCACTTGCCGGCTGCGAAACTATTTATATGCCGACACTGAGAGAAGTGCCCGTTCGCCCGACTAATGTGAAAAAGCAACCGTCGGAAAGTTACCGTTTGGCTGCAAACCATTGGACTGATGTATCCAAAATTCGCGATGAAGCTACCCGTTTGAGCTATCAAGTGAGCCAAGGACAGATTACCAAAGTACAAGCAGCACAATATCTTAACCGTTTCCGTATTCAGCAAGTCGGACGTAATACTGTAGATGATAGCATGTATGAAGTTTATTTACGTTCTGCAGTAGATAGCCAACGCGGTACAATTACTACCGAGCAGTCTAAATTGTATATCCAGAATGCTTTGAAAGGCTGGAAACAACGTTGGCCTAATATGAAAAATAAACCTTCTAATCCGGCGTTTACAAACTTCCTAATGGAAGTGATGCATATGAAACCGCTGCAATAGTTGACTTGAAATTTGAACTGCATCTCTGAAGATTGATCATTTAAACCAATTTTCTAGAGATGTAGTTATATATTTATAGCAATAATTTAACATAATTATGATTATGCGAATATTATGCGAATATATAAATATAAAAAACTTATATCCTCTCCTAATAAATACTGACAACAAAACCGATATGAATTTTAAATCCTAATTCTATTTTTTGATTCTTGATAAAATGATGTATTCCCCCATATTGAATTTCATCGGAAATCTCGGCTACATTGCCGTCTTATCTTTGTTCATCTAGCTTATACGGAACAATAATGAAACGAACCCTTGCTTTAACAGTTTTATCGGCATTTATACTTGCTGCTTGTAAAGACAGTACTCAAGCTCAACTTGAACAGCAGCAAAAACAAATCGAAGCTTTGCAACAACAACTTGCACAGCAAAATAGCCCGCAAGACAATACTGTTTATGAACTGGCTGCCAGTGCGGTTCAGGAAACCATTCCCGCTGAATTTTTGGCCAATGGCAATAATGGCGAACCTGTAACAGGCAAAGACGGCCAACAATACATTTACGATCAATCCACCGGTAGTTGGTTGCTGCAAAGTTTGATCGGGGCTGCTGCCGGAGCGTTTATCGGCAATGCTTTAGCAAATAAATTTCAAAAAGCCAAGGCTGATACCCCTGCCGTGCGCCGTGCTCAGGCTAATTATTACCAGTCGGCTCAAGCACAACGCCGCACCAGCCAACAATTGAATACGAAAACAGTTCCTGCACAAAATAAAGCAGCCGCACCAACTTATCGCCAAACCAACAAAGCACAGCCTAATTACCGCAAACCGGCTCGCCGCAGCAGTTTTGGCCGTCGACGTTAAATGAGTTTGAGGCCGTTTGAAATATTGTTCAACGGCTTTGTTTTACTTATTCAGACAGCTTTTTTCATTTGAGGCCATCTGAAAACTGATATAAAACAAGGAAAAAGCATGAGCAAACATAGCAAATTGATTATTCTCGGTTCCGGCCCTGCCGGTTACACTGCTGCGGTTTACGCCGCACGCGCAAATCTCCAACCAACCCTGATTACCGGTATCGCCCAAGGCGGTCAGTTAATGACGACTACCGAGGTGGACAATTGGCCCGCCGATGCCGACGGTGTGCAAGGCCCTGAATTGATGGCGCGTTTTCAAGCACATGCGGAACGTTTTGGCACAGAAATGATTTTCGACCAAATTCATACCGTAGATTTACAAAACCGCCCTTTTACACTCAAAGGCGATATGGGCGAATATACTTGTGATGCTTTGATTGTCGCTACCGGAGCGTCGGCCAAATATCTGGGTTTGCCGAGTGAAGAAGCATTCGCGGGGAAAGGTGTTTCCGCATGTGCTACATGTGATGGATTTTTCTATAAAAAACAAGATGTAGCAGTAGTCGGCGGAGGAAATACGGCAGTTGAAGAAGCCTTGTATCTGGCCAATATCGCCAATACCGTTACCCTTATCCACCGCCGAGACTCTTTTCGTGCCGAAAAAATCATGGTGGACAAACTGATGAAGCGCGTGGAAGAAGGCAAAATCATCTTGAAACTGAATGCACATTTGGATGAAGTGCTTGGCGATAGCAACGGTGTTACCGGTGCGCGTTTGAAGTTTAATGACGGCCACACCGAAGAAATTACGGTAAAAGGCGTATTTATTGCCATAGGCCATCAGCCTAATACGGATATTTTCAAAGGCCAGCTCGACATGAACGAAGCCGGTTATCTGAAAACCAAAGGCGGCAGCAGCGACAATGTAGGCGCTACCAATATTGAAGGCGTTTGGGCCGCAGGCGATGTAAAAGATTTTACTTACCGGCAAGCCATTACCAGTGCAGCTTCGGGCTGCCAAGCCGCTTTGGATGCGGAACGTTGGCTCGATCTCCAAAATTAATTTGAACAACAAGCCGTCTGAAATCATTTCAGACGGCCTCGGCTGGCATTTCATATAACTACGAAAGGAATATTTCCATGATTAAACTGCACACCAATTTCGGCACCATCGGTATTGAGCTGAATCACGAAAAAGCACCGGTTACTGCTGCCAATTTTGAGCAATACGTTAAAGACGGTTTCTACGATGGCCTGATTTTCCATCGTGTGATCAAAGGCTTCATGATTCAGGGCGGTGGCATGGATGAAAACATGAAAGAAAAAGCCGGTCGCGCCCCGATTCAGAATGAAGCCCAAAACGGCTTGAAGAATGATAAATACACTATCGCAATGGCGCGCACACAAGCGCCCCACTCTGCTTCTTCGCAATTTTTCATTAATACTAAAGACAATACGTTCCTGAACCATACCGAGCCAAGCCTGCAAGGTTGGGGCTACGCCGTATTCGGTAAAGTGGTGGAAGGCCAAGATGTGGTGGATACCATTGAAGGCGTAAAAACCAAAAACCATGGCTATCATTCCGATGTACCAATAGATGCAGTTGTGATTACCAAAGCTGAAATCGTTTAATCAGATTGGTTTACATTGCTTAAACAAAACCCCTTGTAAAAACAAGGGGTTTTAATGCCGTCTGAAAAAATTAATTCAAAATATTTTCAGATGGCCTCCGATCAATAAGCAGCTCTTTGATTAAAAACTCAGCTTAAAGATTCAGCTTTCTTCAAACCTTTGTTGCGCAGCACTTCAATTGTGCCGTCAATACCTTTTTGTTTGATTAACTCATTGAATTGGTTACGATAAACTGTAACCAAGCTCACTCCGTCGACACGGATATTGTAGACTTTGTATACCGAACCGACTTGATACAATTGATATGCTACTTCGTATTGTTTACCGTTTTTAGTGCGCACTTCGGTAAACACATCCACTTTATTTTTGCCGTTTTCAACAAATTTCGGCAATAGTTTGACTTGAGCATCTTCGGCCCCCAGCAATGCAGAATGGGAATACATACCGATAATCATTTCTTTGAACGCATCAATGAAGTCGGTTTTTTGTTTGGGCGTAAATTGCCGCCATGGCAAGCCGACCGCCAATGCAGAGATACGTTGATAATCCAGATAACGGTTGGCATAGCCTTCGATCTGTTTGATTTTTTGCTGCTCGTTCAAAGATTTATTCCGTGCTATCTGCAATACGGTATCCATATTCTGTTGCAGTTGCACTTGTGAAGGATGTCCGGTGGTTTGTGCGGCAGCGCAAGGGACCGCGATCACGATTGCAGGTACAGCCAGTAAAGTCATCAATTTATTCATAAAATTTCCTTTTCAAAACCCGGATATTTCAACAGCTTTTACTGTAACGCCTGTTTCGCAGATTCATCTAAACTTTGACCAGTTTTTACGTTTTCAAACTGCATAACCGTACGGTCGCCTTGTTTTTCGTTTAATTCGATGCGGCGCACCACATCGTCGCCGCTGATGTCGATGCGGGTAAAGATCTGCTTCATCAGGGCGGTTTTCGGGTCTAAACGCAGCGTCCATTTTTGCTGCGTGCCGGAAAGTTGCAGGTTGAACTGCTTTTCCAGCCCTTGCGTGTTGCCGCCGAGCAAGTCGAGAAACAGTTTGATTTGCTGCGTTTGGCCGCTCATTTTGCTTGTGTTGGCGGCAACCCAGTTTTTGCCGTTCCATTGCATGATGCCGTCTGAACGCACGCGCAGGCGGTTGTCGAACGGCTTTTGCATGTGCCACAGCATGCCGCGTTTGGGCACCAGCACAAATTGGCCATTGGTGGTCATCGGTTTGCTGAGTGATTTGAGATAACGCTGCTGGGTAAACGCACCTTGCACGTTGTCGGGTTTTTGCAGGGTTTGGGAAAGTTCGGCGGTTGAAAATGCCCACAACAGCGGGCTGAATGCGGTTAAGGCAACGGCAAATATCGGTTTTTTCATCGTGTTCTTTCTTGCTTAAATTTCGCGGTAAACATCTTCAAACGGCAGGCGGAAGCGTTCGCCCCAGATGCCTTTGTTTTCTTTGCGTATGCCGCAGGAAACAATCATATTGATTTCGGCGCCGCGCGGCAATTTGAGAATGCGTTTTACCATTCGGGTATCCAAGCCCTCCATCGGGCAGGTATCGTAACCTTGTTCGGCCATCGCCAGCATAAAGGTTTGCGCCGCCAAGCCGCAGCTTTTGTGAACAACCGTGCGCACATCTTGTTCTGAAACATCGACCACAATCGGGCGGAACAGGCCGATGCTGCGGGCGATTATTTGGCGCAACAAACCCACCAAGCCGAAACCGCGGGCATAGATAAACGGCATCAGTTTGCCGTAATAAAATTCCATTTTTTTCAGACGGCCGGGGAGTCTGTCGGGCGGGCTGTTGCGGCTGAGGTTGCCGCGTTCGAAATCCAACACGGCTTGTGCGCGCTTGCGGTATAAATCTTGGCGGGTAACGAATACCACCATCTGCTGCGCCGTTGCGGCAGCCCCCTGCCCCAAACATGCCCGGGCAAGTTGTTTAAGGGTGTCGGGGTTGCTGATATGGTAAAACTCGTAAAGCTGCATATTGGAGCTGCTCGGTGCCAGTTGAGCCAGCTTGAGGCATTCGCGCACTTTACTGCTGTTTAAGGTTTGATCGGCATCGTAATGGCGGACGGCACGGCGGTGCCGGAGCATTTCGGAAAGAGTCATGATGGTTCCTTGATACTTAAATTCGCCGCCCACGCCGGAATCTCGTTTTCAGACGGCCTGAAACGTCGGATGGCTTCTTACCGCTTCCAACCAGCTTTGAGGGGTTTCAAACTGCATCTCGCCGCTTTGCAGCGACACCGCTGCCTGTGTGGTACCGGCTTTCGTGAGCTTTAAACCGCTCTCGGCATCGGCAATCGTATAGTCAATCCGCAGGCAGCTTTCGATTTCGACCACCGCCAAATCCACGCGGATTTTTTGGCCGAAACGGGCGGGCTTCACATATTTCAGGTTCATCTGCACCACCGGCCAAATAAAACCCTGCCGCTCCATTTCCCGATAATCGTAACCGATGGCGCTGAGAAACGCACAACGCGCCACTTCGAGATATTTCACATAATGGCCGTGCCACACGATATGCATGGCATCGACATCGAAAAACGGCACTTCCAATTCTATACCGTGGCGGCAATAAACATGTTTAGCCATTGTGTTCATCGTTCCAGAAATCGTAAAAATTAAACCATTGCAGCGGATTTTGCGCACATTCGCGTGCCAATACGTCTGCAAAACCCTGCGCCGCCGCCTGTACCGCTGCGCTGCGCTCACTGCGCTTCCAATCGGCCGTATCCAAAAAACGCCGCAGTTTCAGATGATAACGCCCGTTTTGCTTAACGCAGAAAAGCGTGTTTACCCGCGTTTTCAACAAACCGGCCAACAACCACGCCCCTTGCGGCATTTCTGCCGGCGCACCCAAAAAATCCGCCGTTACCGTTTTTTCCCCGCGCACGGGTATGCGGTCGGCGGCGACGGCAATCCACTCGCCCGCATCAAGGCGCTTATGCAGCTCCATCATCACCGCCGCATCCAAATCGGTTACCTGAATCAGTTGGATTTCATCCGCCCCCGCTTTGGCCAACGCCTCGTTAAACGCCTGCGCGTGGCGGCTGTGCACCAACACATTCAGCCTGAAGCCCTGATGATGCGACACCAACGCACGGCAGATTTCCACATTGCCCACATGCGAACACGCAAAAATCTGCCCGCGCGAATTGCACTGCTCCATGTCCGCATAAATATTATCGGGGTCTTCCACCACCAAATCTTCATAACGGATGGTGCGCTGCCACACCGCAAAACGGTCGCACACCGCCTCGCCAAACGCCACAAACTGCCTCAACACCGGCATCTTTTCAGGCAGGCGCACATCGAGAAAGGCCGTCTGAAGCCGCTGCTGGTAGCGCGTAATATTGCGCCGCTGCTTGGGCGAAGTGATGTAGAAATACAGCACCACAAACCAAATGCACGGGTTCATCAGAAACGCAGGCAGATATTTCACCATCAGCGTGGTAATGCCCAAAAACAGGCGGTTGCCGCGCTCGTTTTGAGCTGCCCAATGTCCGTTTGCTTTCGTATCCTTATTCATATTTTCAGACGGCCTGTTATTGGTCTGAACCGATAAAACGCAGATTCAGCCCTGCCTGCGCTCCGGCTTCGGGGCTGCTGTCCGTATAAACCGATAACATCATACCCGACGGCGCACCTTGTTTTTCCAAAGCGTAAACCGTCTGTTTCGCCGTAGGCACATTAGGCAGCACACCTTCTTTGACCACCCGCTTTGACAAGCCCATCGAGTCGGTTACTTGTTCTGCCAATGCCTTCATTTCACTTTCAACGGTAGCTTGGTCGGCCATTTTCGCTTTTACCGAACAATATGCCTTGCCGGAAACCAAAAAGAAGCGCCCGCCTTCCGCGGAATGTATGCCCCACGCCCGTTTGGCTTCAGGCTCAAAGTTAAACTGCCGCTTCTGCTGCTCATCCAGCTCCAACAACTTAGCCTGTTCGGCCCAAGCCGATAATTTTTCCTCGTTTGCCCCCGTACCCACACAAGCCGTATGAAACAGCTTCACCGCCTGCTGCGCATACGTTTTTTCAGACGGCCTCTCCGTCGAATCGCTCGCCCCGCTTTTTCCGCACGCTGCCAGCAGCATCAATACGGTTAATGTAAAAGTCGCTTTACCCATAATTTCTATCTCTTATTTTTCATTGATCGACCGCACTACCATTCAAAAAATTCAGACGGCCTCTCACAGCTTCCCGCCCAACCGCCGCCACACCATTTCGCAAAACAACCTCGCGTGCATTTTGCTGATCAGCACATTATCGTCAAACGCACGGAAATGCGACACGCCGCCGGCTTCGTATTTCACCGGCGTTTTAATCCACACCGGTTTCACGCCGCGCCAATAGAGGCGGATAAGGATTTCCGTGTCGAAATCCATGCGGTCGCCCACCCGTTCTTCTCGCACCGCAGCCAGCACAGGGGCGAGCGGATAAAGGCGGAAACCGCACATGCCGTCTTTTATATCGGTGGAAAACGTATGCACCATATTCCAAAAATCGGTGATTTTACGCCCGTAAAGCCGCGATTTCGGCGCATCGCTGCCGTATTGCGGCCAGCCGCATATAACTGCTTCGGGATGTTGCGCCGCAGCGGCCAGCAACTTTTCCGTGTCAGCCAAATGGTGCTGAGCATCGGCATCCACCTGCAAAACATGGGTATAGTCCTGCCCTTCGGCGTATTTCAACCCCGCTTTTACCGCCGCGCCTTTACCGCCGTTGACCGGCCGGTACACAACATGAATGCCGTCCTGTTCCGCCAAAGCGTCCAATACCGGTTTGCAGTCCGCCCGCGAACCGTCGTCCACAATCAGCACATCCAACCCGAACCCGCGCATGGCTTGGGCAACTTGGGTGATGGTGGTCGGGTGGTTGTAGTGGGGGATCAGAGCTAGGGTTTTCATAATCATGTGTTATCAGTCATTTATCTACTTTAGGCCATCTGCGAATATCGATGATTGTGTTTCAGACGGCATAAACTCGCTTTTTTAAAGATATTATTACTCCTGCGAAAAGCAGATTATCTAACCAAATCGGCAATGCGGATATTGTGGTTACGGAGCGTCTTCACATACAGCCAAACCGTCGGCAGCATATCGATGAGCATCCCCCCACCGAAAATAAGCGAAATATTCAGCAAAGACATCTGCACAACGCCTGCCTTATACAGAGCGAACACCACCCCATAATAAACCACATCTACAACAATAGATTGGTAAAGCATGTATCTGGTTACGCCCAGCCCTTTAATCGTTGAATCCAACACGCTGTAATTAAACATAAAAACAATATAAAAAGCGGTTTGAACCAACATAATTTCCAAAACGGTTTCGGCCTGCCCCACTTGTAAAACCTGTGTTAAAAAAGGCTTCCACAAAGGGATGGATACCAACCAAAGCAACACAAAACATACCGTGCATTTCAAATAAGTCAGAGTATTCAAGCGCACGGCGTCTACGCTGTTGGCTACATCTCTTTTCACTACCTCGGCCAACGCCAGCGAAGGCACCAATAAAATGCCCCATATGATGTTGTTGGCCACCCAATAAGCTCCCTGCTCGCCAACTTGGTTTACCATACCGAGTATCATAAAAGCAAACGCCGCATTTCTAAGCAGGGATTCCAAGCCCGAAAAAGAACCCAACCTCATCCAGTTTTTAAACCAATCCAAATCAAATCCCAGCCGGTTCGCTGCAAAAAATTGCCGAAAACGGCCGTGCGAGAGCACGAAAACGGCCAAAATCGAATTGATTAAGATATTGGATAACGCAATGCCTTTCACACCCAAAGCCAGCGAAAAAGGCATTTCCGAAATGAACAGAATATCCGTTCCAATGAGAAGAGTCATTTTCCATAACGACAACTGGATTATGCGCTTGAAATCTTTAATGATTGCCAGATACACAATCAAATATTCCACCACAACCGACAACAAAATAGCTATGGATTCCAACTTGATATATGCCGCAGTATCGGCAATCAATTGCGGAGTTTGCTTTACGCCTGCAAGAAATTGCTCTGCAAAAAAGAAAACCGCAACGCATAAAACGGCATGTATAAACGTTACCGCCATCAACCCGCCCGCCGTGTTTTGCAACAGCTTTTCTTCTCCTTCTTTCAGCGCCTTAGCCAACATGAAAAACAAAGGGATTAAAAAAGCTTCTTTTACAATTTCATACAAAATATTCAGCCATTGAATTTGGCTGGCAATATTAAACCCCCACTCGTCAGGCATGTTCCCGATAAAATGCAGCCTGACAATATTGACCAAAGAAGGAATGAAAAAGATAAGTAAAAATGCAAACCACAGTTTGAAATCAAAATTCTTCACAGGTTTTACTCGTTAATCGCCCCAAACACAATCCGCCCCGAAGCACACACCGCTTCATGGTTTTCCAGCTTAAACGTCAGTTTGTTTTTATCCGCATCGTATTTCAACTCTGCAAACACTTCATGATGCGGGCGCAGGAATTGTTGGTATTTCAGGTTTTCCACGCGGATGATGTTTTGTTTGCCCCATTCAAACCGTTCGGCCAAATCGCGCACCCATTGCAGTTCCACCACGCCCGGCACCAGCGGAAATGTGGCGAAGTGCCCGCCGAAATACACCAAATCCAACGGCACGCGGCCTTCAAACATATAGGTTGCGGCAATTTCAGACGGCCTTTCTTTCCAAACGGGCGCAGTTTGCGCTTCGGTAAAGGCCGTCTGAAAATCCGCCGCCGTGATTTTGGATTGGGCATTGCGCGGCAGGCTGTCGGTAAAACGCCAGTAGCGCGGCAGGGCAACCGTGTCTTGCGTGGCGGCGAGGTGCTGTTTTAAAACCGCCGCCACCGCCGCCCTGCCCCGTTCCTGCAAGGCTTGGATGCCGTCTGAATTCAACGCCGCCCACACTGCGGGGCGTTTGTGCTGGGGGTGCTGGCCGCAATAGGCATCGGCAATCCATTCATGTGCCAGCAGGTCGTGTTCGATTTGGTTTAATGACACGCGCTTGTCCTCAAATTTGATAATCCGGTCTTTCCGCCCCAGCAGTAAAAAGCCTTCGGGCTGCATTTCCACCATATCGGCGGTTTGAAAGCGGCCGTTTGTCCACGGCGATTGCGCCCACAGCGCGCCGTCTTCGTCCTGCCCGATTTCCACGGCGGCAAAGGGCTGCCATTCGATGCTGTGGCGACGCGATGCAATCACGCCGGTTTCGGTGCTGCCGTAAATCTCAAAAGGACGTACGGCGTACTTTTCGAGCAAATCGGCGGTTGCTGCGGGCAATGCGCCGCCAGCCGATACAATCCCCGCTACTCTACCGCCCACCGCCTGCCAGTTGCGCGCTTCGCCCAAGCGGTTCAACACCGCCGGGCTGGCAATCCAAACACATTTTCCGCAAGCTGCGGTGGCCGCCAACAGCGTTTCGGGGTACACATTTTGCAAGCGGTCTATCGTCCAACCCATCGTGAGCGCAAGTGCAAAGCGAAAGGTAAATCCATACATATGCTGCGGGCTGACGCTGCCGATAACCGCCGGATGGTCGCGCCCGAAAGGAACGGCCTCTGCCAAAGCCAACGCTTCCGCTTCCATTTGAGCCGCCGTTTTCACAATCACCTGCGCCCCGCCGGTCGAGCCAGACGTTTTCAGACAGGCTTCGGCATCGGCAGGAATCAACAGATTATCCGGCATCGTGATTTCAGACGGCATGTCGCTCAACATCGCGGGAATACTGTAAACCTTATCGGCATGAAGGCCGTCTGAAAATGCTTTTTCATGCGGCGCATCCGTCAGCCACACATCCGCCGTGTTGCCCCAATCCACATTGTCCCGCGCCAAATTCGGCGGCAACAAAACCTTCGCCCCCGCATGCCACGCCGCCAGCACCGCGCAGGCAAAAAACGCGGCATCTTCAAACCACAAAACGGCAGTTTGCACGTTTTGTGTTTTCAGACGGCCTGAAAGGCAGATAACGACGCGGTTGAAATCGGCGCGCGTCCAATCGGGGTCGGTGGCGATTAAGGTGGTTTGCGGAAGGGTTGGGGATAGGACTTGAGAGAGGTTATATATCATGTAACTAAACCGCCGTTTTTTTGCTTTCGTTATCAGAGCCGTCATTCGATATGCCTTGAAAGATAACTGCGTACTTTTCTTGGTTAAGCCTTTTAAATACTTCTGAAATATTGTCCGGTATCATCATAAATGGAAAACATAGAAAACAAATTACACAACACCAAATAGGTAATAACTGAATACCATGTAACGTATAGTCAATACCAAATGAAAGAATATACGGAACTGATAAACCTATTAAGATGCTTACCATCATCAAGAACCCTATTATTTCAGGATTATCAAATCTTAATTTTTGCCTTTTCCGCCGCCAATAGCCGTGTTTTATTTTTTCATCTTCGCCGCCTTTTGCAAAAACAACATCTAATATTCCGTCCAAACCTATTTTCCGTTCCATTAAAAAGTCCAACTCTTCCGCAGAAAGCTCTTTGAAATAAGGTATTTTTTTCTGCTCAAGCTGCCTGTTTAAATCATAAAAATATTGTTTTTTGCTATCTTGTTCGCGAAGATGGGCCGATTCATCCAAATATTTGAAAAAAGATTGTATTTTTACCAATTCCTCTTCTGTCGGTTCAAATTCCCCTTGAAAATATTTTTTAAGGTTTTTTCTATTCCAAAAGAAAAATATGCTTTTGAAAAAAGAAAGAATGATTTCCATTAGTTTGCCTCACCTTAAATAACCAACACAAACAGATGCTTGCTTTCAGGCGGCTCTTTATTCCACTCCAAACCACCCCTGCCAAGCTATTGCTCAATATTCGATATAACCACGTTTGCAGCGACCACTCTACCAGCTTCAGCACTTTCAACGCGGCAGTAGAATTTCGACTGAAAACACCGCTGTAATGCTAACTGATGACACACTTTAGAAATATTTATCACACAACTTGCCATGCAGACATAGTAATCTTTTCAGACGGCCTCAAACCTTCAACACCACTTTCCGGTAAACCCACTCACCCGCAAACAACACGCCCATCAATACATACGAAACAATGCCCGTATAAACCGCCCACCAGTCGAATTTCTCTAGATATATAAGCAAAGCGGCAATGCTACCGTTGAAGAAGAAAAAGCCGCACCAAATCTGGGTAACGCGGCGGGTATGATACACACCTTCTGGAGGCAAGTCGGGGTGTTGCAGACGGGCAAGACGTTCGATAAGAGTTTGTTTGGCGAAGAGGCTGCTACCGAATACGGTAAGCATCAAGGCGTTGACGGCGACAGGATACCAATACATGCTGTCAGACCGTCTGAAAAATAGAACGGCGGCAAAAAAAGCAGCCAATATCAATGAAACAACCCGCTGCCCGCGGGTTTTCTGGATAGCGGCACGAACCAGCCAAAGGCAGCACATTAAGGCGGCGAGCCAAAAAAATACACCGTTGTTGCGGCCGTAGTACCACAACAACGGGTATGCAATGCTGAGAAAAACCAGCAGTATCTGCCCTGCCGCTTTCACGTTTATTCAGCCGTGCTTTTTTTTAAGACGGCCTGTACGACATCTTCGACGGTGCGTACGCTGCGGAAGTCTTCCGCCAACAGTTTGTGGCCGGTTTGACGTTTGATGTAATCGATCAGGTCGATGGCATCGATGCTGTCAATCTCCAAATCTTCATAGAGATTGGTCTCTGGGCGGATGCGTTCAGGCTCGATTTCAAACAGATTAACCAGTGCATCAGTCAAGATTTGGCGGATTTCCTGTTCTGTCATATCGTTGCTCCTTTAAGCCTGTTGCCGGTTACGGACAAAGTCGGCCAATGTTTGCACGCTGGCGAAATGTTCGCGCAGGTTTTGCTGTTCGCCGTCCATTTGAAAACCGAAGGTTTTTTGTACCGCCAAACCCAATTCCAAGGCGTCAACTGAATCCAATCCCAAACCGTCATCACCGAAAAGCGGGGCATCGGTTTCAATATCTGCCGCAGTGATGTCTTCCAAACCCAAGCTGTCGATAATCAGTTGTTTGATTTGTGTTTCTAAACTCATATTGTGTTCCGTGTGAAAAAATCTTGCAAATAATCATTCAACCGCCGGGCAGCTATCGGCAACGGTTTTTCGGCAAGCCAATCTTGCGGATTGATGTCTTCGCCGACGGTAATTTCGTAATGTACTTTGCGTGATGGGATTTTATACCAAGGCTGGCCTTTTTTGAAATTAGGCGGGCTTATTTTAATACAAACGGGCGTAATCACCATAGCGCTGCGCAATCCCATCGATACCGCGCCGCGGTGTAATTTAATTTTTCCGTCCCACTTTGTACGCGTGCCTTCGGGAAAAATCAGCAGGCTTTGGCCGCTTTTTAATACGGCATCCACTTCGTCCAGCATTTCCATGGATTCCTCGTTGGGAATATAACCTGCGGCGAGAATCGGACTTTTCATGGCGGGGTTGTTCAGCAAATCTTTTTTTACGATGCAGTTCAACTGCGATACATGGCTAATCAACAATACTACGTCCAATAACGACGGATGGTTTGCCAATACCAACTGCCCAGGTCTGCCAAGTTTTTCTAAGCCGTCGAATTTCACATCTAACACGCCGGAAATTTGTGTATAACACACAAAAACTTTCCAGATGTGCCCCACCAGCCGTCGTGCTTTTAGCTGCCGTTTGATATCGCCTTTGGTACTTTTCAAAGTATAAGGCAGTAAAACGATTTTAAACATCAATCCGGCCACACCGAAAAGCACGAAACCGAACAACGTGGCCATAAAACGGCGCAACCAGTCCAAGCGGTTCATTTTTGCTTCTGCCACAGCCAACGGCGGGAACCGTAATTCTGCATATGCTCGAGGCCGTCTGAAAGCATGAAACGTATCCAATCTAAAGCACCGTAATATTGTTTAACCGGATGTAAGCAGTTATTTTCAGACGGCATCATGGATACGGTATAGTGTCCGCCTTTTTCCAACAACATTGCCAAAGCATAAGGAAACGGTGCACGTTTGGCCTCAACCGTATATTGGGGTTGCAACGGATCGTCTGCCAAAACAACCAATACCCGCCCTGCCCCTTCGCACAATAACGCATATGCTTCGGCCAAAGCGGTTTCCAAACCGTCGAGTTGTACCGATAAAGCGGTATTCTCACTCATATCGCCGCGCAACATCGACCATTGCCCGGCTAATGCATTATGCACCGATAAGCCGAACGAAGTCGGCGATACATCGCCTTCTTTTAATAAAGCCAACCATAATTCAAAACTGCGGTTTAACTCGCCATCGTGCGAAACAAATACCAACGGACAATTTTCAGTCTGCTCCGCCAGCTCCCATGCAGCGTCAAACATCAGCCGTGCAGATGCGCCCAATCTCCGGCGCTGCATCGCCGGTAAAAATGAAAGCGCCGGTTTGTATTCGGTTTCATTACCGGTCAGGCCGTCTGAAACCCATGCCTGCCATTGTGCGCGTTCGGAAAAATAACGGCTAACCGCCCGCCAACCTACTATATTGAAAGAAAAGTGATTCATGCCTGATTGCATTGTCATTACAATTGTTAAACTATTCTAGCTTATATTCACAGGGGCTGTCATTTTTCAGACGGCCTGCAAATGGATGCCGAACATTACCGGAAAGTTTTCAGGTACAATTCTGCCCTTTCCTATCCGTTTGCCCTGCTTTACCGAAATGTCTAAAAAATCAAAACACGAACTCGAAAACAATAAATTAAACAAACGCCTGCGCCATGCCGTCGGTGATGCCATTAATGACTTCAATATGATTGAAGACGGCGATAAAATCATGGTTTGTCTTTCCGGCGGCAAAGACAGCTACGCCCTTCTGGACATCTTGCGGCAATTGCAAGCCAGTGCGCCGGTGGATTTTGAACTGATTGCCGTCAACCTTGATCAAAAACAGCCCGGCTTTCCGGAGCATGTTTTGCCCGAATACCTCGAAAGCATCGGCGTTCCTTATAAAATCGTCGAAGAAGACACTTATTCCGTGGTTAAGCGCGTTATCGAAGAAGGTAAAACCACTTGCTCGCTGTGCAGCCGTTTACGCCGCGGCGTGCTGTACCGTGTAGCCAAAGAGCTGGGCTGCACCAAAATTGCACTTGGCCACCACCGCGATGATATTTTGCAAACTTTGTTTTTAAACATGTTTTACGGCGGCAAACTCAAAGCCATGCCTCCCAAGCTCGTGAGCGACAACGGCGAACATATCGTGATCCGCCCGCTTGCCTATGTGAAAGAAAAAGATTTGGAACGCTATGCGGAATCGAAGCAGTTTCCGATTATTCCTTGCAACCTATGCGGTTCGCAGCCTAACCTGCAACGCCAAGTAATCAAGGAAATGCTGCAAGATTGGGATAAACGTTTCCCCGGTCGCATCGAATCTATGTTTTCAGCCATGCAGAATGTCGTGCCGTCACATTTGGCCGATACCGAACTGTTTGACTTTGCCGGCCTGCAACGCGGGCAGAAATTGAAATATGGCGGCGATTTGGCATTCGATCGCGAAACCGTGCCCCAACGCTTTTCAGACGGCCTCGAAGACGATAGTAACGAAATCAGGGTGGAAATGCCTACCCCCAAAAAAATCATCAATATTCTGGCAAACAAACCGAAAGGGTGAAAATCAAAAGTGCCTTAAAAAGATTCGACTTTCATCCTGCTTTATCCAAATATAATCTGCTTATCCGTTTTGCCTTTTTAAATCAAGGACAACTTACATGACCACCATTTTAATTATTCTCGGTCTGATTGCTCTACTGGCCGGTTTGCTCGGCACAATTTACCCGGCCATCCCCGGTTTAGGACTAATGTTTGCAGGTGCTTGGATACTTGCCTATGTAGGCGATTACCAAATCATCGGCACAGGCACACTGATTTTTTTGGGAGTCGTTGCTGCCGCAGGTATGGCTTTAGACTATGTAGCAGGCATGTTGGGTGCTAAATTCACCGGAGCAAGTAAAACAGCCATTTGGGGAGCATTTTTCGGAGGCATTGTCGGTGCATTTTTCTCACTGCCCGGCCTGCTGCTCGGCCCCTTAACCGGCGCGGCCGTCGGAGAATTCTGGGCGCGTAAAGATTTATGGTCGGCCGGAAAAGTAAGTATCGGCACGTTTATCGGTTTTATTATCGGGGTAATAGCCAAAGTTAGTTGTGCACTTACCATTCTTTTGACACTGGCTGTCTTAGGTATTGTCAGCTTGTTTTAAATCTTAAAAAGGCCGTCTGAAAGTTTTCAGACGGCCTTTTATAATACTAAATGTTACAGTTTCAATTTGGCAATTCCCAAAGCTACTTCACCTTCGCTCTCCAACACCTGCTCATACTCCGGCAAAGGTCGCACGCCAGCTACCCGCTTCACCAAAACCAAACCATAGACCGCCGCACCAGCAGGCCACCAACGGTTTCCTGCCAATTCCATAAAACTCAACAGTTTTAATAAAGTTTCATGATTAATGGGTGGCACATACACCATGAATTGCCCGCCTTCTATTTCAAACCCCAAAGATTTGAATTGTTGCTTCACTTGATGTAACGGGCGGCACCTTCGTCTTTCAGGAAGTCTGTTGCCATCGAACCAACGGCTGAAATGCCATAGGGAATGAGGATTAAATCCTGTAAGCACTATTTTCCCTTCCGGCTTTAAAACGCGGAATGCTTCTATCGCTAAAATTTCAGGTTCTACACAACATTCCTGCGCATGGGGCATCAATAGTAGATCAATTGATTCGTCTTCCAAGGCAAATGACGATGCATCCATAAAAACATCGCGCCCTATGCATATCATGTTTTCAGAGGGCACAAGCCACTCTGCCATCCCCGTCTGAACTATCTTATCGGCTCGAATACTTTTCAGACTATGTGAAAAAAAACAACGCTCTTGATGTGCGGTATAACGCCCTACCAGAGTATCCGTAAACCATTTCTCAAAAACCTTGTCCGTCATAAAATCAGCCTGTTTTTCAAAATATATAATCATACCGCCATAAATTTATACCGTAAAAAATCTTTTCAGACGGCATGATTTACAAAGTAAACATTTAAATTATTTCAAATATTTTTCTTAATAACATCTTGACGATATTTCATTCAGACATTACTATCCATTGCATTCAAAATCACTATTAACAGTATATTTCAAGACTATGGCAAAACTAAAATCTATAGCCTTAGCCGTTACTGGTGTATCGGCGGTTTCAGGCGCGGCATATAGCCACGCCGCTCCTTCCAACCAAGTAGGGATGGCGATGATGCGCTTGAACTCATCACTGCTCGACCAAGAACAAAAAAACCTTTCATCCGGTAGTTTGTGGAATGTCATGCGTAAAGATTTCCGCATGGCCGAAGTTAATTCCGAGCTCGTGCGCCGCCATGAGAGTAAATTCTCTGCGGGCCGTGCTTATTTCGATCGCATAATAAATCGCAGCAAACCCTATATGTACCATATTGCGAATGAAGTTAAAAAGCGCAATATGCCTGCCGAAATTGCATTACTGCCTTTTATTGAAAGTGCATTTGTTACCAAAGCCAAATCACATGTCGGTGCGTCTGGTTTATGGCAGTTTATGCCTGCTACAGGTCGCCACTTTGGATTGGAGCGTACTGCTCTATACGATGGCCGTCATGATGTTTACGCAGCTACGAATGCCGCACTGAATTACCTTGAATATCTGCACCGCATGTTTGGGGACTGGTCATTGGCCTTGGCTGCCTATAACTGGGGTGAAGGCAACGTAAGCCGTGCTATCAACCGTGCACGGGCCCAAGGTTTGGCTCCCGTATATGAAAATCTGCGCATGCCTGCAGAAACCCGCAATTATGTTCCCAAACTACTAGCCGTCCGCAATATTGTGAAAAACCCGCAAGCTTTTGGCATGGGCTTGAGTGAAATTGAGAATAAACCCTACTTTAAAACCGTTAGCATCGACAAGCCGATTGATACAAATGCTATTGCTCGCTTAGCCAATATTAGTGAAAGCGAATTTTTAGCCCTTAATCCCGCATTCAACGCTCCTGTATTTGTACCCAAAGCAAACCGTAAATTATTACTGCCGGTTCATGCAACCTCTACCTTTGAAAAAAATTACCGCAATGCCAGACCTGAAACTTTGATTTCCTGGGATTTATACACGGCAGGCGGAAAAACCCGGTTAAGCAAAATTGCTGCCGAAGCAGGTATGAGTGTTGCAGAGCTCAAGCGACTGAACAATACAAGCCGTAATTCTTTAGCTAACGGACGCAATTTATTGGTTGCAAAAGGTAGCATCAATAGAAATAACGGTTTTAATTATGTTCGTGTGGATGGAAACACCAGTATTACTCCCGATAGCTATCGTGAAAATACTGCATCACTGCAGTATGCTGTTAGTCGTACTACTCTCGCAGCCAATGATATCAAGCTATCCGAATCTGAATCGGCTCCTATTGCAATCATATCCAATAAACCGAAAGCTTCTCCTGAAACTCGTATTGCTACTTCTTCTACCCCAATCTCTATAGCAGCATCTCTCGTTGCAAAAAATGCAGCTCCGGAAGATTTAACTGTTACAGCAAAAAATAAAACTGAAATTAAAAATATTCAGGAAAACGTATTAGCTGTAGCAGAACCCCTGCCATTACCTACTCAAACGTCAATAGCACCGGCTCCTGAGCCGGCGCCATCTAAACCTATAGACTTGGCGATATCTGAACCTTTACCATTACCTAACCGCTCTCCTGTGGCTGCCGAATCTGAAGATGCGTTAATGGCTTTGGTAAATGATACTGAACAAGATCGCATTAATGCTATCGACCGCATTAGAAATACGCTTACCCAGTTGGAAGAAGAAACTGTCACTAAAGCGAGAGTTGATCGTATAGTTGCCAGCCGAACCAAACAACAACAACGTACTGAAGCACGTTTAGCGCGTGCTAACGCTGCGGCACAACAAATTGCAGCTACTACTCATCGCGTAGCTGCAGGTGATACCTTATTTAATATTTCCCAACGCTATAATTTAAGTGTAGCTGATTTGATTACTGTAAATAACATCAAGGGTAACAGTATACGTAAAGGCCAAATTCTAAAAGTTACTGCAGCCCCTGTACAACGTAATGTAGTACGTAATGTTTCTTACACTGTACGTAAGGGCGACACATTAAATACTATTGCTACTCGTTTTAATGTTGATGTTAATGATATCCGTCGCTGGAATCGTAACACTCGCTCAGTTACCCCAGGTCAACGCTTGAAACTGATAGGAAGCTGATCATTTCAATTTCAGCAAAAATTTTAAAATATAAAAATACCCAGCTTTATTTTATAGCTGGGTATTTTTTATATGAATATTTTTTCTATTGAGCATTGATAAATTATTAAAACTACCGTTTTAGTCTACCCTACTAATTGAGGAAATAATGCTTTCACTCCAGCAACAATAATTTCAATAGAAACAGCTGCTAACAGCATACCCATAATACGGTTAAGGATAGTTAAGCCTGTATCTCCCAGCCATTTGCTAACACTAATTGCAGTCATTAGTACAGCAAAGCAAATCAAACTAATAATCAAACCAGCAGCAAGAATAGAAAAAATATCCCAATAATTTTTGGCTGCCGATGCATAAATAATAACCGTAGAAATTCCCCCCGGACCTATCATCATAGGAATAGCCAATGGTACTACTGCAATAGCAGCAATATTTTGCACCTGCTTAGGTTGAATGGTAATATCATTACTTTCCTCAGTTCCGACATCCGGTTTAGCCGGATTATTGCCACCATTCATCATAGAAATGGCAATCAATAATACCAAAATACCACCACCCACTTGAAATGAGCCGACACTAATACCCAACAACTTTAAAATTACCCCGCCAGTCAGGGTAAATGCTGTAATTACAATCAAAACTGTTAATGAAGCTAATTGTGCAACTTTACGGCGCTCTCTTGTGTTGAGATTACGGGTTAAATCTAAATAAATCGACAATGCGCCAAAAGGGTTAATCAACACCATGAAGGCAAGTATCAATTTGCCGATTTCTAGTCCCATTATGTATATCCTTTTATTTATTACTATCCTAACTGCGGCGCTGATTACCTATACTCATCAATAATGCTAATACCACCATAATCGATAATGTTGCTGTACCACCATAGCTAACCAGTGGTAGCGGAACACCAACTACAGGCAAAATACCACTGACCATTCCCATATTCACAAAAGCATAACAAAAAAATGTCATCGTTAATGCACTGGCTAAAGTACGGCTATAAAGTGTGGGGGCTTTAGCTGCAATATATAAACCGCGTCCAAGAATTAAAAGATAAATTACTAACAACAAAACATTACCGATTAAGCCGAATTCTTCTCCATAAACTGCAAAAATAAAATCGGTAGTTGCCTCAGGAATGTAGTCTAAATGAGTTTGCGTGCCATTCAGCCATCCTTTTCCCCATACACCACCAGAGCCAATGGCAATCATCGATTGAATAATATGATAGCCGGCTCCTAACGGATCTTGAGTAGGGTCAAGCAAGGTCATCACTCGAGTTTTCTGGTAATCGTGCATGCCATAATTCCAAATTAACGGTAATGCAGCCATAAATCCAATAATGGCAGTAAAAATAACTTTCCAAGGCAACCCTGCAAAAAAAATAACGAATAAACCAGATGCCATAATCAATGTAGCGGTACCTAGATCGGGTTGTTTTAAAATCAGCCCTCCCGGCACCAATACTAATAGTAATGCTCCTAAATAGTGATACCAGCGTAATGACATCTCATATTTTTGAAAATACCAAGCCACCATCATTGGTAGTGCTATTTTCATGATTTCAGACGGCTGAATACGGCCTATACCGATATTCAGCCAACGAGTAGAACCATTAACTGTTATTCCCAAAAAATGCACACCTAACAACAAAACCACACCGATTGCATACATTGGCAGGGCAAAAGACGCTAAAACCTGCGTACGTGCGCGGGCAATAAACCATAGCAAAATAAAGGCCAATATCGTATGGATAGTTTTATTTTCGAGTTGGCCGATTTCCTGCCCATCAGCAGAATACAGTAAAAACAGGCTCATAATATAAATAGCCAACATAGCGTAGAACAACCATGGATCCATAGGCTCCCAAATAATGCGTCTAATTTTCCCCAACATAGTTTCTTCATTTATATTCATTTTACAACTCCAGAGGCCGACTGAATTCTCACAGCGTCATAGGCCGTCTGAAAAACAGATGGAACAGGATTTTTCACAATAGACTCACTCGCTGCTTTTGACGCATTACTTTCTACTTGATCCTCCTTAATGGCAACAGATATATCTTTCGGCATATTTTGCCCTGCTTTTAATTTCAATAAATAAAAATCCGTTAAACCTCGGGCCAACGGCGCAGCACTTGCGCCCCAACCTCCATTTTCAAGCAAAACGGCAATAGCAATCTGTGGCTTTTCAACGGGAGCGAATGAAATAAACCAAGCATGGTCGCGGTGCTGCTCTGCAAGTGCTGCAGCATTATACGTCTGCCCCTGCTTAATCTGCACTACCTGTGCCGTACCGGTCTTCCCTCCCATACTATACGGCATACCGTAACCTATACGATGTGCCGTTCCGCCCGGTTGCAACACTTTGGCCATAGCCTGTTTAATATATTCAAAATTACTTTGTTGAAATGGGATGATACGAACCGGTTTAGGATCAATCAATGTAATCTCACGACGTTCATGATCTAGTAATTCTTTTACCAAATGTGGTCGATACACTACTCCGTTATTAGCTAGTGATGCTGTGGCATGGGCCATTTGTAAGGGCGTGTATGCGTTATAACCCTGCCCGATACTGACTGAAACCATTTCGGATGGATTCCATGTTCGTGCAGATTCACTCTTGGCATTAGTGAAACGTTTAGCTTTCCATTCTTTAGATGGTAATACGCCTTTATATTCATGCGGTAAATCAATACCTGTTTGATCTCCCAACCCGAACTCGGCTAAATAAGGAACAGTTTTATCAATACCTAATTCATATCCCAAACGATAGAAAAATGTATCAGAAGAAACTTGAATTGCTTTACTTAAGTTAGCAGAACCATGTCCACGCCGTACTGAGTCCCGAAACAAATGGCGTGATCCGGGAATGCTCCAAGCTCCGGGAGCAGGTACCACTGTATCTTGAGTAATTTTTCCACTCTCCAGCAAAGCCATACCCATGAAAGGTTTAAAAGTGGAACCTGGGGGATATAGTCCTTGAGTTACCCGGTTAATTAATGGACGTTCCCAATCTTCATTCAGTCGTTTCCAATTTTCCGTATCAATACCATCAATAAACAGATTAGGATCAAATGAAGGTTTAGAGACAAATGCCAAAATCCCGCCAGTTTGCGGATCAATAGCAATAATTGCCCCTCTTCGACCGTTTAAAAGACGATCCGCTTCCTGTTGCATACGGATATCCATCGCCAAACGCAATGTTTGCCCGCTTTTAGAAGGCATAGTTCTTAATATTCTGACCACATTGCCATAAGCATCTTTTTCCACCTCTTGATAACCGGGAGATCCGTGTAGCTGAAGTTCGTAAAAACTCTCCAGCCCCGATTTACCGATATGAGTGCTTCCTCGATACAAGGCTGTTAAATTATCTTCATCAATCTTTTTCTGATCACGGTCACTAATTCGGCCGATATACCCGAGGAAATGGGCAGTCAATTCAGGATAGGGATATTCACGAAATGTACGTGCATTAATTTCGACACCTTTAAAATGATAGAGCTGTGCAGCCAACCTTGCAGCTTCTTCAGGTTGTAATTTAAGTTTAAGTGGAATATTTTCGTAAGAACGGAACTCTGTACGAAACTTTTTGAAACGCTTTAAATCACTATCGGTAATTTCCACATAACGACGCAATGCTTCTATCGTATCATCTATTTTGCCTTCTAACTGACTTGGAACTATTTCAAGTGAATACGCAGGATAATTACGTGCCAACACTACACCGTTTACATCGACAATTTGCCCCCGTATTGGAGCAGTTGGTACTAAAGAAATACGGTTTGTATTAGCTTTAACTACGTATTCTTCATGCTTGAATATTTGTAGATAAACAAAACGCCCCAATAACACCATAAAAAGAACCACTATCAGCACAAATGCCACAACCAGCCGGAGAAAATAATCTCTTTGGCTGGTTGCCGTATCTTGAGCAGGTTTACGATATTGACGAGGTGTTTTCATCGGCGAAGACGGCGTGAATTGAGAATTGTAAGCATGACTTTGCTTAGCAACGGCCACAGTAATGCTCCAACGAAAGGCGCAATAAAACCTGGTAAATCAGTAAATCGATGATCATATAACAACCGTATAAATGCCAATGCTATACGGTTACAAAGCAAGGCTCCTAATATTGCAACAGCTTGAAAACCGTAACTGTACAATATAATCTGCCTTTGTCGCTGTTGAATGATAAATATCATCAACATATAAGATAGTGCATGCATCCCGAGAGGTGCGGCTGTCCCTATATCGATCAATAAACCAATCGGGAAAGCTGCCCCTACACCAATAAGCTGAGGTCTGTGAAGTGCCCAATAAAGCAAAATCAGTGCAGTAAATTCAGGTAGCCAAAAAAACACTTCAAACGGAAACGGCATAAAATCCAGCAACATAACAACAATGAAACTGGAAATGACAATGCGTTTCGGCACACGGCTATGAAAATCTTCAAAATCAGTCATAATACAGACTAAAAGTTATGCTCTACTGGTGTGTAAATAATTGAGAAGGAGGTGTTTGTTGTGGCAAGGTCAACACGTATTTACTGCTTCTAAATGCGGCCAGCGGCATTAATGAAACCTGGTAATACGGCATACCGGAAGATTTCACCGCCTGCAGAATTTCCGCCACAGGAATTCCTGCGGGATATACGCTGTCCAAACCCGAAGTAACTAAAATATCTTTAGGTCGCAAATCAGCGTCGGTAGGGAAATAACGTAAATTCACTGTACCACCATTTCCATAAAGAAGGCTTCGTTCCCCTGTTCTAGCAACCATAACAGGAATAACCATTTTACTATTGGTAATTAATGTTAATTCGGCACTAAGCGATTGCACTTGCGTTATTTGTCCAATTAAACCGTTCTGATCAATTACCGCATCTCCGGCTCGCAAACCGCTTTGGCTGCCTTTATTCAAAATCAATTTGTCGGACAGGGGGTCTTTACCATTGGAAATAACTTCTGCACTGCCTGTTACTTGAATACCGTTTTGCTGCAAACCTTGCAATTTTTTCAATTCACCCAATTCCCGCTGGTGTAATTCAGCTTGGCCAAGTAATGTTTTCAGACGGCCATTTTCAGCTACCAAACGGTGGTTATCTGCCATTAAATTGGCTTGTGACTGTAAAAAACCATGCGTATATCGATACAACTGTACTGGCTGATTGGCCAACCATTGCAACGGATAAAGCACTGTTGCCACATATCCTTTAGCATGTTGTACAGCCGAATAACGACTATCCAGCATCATCAAAGCAATACTGACAATAGACAACACAACCAGTTTGCTAATAGGTTTAATGCCTTTTTGTGCGAAATTTAAAGACGGTTCAGACATAGCTCTGGCAGCATTTCAAAATTACGGATTAACCACGAATATAGAATTCAATTTACCGATCATATCCAGTGCCTTACCTGAACCGCGTGCCACACAAGTAAGCGGATCTTCAGCAATCATCACAGGTAAGCCGGTTTCTTCCGCCAATAAACGGTCAAGCCCTTTCAGTAAAGCGCCACCACCTGTCAGCACCAAACCTCGCTCGGCAATATCCGCCCCCAACTCAGGCGGCGTTTGTTCTAAAGCATTTTTTACCGATTGAACGATTTGATTCAATGGCTCGGTTAATGCTTCCAATACTTCATTGGAACTGATGGTAAAGGCACGCGGAATACCCTCTGCCAAATTACGGCCTTTTACTTCAATTTCATTTACCTCCATACCAGGGAAAGCCGAACCGATGCTTTTCTTAATTTCTTCAGCAGTAGCTTCGCCGATTAACATACCGTAATTGCGGCGCACATAATTGATAATGCTTTCATCAAACGCATCACCGCCAACACGGATGGAATGCGAATACACCACACCGCTTAAAGAAATCACCCCCACTTCAGTAGTACCGCCACCAATATCCACCACCATAGAGCCGGTAGCTTCTTCAATCGGCAAACCTGCACCAATCGCTGCAGCCATCGGTTCCTCAATTAGATTCACCGTGGAAGCACCTGCCGCCAATGCCGAATCCCGAATGGCTTTACGTTCCACTTGGGTTGAACCGCAAGGCACGCAAATTACGATGCGCGGGGCTGCTGCAAAACGGCTGTTATTCACTTTTTTAATAAACTGCTTCAGCATTTTTTCAGTAACATTGAAATCAGCAATTACACCGTCTTTCATCGGGCGGATAGCCTGAATGCTACCAGGCGTACGGCCCAACATTTTTTTTGCTTCCGTGCCCACCGCCAAAATAGCGCTTTTACCGTGAGAAGCATCTGTTTGCATAGCAACTACTGAAGGCTCGTCCAAAACAATACCTTTATTACGGATATAAATTAAAGTATTGGCCGTGCCCAAATCAATAGCGAGGTCATTAGAGAAATAGCGGGTAAAAAAGCGAAACATGGGGATTTCCTGAACAGAATAAATTCAATAACAATATTTTTTTAAGGCATGCAGAAAGCGGATAGGCATGGCTTTTCAGACGGCCTGTTTGACGTAATGCTTACTGAAATTCGCCATGCCGCAGCATTGGTTTTCGGTTATAATTCTTCATTTCATTGAAGAAACACGTAATGATACCTTATATTAAGTATTTTGCTAATCGAAAATTAAGGATTTTTTATGGCCCTGACCTTGAGCGATGTGGAAAAAATTGCCAAACTTTCCCGCCTGAGCCTGACAGATGCTGAAAAAGCGCAAAACCTTCAAGAATTGAACGACATATTTTCATTGGTTGAAAAAATGCAATCGGTAAATACCGAAGGCATCGAACCGATGGCACATCCTCACGAAGTTGCCCTGCGTTTGCGTGAAGACAAAGTAACCGAAACCGACCATGCCGCCGAATACCAAGCCGTTGCCCCCGAAGTGCGCAACCGCCTGTATATCGTTCCCCAAGTTATCGAAGAATAACCGGCACATAAAACACATTTCTTACGGTTAATCAAACCGCCTGTGTGAAACACATACTGTTAATGTAATAGCAATATTTTCAGACGGCCTCCCACCAGCCAATATTTAAGGCCGTCTGAATCATACGGTTGAACATAAAATGACCCAATACACCCTGAAACAAGCCAGCGAATTGCTGCAAGCCCAAAAAATTTCCGCCACCGAGCTGGCGCAAGAATACCTCAACGCCATTGATGCCCGAAACCCCGCCATCAACGGTTACACCACCCTGAATAAAGAATTAACGCTTGCCGAAGCCAAAGCCGCAGACGAACGCTTGGCCGCCGGCAACGCAGGTATCCTCACCGGCGTACCCATTGCCTTTAAAGACATCTTTTGCCAACAAGGTTGGAGAAGCGCGTGTTCCAGCAAAATGCTCGATAACTTCGTTTCCCCCTACACCGCCACCGTCGTACAAAACCTGCTCAACGAAGGCATGGTAACGCTCGGCCGCACCAATATGGATGAATTCGCCATGGGTTCGACCAACGAAACCTCGTTTGACGGCGCCACTAAAAATCCGTGGAATTTAGAAAACGTGCCCGGCGGCTCTTCCGGCGGTTCCGCAGCCGTTATCGCTGCCCGCTTGGCACCGGCAGCATTAGGCTCCGACACCGGCGGCTCCATCCGCCAACCCGCTTCGCATTGCGGCATTACCGGCATCAAACCCACCTACGGCATCGTTTCGCGTTTCGGCATGGTGGCTTACGCCTCCAGCTTCGACCAAGCCGGCCCGATGGCGCAAACAGCCGAAGACTGCGCCATTCTACTTAATGCCATGGCAAGCTTCGATGAACGCGATTCCACCAGCTTGGAACGTGCTAAAGAAGACTACACCCACAACTTAAACCAACCCCTCAAAGGCTTGAAAGTCGGCCTGCCCAAAGAATACTTCGGCGAAGGCATGAGCGCAGACGTACAAAAAGCCATTCAAGCAACCATCGACCTGCTTAAAGCACAAGGCGCAGAAATGGTAGAAGTGAGCCTGCCGCAAACCGAGCTTTCCATCCCCGCATATTATGTTTTGACCTCGGCCGAAGCCAGCACCAACTTATCCCGCTACGACGGCGTACGCTACGGCCACCGCGCCGCCCGATTCGGCGACTTGGAAGAAATGTACAGCAACACCCGCGCCGAAGGCTTCGGCAGCGAAGTCAAACGCCGTATCATGATTGGCACCTACGTTTTGAGCCACGGCTATTACGACGCCTACTACCTCAAAGCCCAAAAACTGCGCCGTTTGGTAACCAACGATTTTCAGACGGCCTTACAACAATGCGACATCATCCTCGCACCTACCGCCCCCACCGCCGCACCCAAACTGAACAGCAACATTAACGACCCTGTGCAGATGTACCTGAGCGACATCTACACCATCGCCGTCAACCTCGCCGGCCTCCCCGCCATGACTCTGCCCGCGGGATTCTCTTCAGACGGCCTGCCGATTGGCGTACAGTTGATTGGCAATTATTTCGCCGAAGCGAAATTGCTGGGCGTGGCGCATCAGATGCAGCTGGAGAGCGATTGGCATATTAAAACGCCTTCGCAATCAATTTAAATTGGGAAAACAATATGAGTATTTGTAAGCAAAACCATCGCTACGCAGATTATTTTAAACAATTGCCAGATAGCCAAAGTCCAGAGCAAGGCCGGCATCTTTGCGCAGGTTGCGCTTATGACGCTGGTCATTCTGATGGGCTGAATAATATAAAAAAACGTTCTTTATCTGAATTAAACTTACCTTTTAGTCAAGCAGGTACTGTGAGGCATAAATCTGCACAAGATGCATATAATTTAGGATACAGGGACGGACATCAGAAATTCAAAGATGGTAATGAATAAACCCTTTTTAAAATGGGCTGGTGGGAAATTCAAACTTGCCCCATTTATTGAATTTAATCTGCCTAAACAACCCCGCAAACGCCTTATCGAACCGTTTGCGGGTTCTGCTGCCGTGTCAATGGCTTTGGATTTTGAAGCTTATTTGTTAAACGATACCAATCCTGATTTAATTGGTTTATTTCATATACTTAAAGAAGAAAAACAGCAGTTTATTGATTATGCTCGTTCTTTTTTTACTTTAGAAAACAATCAGGAAATTCGCTTTTACGAATTACGGGAAAAATTTAATTCTTCTCGAGAATTAAGCGAACGTTCTGCTTTATTTATTTATTTAAACCGACACGCATTCAACGGTTTATGCAGATATAACAGCAAAGGTGCTTTTAATGTGCCTTTCGGCCGCCACAAAACACCTTATTTCCCTGAAATGGAAATGTTGGCATTTATCGAAAAAGCCAACCGTATTGAATTGATGTGTGCTGATTTTCAGACGGCCTTGGATTTGGCAAATGGCGACGATATCGTGTATTGCGATCCGCCTTATGTGCCTTTGAGTGAAACAGCTTCATTTACCGCTTATGCTAAAGGCGGATTTGATTTAAATGACCAAACCCGTTTAGCTGAAACAGCCAAACAAATTTCAATACAATCTCAAGGTGTATTGATTTCCAATCATGATACAGCCTTTACCCGAGAGATTTACAAAGAAGCACGATTAGAAACCATTGACGTGCAAAGAAATATTGCAGCAAAAGGTAGCAGTAGGCAAAAAGTAGGCGAATTGTTGGCGATATATGGCGAGTGAATTTAACCGGTTAAAAGAAGAAGCAGCGGCTTACCATATTGGCTTGAAAAAACATATTTCAGACGGCCTCGTGATTTATAACGAAAATGCTTTAACCGTTATGCGCCGTATTTTGGATAAATATCCAAACGGCTGCTTCGATATGATTTTTGCAGACCCGCCTTATTTTTTATCCAATGATGGTTTTACCTGCCAAAACGGGCAAATGGTTTCGGTAAATAAAGGTCAGTGGGACAAATCGCAAGGTTTATCTGCCGATTTAGAATTTTACGAAGAGTGGTTACGCCTATCTTACGCACTATTGAAACCCAACGGCACAATATGGGTATGCGGTACTTATCATAATATTTACTTGGTAGGCTACCTGATGCAAATTATCGGCTACCATATTTTGAACAACATTACATGGGAAAAACCCAATCCGCCACCGAATTTATCTTGCCGTTTTTTCACACATTCAACCGAAACACTGCTATGGGCGAAGAAAAGCAAAAAAGCCAAGCATACTTTTCATTATGATGTAATGAAAGCACAAAACAACGATAAACAAATGAAATGTGTATGGCAAATTGCACCGCCAAGTAAAGCAGAAAAAGCATTGGGCAAGCATCCGACACAAAAACCGTTGGCTTTGGTTGAGAGGTGCATTCAGGCAGCCTCCAATGTAGGAGATTTGATTTTTGACCCGTTTATGGGAAGTGGAACGACAGGTATAGCTGCATTAAAAAACGAGAGGAAATTTTGTGGGTGTGAGTTAGAAACGGGATTTTTTGAATTGGCAAAGAAAAAATTAACGGCAAAATAATCTGCCGTTAAAATGATTAAATGATTTTATGAACTACCCAAGTGCCAGTCTGAATAGCTCTCATAAATTCCTTTTTAAAATAAAAGGCATGATTTTTATTGGAAACGTAGCGATTGTGAGTGGTTGAAAAAATCGGATTATAAGTGCCATCTGAACGTTTGGAATCTTTTGATCGGATTTGAATGAATTCTCCATTTGATGTATGGATAAACCCATCACTTAATTCCCGTATATCCTGATTTAGCAGTTTGCGAATAACAAGAAAATCTTTTTCAAGTTGTTGGTAAACCATAGGATTATGATCTAAGCAAATATGATACGCAGAGTGGATAAACCAATTATCAGGATTATCACTAACTTTGCAGATGGGTACATATAACATATTGCGGATTTTTTGGTAAATCCAGCTGTTTTTAAAAGTTAGCTCATCATTGATTAACTCATCAAATGAACTGGATATTTGAGAGATAAACATTGTTTCCAAAGGCTTGCCTGAAATATCCGATTTATTGGTTTTCAGTTCACCGTCTGTAAAATCGGTAAGGGAAGAAGTGTTTTTCAATCCAATAAGTTTTTCTAGAAATTGGCCTACACCACCTTTGTTGATCTTCATATCAAAAGGTAAGTATTCGGGAAAGCGATTTTGATACTCTGTTTTTAAGTCAATCAGCGGACGACCTTGATTTTCTTGTAAAAATGGATAAGCATCAATCAGTTTCATGATTTTCCTTGTCTAGAAAATTAACAAGTTGGGATAAGGGAATATGTAGAGCTTTAGCTAAGCGGATGAGATTGAGCAATGCAGGATTTCGTTCTCCACGCTCAATCATGCCGATATATGTTCTATGCATACCTGCACGTTCAGCCAACTCTTCTTGACTTAAGTTTTTACTTAACCGAAGGGTTTTGACATGAATGCCAAATAGTTTTAAATCATCTGTTTTCATGTTGGATATTTTGATTGTTTAGAAAGCCATTTCCACATACAATAAGTATCAATTTAAAGAAATGGTTTCATTTCAGATTCACTATTTATCATTACTATTTAGAGAAAGACCCCCTTATGACCTGGGAAACCGTAATCGGACTGGAAATCCATGTCCAATTAAATACCAAATCCAAAATTTTCAGCGGTGCTTCCACCGCTTTCGGTGCCGAGCCGAACGCGCATGCCAGCGTGGTGGAATGTGCTTTGCCGGGCGTGTTGCCGGTGATGAACCGCGAGGTGGTGGAAAAGGCCATCAAGCTCGGTTTGGCTTTGGATGCGAAAATCAACCAAAAAAACGTGTTCGACCGTAAAAACTACTTCTACCCCGACTTGCCCAAAGGCTATCAAATCAGCCAGTTGGATTTGCCGATTGTGGAACACGGCAAGTTGGAAATTGTGGTCGGCGACGAAGTCAAAACCATCAATGTAACGCGTGCGCACATGGAAGAAGATGCGGGTAAATCGGTGCATGAAGGTTTGAGCGGTGCGACAGGCATCGATCTCAACCGCGCCGGTACGCCTCTGCTGGAAGTGGTTTCCGAACCGGAAATGCGTTCCGCAGCCGAGGCTGTGGCTTATGCCAAAGCTTTGCACGGCTTGGTAACGTGGCTGGATATTTGCGACGGCAATATGGCGGAAGGCTCGTTCCGTATTGATGCGAACGTATCGGTGCGCCCGAAAGGCCAGCAGGAATTCGGTACGCGCCGCGAAATCAAAAACTTAAACTCTTTCCGCTTTTTAGAACAGGCGATTAATTATGAAGTGGAAAGCCAAATCGAGATTATCGAAGACGGCGGCAAAGTGCAGCAGGCAACGATGCTCTTCGACCCCGATAAGGGCGAAACCCGCGTGATGCGCCTGAAAGAAGATGCACACGACTACCGTTATTTCCCCGACCCCGATTTATTGCCGGTGATGATTTCAGACGGCCAGCTTCAAAAAGCGAAAGACGAAATGCCTGAGCTGCCGTCTGAAATGGCACAGCGTTTCGTAGCCGATTTCGGCGTAAGCGACTACGACGCCCGTTTGTTAACCGCCAGCCGCTCTCAAGCCGCTTTCTTTGAAACCGCCGCCCAAGCCAGCGGACAAGGTAAATTGGTAGCGAACTGGATGAACGGCGAATTGGCCGCTACATTAAACAAAGAAGCTTTAAGCCTGTCTGAAAGCCCGATTCAAGCCGACCGCTTGGCCGGATTGGTGGCGAAAATCGCCGACGGCACATTAAGCAACAAACTCGCCAAACAGGTGTTTGAAGCGATGTGGAGCAGCGATTTGGATGCCGAAGCCATTATCGAACGCGACGGTTTGAAGCAGATGACCGACACCGGAGCCATTGAGAAAATTATTGACGAAGTATTGGCTAACAATGCCAAATCGGTGGAAGAGTTCAAAGCTGGTAAGGAAAAAGCCTTCAACGCGCTGGTGGGCCAAGTGATGAAAGCCAGCAAAGGCAAAGCCAATCCGCAGCAGGTGCAGGAATTGCTTAAAGCGAAACTGGTGTAAATGTAATTTACAGACCGTCTGAAAACTCAGCTTTAATGAAATAAAGCTTTTTCAGACGGCCTGATCGTACAAATCACAATAAAGTCCTTAACATCCCGATAAAATAAGTACCTCTTCTTTTTATCCATTGTTATATCTACAAAATTTAATTTTTCTACAATATAACCCATTCACTACAATCTTCATTTTCCACCATGTAATCATACAGCTATTGAGGCATAATCCGTTATAATCCCGTTTTCTCTCAAAGCTAAATGCAAAATGACTTACACTGTAATCCTTGCACCAGATCAAGCTGTTTTCACTACCAATAACAACGAACCGATTCTAATTGCGGCCAAACGCCATGGCTTTAATCTACCCAACTCATGCCAAAACGGTATTTGCGGACAATGCAAAGCTGAAGTGCTCAACGGTAATGTTAAGCAAGGACCGCATGCAGAAATGGCATTAAGCAAGGAAGAACAAAAAAAAGGCAAAATCTTAATGTGTTGCAGCACAGCAGAGAGCAATATAGAACTAAAAGTACCAGGCTATAATGGTAGAAATACCCCTCCTGTAAAAACCTTTCCTGCCCGGATTTCAAATATCCATCGTATTCACGATGTAGTCATTATTACACTGGCTTTACCTAAAGCACCTCCATTTGCATTTTGGCCGGGTCAATATATCGACGTGCTGTTAAAAGACAGCAACAACCGTAGTTATTCAATTGCCAGCAGTCCCAACCGAACTGACGTGATGGAATTGCATGTCCGTTACCGGGAAGGTGGATTATTCTCTGAGCTGTTGTTTAGTGAAAAGGCCGTCTTAAAAGAAAAATCCATCCTGCGCATCCGCGGCCCTTTAGGTACGTTCACTCTCAAAAACACAAAAAAACCTATAATTTTACTGGCCACCGGCACAGGATTTGCTCCTATTGCCAGTATATTGCGGAGCATGATCATTAACGGCGATAAACGTTCTGTACATTTTTACTGGGGAGCGAGAACAGAAACCGATTTATACCAATTGCAAACTGCTGCTGATTTGATCTCTCAATTACCCCAAGCCCGTTTCACTCCTGTGCTCTCCCGCCCACAAAATAATTGGAAGGGAGCTATAGGCTATGTTCAAGATCTTGCTGCCAAGGATTATCCTGATTTACATGCTTATGAAGTGTATGCCTGCGGTTCAGCGGCGATGATAACGGATGCAAAAAAACTGCTGGAAGAAAAATGCAAGCTGCCTTCCGAAGCTTTCTTTTCGGATGTATTCTTACCTGCAAGTTGAAACCACCTTTCGTATTTTATACATCCAGAAAAAAAACGACTAAATCTTCTCAAAAATGATTTAGCCGTTTCATTACCACTAAAAGAAAAATTAAATTAATAAGTGCCTTTTACCAGAATATCTTCAGTTACATTTTGAATATCACGATGGCCGGTAAATGCCATAGAAACATCCATTTCTTTATACAGGATTTCCAATGCACGGGTTACACCGTCTTCGCCATAAGCTCCCAGACCATAAAGGAATGCACGGCCGATCATGGTACCACGAGCACCCAGTGCCCATGCTTTGAGGATATCTTGGCCACTGCGAATACCGCTATCCAACCATACCTCGATATCGCTTCCAACCGCACTCACCACATCCGGCAAAGCTTTGATAGAAGAAATGGTATCGTCGAGCTGACGACCACCGTGGTTGGACACTACAATTGCATCCGCGCCGCTTTTCACAGCCAACTCGGCATCTTCCGGCTCCATAATGCCTTTAATAATCAGCTTACCGCCCCACAAGTCTTTAATGCGGGCTACATCATCCCAGCTCAAGCGCGGGTCAAACTGCTCCGAAGTCCAAGAAGACAATGAAGACAGATCACCCACGTTTTTTGCATGACCGACAATATTACGGAATGTGCGGCGCTCGGTGTTGAGCATTTTCATGCACCATTCGGGTTTGGTAGCCAGATTAATCAAATTAGTCAATGTGGGTTTAGGCGGTGCTGAGAGACCATTTTTGATGTCTTTGTGGCGTTGACCCAAAACCTGCAAGTCTGCGGTCAGAATCAAAGCAGAACATTTCGCCGCCTGGGCACGTTTAATCAGGTTTTCCATAAACTCGCGGTCACGCATCACATACAGCTGAAACCAAAATGGTGCACTGGTATTTTCAGCCACGTCTTCAATCGAACAGATGGACATAGTAGACAGAGAAAACGGAATGCCGAACTTTTCCGCCGCACGCGCAGCCAGAATTTCACCGTCGGCATGCTGCATACCAGTAAAGCCGGTTGGAGCGATGGCTACCGGCATTTTTACATCATGGCCAACCATTTTAGTCGCCAAGCTGCGGCCTTCCATATTTACCAATACCCGCTGGCGGAATTTAATTTTTTGAAAATCAGTAGTATTTTCACGATAAGTCGTTTCAGTCCACGAACCTGAGTCGGCATAATCGTAAAACATTTTCGGCACTTTGCGCTGTGCAACACGGCGCAAGTCTTCAATACAGGTCATTTTGCTCAAATCGCGTTTCATACTTAGCTCACCTCGGTGTATTGTTTGTTGTATGGTGTTATTGGAATAGCTGCATTTCGGATATAAAACTATAAAACAAAGCCGTCTTAAAAACGTTCAGACGGCATAATTATGAATCCGAAAACAATCGGACATAAATCTATACCAAGCCACCAAATATTGCAAATGCTTTTTTCACCTGAATTTTCCTTACTACATCATCTCCTGAGCTCATCTGAAATATATCCGGTCTAAATCGCCTGCAAATACAAAATCTAAACAACAAAGCACTACAAACATTTTTATTCCTCTCATAAAAACAAGCAATCACATCAGCCTTTATATACTTGACTGAAACACTCAGATATTAGACAATTCGCAACAGTATACTAATACATAAACCACAAAAACCATTATGCGATTAACCACCAAAGGCCGGTTTGCCGTTACCGCTATGATTGATTTGGCGATGAACGCGCAAAACGGCGCAGTCAAACTCAGCGCCATCAGCGAGCGGCAAAACATATCCCTATCCTATTTGGAGCAGCTGTTCAGCAAACTGCGCCGCGCCCGTTTGGTAGAAAGCCTGCGCGGCCCCGGCGGCGGTTATATCTTGGCTGCGCCGGCGAAGGAAATCAACATTGCCCAAATTATCGCCGCAGCCGAAGACAAACTCGATGCCACGCAGTGCAGCAGCAAAGCCAACTGCAACAACGGCACCGCCTGCTTAACCCACGAATTGTGGGAAAGCCTGAACAAAACCATTCACGACTACCTAAGCAGCGTTACCCTGCAAAACATTGTCGACCAGAAAAACGAAAGCAACGGCAAAGTCGTTACCTTCACCCACATCCACTAAAGATACCGAAATATAAAAACGAAAGAGACCAAACCATGACCGTTCATACCCCCATTTATCTCGACTACGCCGCCACCACCCCCGTTGACAAACGCGTGGCCGAAAAAATGATTCCTTACTTAACCGAAACCTTCGGCAACCCAGCTTCCAACAGCCACAGCTTCGGTTGGGTGGCAGAAGATGCCGTAGAAAATGCCCGCCTCGAAATTGCCAAACTGATTAACGCCGATTCCAAAGAAATCGTGTTTACCAGCGGCGCCACCGAATCCAACAACCTTGCCATCAAAGGCGCGGCGCACTTCTACAAAACCAAAGGCAAACACCTCATCACCGTTAAAACCGAGCACAAAGCCGTTTTGGATACCATGCGCGAACTCGAACGCCAAGGCTTTGAAGTAACCTACCTCGGCGTGCAGGAAAACGGCCTGATTGATTTGGAAGAACTCAAAGCCGCTATCCGCCCCGACACCATCCTCATTTCCGTGATGTGGGTCAACAACGAAATCGGCGTGATTCAAGACATTCCCGCCATCGGCGAAATCTGCCGCGAAAACAAAATTATCTTCCACGTTGACGCCGCCCAAGCCTGCGGAAAAACCCCTGTAGACGTAGAAGCCGCCAAAGTCGACCTGCTTTCCATGTCCGCCCACAAAATCTACGGCCCCAAAGGCATCGGCGCACTCTATGTACGCCGCAAACCCCGCGTACGCCTCGAAGCCCAAATCCACGGCGGCGGCCACGAACGCGGCTTCCGTTCCGGCACCCTGCCCACCCACCAAATCGTCGGCATGGGCGAAGCCTTCCGTTTGGCACGTTTGGAATTGGAACAAGACATCGCCCACGCCCTCAAGCTGCGCGAAATCTTCCTCAAAGGCATCGAAGGCATTGAAGAAGTGTATATCAACGGCGATTTGGAACACCGCGTCGCCACCAACCTCAATGTGAGCTTCAACTTCGTCGAAGGCGAAAGCCTGATCATGGCCGTAAAAGAACTCGCCGTATCCAGCGGCTCCGCCTGTACCTCCGCCTCGCTGGAACCCAGCTACGTTTTGCGCGCATTAGGCCGCAACGACGAACTGGCGCACTCTTCCCTGCGCATCACCTTCGGCCGCATGACCACCGAAGAAGAAGTAGCTTTCGCCGCCGAACTGATTAAATCCAAAATCGGCAAACTGCGCGAACTTTCTCCGCTATGGGAAATGTTTAAAGAAGGAATTGATTTGAATACGGTTGAATGGGCAGAACATTAACATTCATGTTTATGAAGCCGTCTGAAACCGAAAGATATATACCTTGATAAATACCAATTAAACCCTTACACTAAAATTATCCCTACCCACACAAGGAAACCGCCATGCAAACCGCCAAACTTTTTCAAAATGGCCGTAGTCAAGCCGTGCGGCTGCCTGCTGCATTCCGATTTACGGGTGATGAAGTGTATATCCGCCGAGACGAAGCCACGGGCGATGTGATTCTGTCGCAACGTCCGGGCGACTGGCAGGGTTTTATCGCCGCAGCATCGGAGCTTGACGAAAGCGATACCATTGAACGCAATACCTCCATACAGCAACGCGATCCGTTTGCAGACTGGCAGGAATAAAACATGCGCTATCTTTTGGATACCAACATTGTGAGCCATATCCTGCGCCGTCAGCCGAATGTGATGGCAAAATTGCAAAGCGTGCCGATGTCTGATTTATATATTTCAGCGGTTACTCATGCCGAATTAATGTACGGCTTGGCGAAAAAACCTGATGCGGCCAAGCTGCATCGTGCAGTGCATGAACTTTTATTGCGTATAGGCGTATTGCCGTTCGACGAGCAAGCAAGCACGCATTACGGAAAATTTAAAGCGCAGGCAGAGCAGTCGGGTAAAAATCTGGCATCTTTAGATATGATGATTGCCGCCCATGCTTCCGCCGTAAGCGCAGTGTTGGTCAGCAACGATGCCGCTTTCCAACAGATTGCTGATTTATCGGTAGAAGACTGGACGAAATAACGCGCAAAAGCCATCACTAACCACATACTATATTTTTTAAAACAAAAACTTAATTCGTCTTGAATTTCCTTTCAGACGGCCTTAGATAAACCGAATAAGCCAATATATACACAAGGAACCCACATCATGGCATACAGCGATAAAGTGATTGATCATTACGAAAACCCCCGCAACGTCGGCTCGTTCGACAAAAACGACGAATCGGTCGGCACCGGCATGGTGGGCGCGCCTGCCTGCGGCGACGTGATGAAACTGCAAATCAAAGTGAACGACGAAGGTGTGATTGAAGATGCCAAGTTCAAAACCTACGGTTGCGGCTCGGCCATTGCTTCTTCTTCATTGATTACCGAATGGGTAAAAGGCAAAAGCCTTGATGAAGCTTTGGCGATTAAAAACAGTGCCATCGCCGAAGAATTGGAACTGCCGCCGGTGAAAGTACACTGCTCGATTTTGGCCGAAGACGCGATTAAAGCCGCTGTTTCGGACTACAAAAAGAAAAAAGGCGTGTAATCTTTGCAAAAGGTTTCATGCAGCTAGGCAATCAGTCTGTTTACAAAAAGGAACCTGCTATGCCTTTTACCGAAACCGAAACCCAATCGCTGCTGGCACAAAAAGGTGTAGGCAAAACCATTTTGCAACGCTTGCAGCAAATGGGCTTGGACGATACCGCCAAACTCGCCGCAGCAGATGTGGACGATATTTTGCAGCAAGGCGCGGCGTTAACCGGTTCGACCTGCTGGAAAAACAGCCCGCAAGCCAAAGCGGCTATTGTTGCAGCGGTAGAATGGGCTAAAACGCAAAGCTGATTTTCAGACGGCCTCACAGTTTATAAAGGCCGTCTGAAAAGCCGTAGAGCTGTGAGAAACATGTAAGGAAGGTATCTCTGCCCTACAACGAATACCCTCAGCAAAGAAACACCCGCATAGTAAGCGTAAAGGATTAAGACGATGATTACATTAACCGAAAAAGCCGCCAACCATATCCAAAACTTTCTCACCAAACGCGGCAAAGGCGAAGGCATCCGCTTGGGCGTGAAAACCAGCGGCTGTTCGGGCATGGCTTACACTTTGGAATTTGTTGACGATATCCAGCCCGAAGATTTGGTGTTTGAAGGCTACGGCGTGAAAGTATTCGTCGACCCCAAAAGCCATGTGTATCTCGACGGCACCGAGCTGGACTACACCAAAGAAGGCTTGCAGGAAGGCTTTAAGTTTCAAAACCCGAACGTGAAAGACGAATGCGGTTGCGGCGAGAGCTTCCACGTTTGATTGCACAATAACCGAGGCCGTCTGAAAGTGAGCTTTCAGACGGCCTCTCAATGCAGCTTATGTTATACTCGCACCCGTTTAAAAACCATCTCGAAACAAGGATTCATCATGGCTGATTTCAATCAGATTCTTACTCCCGGCGACGTTGACGGCGGCATCATCAACGTAGTGAACGAAATTCCCGCAGGCAGCAACCACAAAATCGAATGGAACCGCAAACTGGCCGCCTTCCAACTCGACCGCGTAGAACCCGCCATTTTCGCCAAACCCACCAACTACGGTTTCATCCCGCAAACGCTCGATGAAGACGGCGACGAGCTTGACGTATTGCTGATTACCGAACAGCCTTTGGCTACCGGCGTATTTTTGGAAGCCAAAATCATCGGCGTGATGAAGTTTGTGGACGACGGCGAAGTGGACGACAAAATCGTGTGCGTACCCGCCGACGACCGTAACAACGGCAACGCCTACAACAGTTTGGCCGATTTGCCCAAGCAGTTGATCCAACAAATCGAATTCCACTTCAACCAATACAAAGCCCTGAAAAAACCCGGTTCCACCACCGTGGAACACTGGGGTGATGTGGCCGAAGCCAAAGAAGTAATTAAAGAATCGATCGAGCGCTGGAACGCCCAAGCTAAATAAACAAGCGTTAAACGGCATCAGGCCGTCTGAAACATCAAACCGCCCGCAAAAGTCGGATAAATTTCCGGCTTTTGCGGGCGGTTTTCATTTTTCAAACAAGAAAACTTTGCAAACTTACCGCCTGCGGCACATTGCTGTTCTGCGCCCTACCCGCTCGTTTCATCGGTCTGCACCCGCTGCACCTTAACACCTTGAACTATATCCGCATCCGCCCATGCTTATAAAAGTGTCAATCGGCCTGCCGTCAGCTTTTCTGCGCCTTGTGTTTTGCACACTCCAGCGCATATTCCGTGCCCCAACGGTGCATGGCTTCGATTACCGGCATCAACGTCAACCCGAACTCGGTCAGCGAATATTCCACTTTGGGCGGCACCTGCGGATACACTTCGCGATGAACGATACCGTCGCCTTCCAGTTCGCGCAGTTGCAGGGTTAACATGCGCTGGGTTACAGCGGGCATCAGCCTCTGCAATTCGTTGAAACGGCGGGTTTCCGTATTTAAATGATGCAAAATCAAAACTTTCCACTTTCCGCCGATGATATCGAGCGTGGTGCTGACCGGGCAGCAGTTACCGTTTAATTCGTGATAGCTGTTCATATTCCACTCTGTTGCCGTATTGTTTACAGTATAAAAAATGTGCGTACTTGTATAAAAATTTGTACTACGTATAATACGCCTAACGATAAAAAAAGCCCAGTAAAAAATAACGGGCAATTGACAAATAACCGAAGAGGCCGTCTGAAAAACGGCAAACCGGATTTCAGACGGCCTCAACCACACAAGGAGCCGATCATGCGTATTGCAGAATTAGACCGTATCAACGAGCTGGCCCGCAAAGCCAAAACCGTAGGCCTGAGCGAAGCCGAAACCGCCGAACGCGATGTTTTGCGCCAAGCCTACATCCGCCAAGTGTGTGGACAAATCAACAATATGCTCTCCACCGTAACCGTGGTTGACCCCGAAGGCACCGACGTTACCCCCGCCAAACTGAGGGAAGCGCAAGCCGCGGGTATGCAGCAAATGCACTAAAGTCAATCAACTTGTTTTACTACGGCGTTGCTGCGCCTTAGCTCAAAGAGAACGATTGTGTAAGCCGCTGAAGCGGTAACAGAATCGGTTCCGTACTACCCGTACTGTCTGCGGCTTGCTGCCTTGCATTAAAAATAATTTGATTGACTATAACACGAGCAAACACACATCATTAAAAATTAAAATAACGAAAGGAAACACCATGAGAAACGTGCGACAAATCTACCGCGCCAACAGCCAACACTGGGTTGGAGACGGCTTTTTGGTTCAACCCCTGTTTTCACACATGGATGCCGACCGCGGCACCGACCCGTTTTTGATGCTCGACTACGCCGCACCTTACACATTCGCGCCCAACGAAGCACGCAGCCCCCGCGGTGTCGGCCAACACCCGCACAAAGGCTTTGAAACCGTTACCATTGCTTATCACGGCGAAGTGGCACACCGCGATTCAACAGGTGGAGGCGGCGTGATTAAAGAAGGCGACGTACAATGGATGACCGCCGGTGCCGGCATCATTCACGAAGAGTTCCATTCCGAAGCATTCAGCAAAGCGGGCGGCCTTTTCGAGATGGTGCAACTGTGGGTAAACCTGCCGGCAAAAGACAAAAACACACCGCCGCGCTATCAACATCTCGCTAAAGAGAACATTCCCGTAGTGGAGCTGCCCGACGGTGCCGGCCATCTGCGTTTGATTGCAGGCGAACACGGAAACATCAAAGGTGCGGCCGATACCCACACCGAAATGAACGTGTGGGACGTGGTTATCCGCCCCGGTAAAGAAGCTGCCTTAACCATCCCCGCCGACCACAGCCTTTCTATGGTTGTGCTGCGCGGTCAAGCAGTGTTTAACGGCAAAGACAGTGCCGGTGCAGGCCAATTGGTCGGTTTTGAAAACGGCGGCGGTGAAGTGGATATCGCCGCAGGCAACGAAGAAGTGAAAATACTGTTGCTCTCCGGCGTGCCGATTAAAGAGCCAGTGGTCGGCTACGGCCCGTTTGTGATGAATACCGTGGAAGAAATCCGCGAAGCCATCAACGATTTCAACAACGGCCGTTTCGGCAGCCTTGCATCTTAATCGCGCCAACAGCAGTATCGGGCCGTCTAGACATACTGTTTTTAAATCAAACGGTATGTTCAGACGGCCCTATCATCAAGAAATTTTTCAAAATATGCTATAATTACACCCTTTAAATGTTTCATTTTCCAAAAGGTTTACATCAATGATTTCTACCAACGGCATAACCATGCAGTTCGGCGCGAAGCCGCTATTTGAAAACGTGTCTGTCAAATTCGGCGAAGGCAACCGCTACGGGCTGATTGGTGCCAACGGTTCGGGTAAATCCACCTTCATGAAAATTCTCGGCGGCGATTTGGAGCCGACCAGCGGCGAAGTAGCTATCGAAAACGGCGTGCGTTTGGGTAAACTGCGCCAAGACCAATTTGCCTATGAAGATATGCGCGTGCTGGACGTGGTGATGATGGGGCACACCGAAATGTGGTCGGCGATGACCGAGCGTGATGCCATTTACGCCAATTTGGAAGCCACCGAAGACGATTACATGCACGCTGCCGAATTGGAGGCCAAGTTTGCCGAATACGACGGTTACACCGCCGAAGCGCGCGCGGCCGAATTGTTGAGCGGTGTAGGTATCGAAGAATCATTGCACAATGCCCAAATGAGCGAAGTGGCTCCCGGCTTCAAACTGCGCGTATTGCTGGCACAAGCCTTATTTTCCAAGCCCGACGTATTGCTGCTCGACGAGCCGACCAACAACTTGGACATCAACACCATCCGTTGGCTCGAAGGTGTGTTGAACGAATACGATTCGACCATGATCATCATTTCGCACGACCGCCATTTTTTGAATGAAGTCTGCACGCATATGGCCGATGTTGATTACAACAGCATCACCATCTACCCCGGCAACTACGATGATTACATGCTGGCTTCTGCACAATCCCGCGAGCGCGCCATGCGCGACAACGCCAAAGCCAAAGAAAAGCTGCAAGAACTGCAAGAATTCGTGGCGCGCTTCTCGGCCAACAAATCTAAAGCCCGCCAAGCGACCAGCCGTCTGAAACAGGCCGATAAAATCAAAGCCGAAATGGTGGAGGTTAAACCGTCTACCCGTCAAAACCCTTATATCCGCTTTGAAACCGACGAAAAAGCCAAGCTGCACCGCCAAGCCGTTGAAGTGGAAGGTTTGAGCAAACGCTTTGAAAACCAATTGTTTAAAAACCTGAGCTTTATTTTGGAAGCCGGAGAGCGTTTGGCGATTATCGGCCCCAACGGTGCCGGTAAATCCACCTTGCTGAAATTGTTGGCCGGTGCATTCAATCCCGAATACGGCGAAGGTGTCCAACCTGATTCAGGCTCCATCAAATGGGCGGAAAAAGCCAACGTCGGCTACTATCCGCAAGATCACGAAAATGACTTCGATGTTGACATGAACCTCACCGAATGGATGCGCCAATGGGGTCAGGAAGGCGACGACGAACAAGTTATCCGCGGTACGCTCGGCCGCTTGCTGTTCGGCAGCAACGACGTGGTTAAACAAGTGCAGGTGCTTTCGGGCGGAGAGAAAGGCCGCATGCTTTACGGCAAGCTGATTTTGCTGAAACCGAACGTGTTGATTATGGACGAACCGACCAACCACATGGATATGGAAAGTATCGAATCCTTAAACATGGCTTTGGAAAAATACAAAGGAACGCTGATTTTCGTATCGCACGACCGTCAGTTTGTGTCTTCGTTGGCCACGCAAATCATCGAGCTGGACGGCAAAGGCGGTTACGAACACTATCTGGGCGATTACGAAAGCTATTTGGAGAAAAAAGGAGTGGTATAAGTTTTTATAACTTTCCCCAATATTCTTTTTCTCGAGAGGCCGTCTGAAATTGATTTTCAGACGGCCTCTTGCTTATTGCTTCTTTAGAGCATGCAGAAATTTCAATATTTTGTTTTATATCATTTTTTAGTTAAATCCGACTATCCGTTTCCTTTACTCTGTCCCACTCTCTGTATATACTCCCCATAGTAACCGCCTCCGCCGCATTCAAGGACAAGCCGAAGCCTTGAGTAGACAAATCGAATCCGGAGCCGAATGTTCCGAGGTATTGCAACAGCTTGCCGCCATTCGCGGTGCGGTGAACGGCCTGATGCGCGATGTGATGGAAAGCCATCTGAGAGAATCTTTCGGTCATGCAAACTGCGATAACCCGCAACACCAAACTCTGCACCAAAGCATTGACGATGCAATCGCATTGGTGAAATCGTATATCAAATAAATATAGTGGGTGGGGTATGTCAAAACCTTTCCGAAATATTCATAGCCGACAGGAGAACATTATGAACTACATTAAAACCCGTGCCGCGGTTGCTTGGGCACCGAACGAACCGCTGAAAATCGAAGAATTGGATTTGATGCCGCCGCAAAAAGGCGAAGTGCTGGTACGCATTATCGCCACCGGCGTATGCCACACCGATGCCTATACTTTAAGCGGGCAAGACAGCGAAGGCGTGTTTCCCTGCGTGCTCGGCCACGAAGGAGCAGGCATTGTGGAAGCCGTGGGCGAAAGAGTTACCAGTGTCAAGCCCGGCGACCACGTAATTCCGCTTTACACGGCCGAATGCGGCGAATGCAAATTCTGCAAATCCGGCAAAACCAATCTGTGCTCTTCGGTACGCGCCACGCAAGGCAAAGGCCTGATGCCCGACGGTACCGTGCGTTTCTTTAAAGACGGCCGGCCGATTTACCACTACATGGGTTGCTCCACCTTTTCGGAATATACCGTCGTGGCCGAAGTGTCTTTAGCCAAAATCCAACCCGAAGCCGACTTAAAAGAAGTGTGCTTGCTCGGTTGCGGCGTAACCACCGGCATGGGCGCGGTGATGAACACGGCCAAAGTAAAACGCGGTGACACCGTAGCCATTTTCGGCTTGGGCGGCATCGGATTGGCTGCAATCATCGGTGCCAGAATGACGGGAGCAAGCCGGATTATCGGTATCGACATCAATCCTTCTAAATTCCCGATGGCAGAAAAACTCGGTGCCACCGAATGTATCAATCCGAAAGACTTCGACAAACCCATTCAAGAAGTGATTATCGACATAACCGACGGCGGCGTGGACTTTTCATTTGAATGCGTCGGCGATGTGGACATCATGCGCGCGGCACTGGAATGCTGCCACAAAGGTTGGGGCGAAAGCGTGATTATCGGTGTGGCACCCGCCGGCGCGGAAATCCGCACCCGCCCGTTCCAACTGGTTACCGGCCGCGTATGGCGCGGTTCCGCGTTCGGCGGTGTCAAAGGCCGCAGCGAACTGCCGGGCATCATCCAGCAATACATGAACGGCGAATTCGCCCTTTCCGACTTCATTACCCACACCATGCCGTTGGAGGACATCAACAAAGCATTCGATCTGATGCATGAAGGAAAATCCATCCGCAGCGTGATACATTACTAAACTCCGAATCATCAAACAACAAAGGCCGTCTGAAATTATTCAGACGGCCTTTTGCATTGAAAAGATGAACAACCGGCAATCAACTTTGTACGTTGATGCCTGCGGTAACAGTGCTTTGTGTTGGATTGCTGCCATTTAAGTAAGAGGCAGCCAGATCGCTGCAACATCCGCAGCAAGTGGCCACGCCCAATTGAGCCTGCAAATCGCTCAAGCTGCTCGCACCGGCTGCTACGGTTTCCTGAATTTGACGGTCTGTAATAGCATTGCAGATACATACAAACATTGTGTGCTCCTAATTCCGTAATCTTAATGAGACTTAGTTTTATTATTAGGAGAAAATATAAATAAAAACCGTTCTTACTGCAAGTATAGATAATGTAAATTGTGCAGATAAATTCACTTTAATATCGCGTATTTCAATTTATCCGCTTCTTTTGCACACAGCGGAAATAGAAATCCAGTTCTCAAATTCACTCTTTTCGCAAATCTTTTTCTTTTCAAGCAACAAAAAACCCGCAAAACCAAAAAGTTTTACGGGTATTAAGCTGGTGGAGGCGGGGGGAATTGAACCCCCGTCCGAAAGTCCTCTACAAAGCGTTCTACATACTTAGTCTTGCCTACTTAGAATCTCGTTCCCATTCCGCCGACAGACAGGCTGTTTGGAAACCAGTTACCTTAAATCTTATTCTCTGCCAAGTAACCCGACAGAAAACCAGTCAATGTAAAATGACGTTGCGGTAGCTTGCGCTACACAGCCCATTGACCAACTGCTGCAACGGCTAGCCTTAAGCGGCTAAAGCGTAAGTTTCGTCGTTTGCGACTATTTTCGTTCAGTGTTTTACGGGAATCTGAGACCCCGGTATGCCCGCATCTGCTTCGCAACCCCCGTCGAAACCAAGATCGCCCCCAGATAGGAACGGGTAATTATACGCGTGTTGCGGGTAAATTGCCAATGAAAGTAACGAGGCCGTCTGAAAACCATATGAAGGCTTTCAGGCGGCCTTATCGGTTATAATGGCCGTCTGAAAACAACAGCCGCGGATTTCAAACCATGTATGATGTGAACACCCACGATGTGCGCCGTTTTTTTGCGCAAGTCTGGCAGCGGCGTATGCTGCCTTTGCAAATGGATGCTTTACAGCAAAAAGCATTGCGGATTATCGAAGCGCATCCCGAATATCATCATTACTTGGAAAACATCGAAGACTATCTGGATAAAAACTGGACACCGGAAGCAGGCGAAACCAATCCTTTTCTGCATATGTCGCTGCACCTTTCAATACAGGAGCAGGCGGCGATAGACCAACCGCCGGGCATCCGCGCCATTCATGAAAAACTGTGTGCGAAACATGCGGGCGACTGGGTGAAAGCTGAACACGATATGGCCGATGCGCTGGCGGAAACGATTTGGGAAGCACAACGTTTCGGACGCGGGTTGGATGTCAATGCCTACATCACGCGCCTACGCAAATTGATTGGTTTGGGGCAGGAAGACAATGCCCGCATCAATCCGCACGAAGTGGGTTTGTCGGACAAAATCAGCGGGTGAGGATAAAAGGCCGTCTGAAACCTTCCGCTTCCGAGCAATCCTTTATACTTCAATCTATTGCATTACTTGAATTCTTTATCTGAGGCCGTCTGAAAACCATCATGCACTACTTCAGTATCCACACCCAAGCAGGCGAACATCTGGGCTTTTTGATTATGTTGCCCGACAACGAATCGGAAAATCCGCCGCAAAGCGGCCGTTTTGCGGTAAAACTGCAAAGCGAGCAACCTCCGCAAAACACCGCCGCCGTACATGCGCTGGAACCTTATCAAAATGCCGCGCAGCCTCTTTATTGGGCGGTCGAGAAAGATTGCGTCGCTTTGTTCGACGACGAATCCGCTATCGGCCGAATCCGCAACGAATATTTCAGCATCGGCGGCCAAACGTTGGTGCTTAACGATTTAACGGGAATGGTGTAATGGAAAGCGTATTCATCCTGATTCCTATCAGCATTATTTTGGCTTTTCTGATTGCTTATTTTTTCTGGTGGTCTGGTAAAACCGGACAATTCGACGACCTTGAAGGCCCTGCCCACCGCATCCTGATGGATGACGACTCTACCGACAGGCTGAATCCCGACTTTGATCAAGAAAAAGACAATCAAAATGAGCCTGAAAGATAATCTGAACTTCTCCACCGGCCGCCGTTTCGCACCGCTTTTCGGCACGCAGTTTCTCGGCGCATTCAACGACAATCTGTTCAAAACCGCGCTTTTTGTGATGATCAGCTTCTACGGCTTGGGCAAAAACGATATTTTACCCGCCAGCCAAATGCTAAATCTCGGCGCATTGCTGTTTATTCTGCCTTATTTTCTGTTTTCCGCCATTTCCGGGCAGCTCAGTACCAAATTCGACAAAGCCCTTCTGGCGCGGGTAATCAAGCTGCTGGAAATCTTGGTGATGTCGGTGGCGGCTTTCGGTTTCTACATCCAATCCGCCCCGCTGCTTTTGTTTTGCCTGTTTTGCATGGGCACACAGTCGACACTGTTCGGCCCGTTGAAATATGCCATCCTGCCCGACTACCTCAACGATAAAGAACTGATTATGGGCAACAGTCTGATTGAATCGGGCACATTTATCGCCATTCTGCTCGGCCAGATTCTCGGCACCGCCGTGGCAGGTGTGCCGCCGCATATTGTCGGCACTCTGGTGATGCTGGTGGCGGTCGGCGGCACGTTGGCGAGCCTGTTTATGCCTTCCGTACCGGCTAAAGACACCGGAACCCGTATCGAGCCGAACATTATCCGCGGCACATTCGCGCTGCTGCGACACACCTTCGCCCAACGCAAACTGTATGCGGCGATTATCGGCATTTCGTGGTTTTGGTTTGTCGGTTCGGTTTATACCACCCAACTGCCGACCTTCACGCAAATCCATCTCGGCGGCAACGACAATGTGTTCAACATGATGCTGGCCCTGTTTTCGATAGGCATTGCCGCAGGTTCGGTGTTGTGTGCCAAAATCAGCCACCACCGTTTGCATCTGGGCTTGGTAACGGTCGGTGCCATCGGATTAACGGCCGGCGGCCTGCTGCTGGTTTGGCTGACCCACGGCCGGCGCTTTACCGAACTGCAGGGAATCATGTGGTTTCTATCGCAAGCCAATGCCTATCCGGTCATGCTCACCATGATTGCCATCGGCTTTTTCGGCGGCTTCTTTTCCGTGCCGCTTTACACTTGGCTGCAAACCGCCAGCACCGACACCTTCCGCGCCCACGCCATTGCTGCCAACAACATCGTCAACGGTATGTTTATGGTAACCGCCGCGCTGATAAGTGCCGCGCTGCTGTGGCTGTTTGACAGCATTACGCTGCTTTATCTCGCCGTGGCTTTGGGCAACCTGCCGTTGATTGCTTATCTGCTGAAGCTGGAACCGCAATTCTGGAAAGACTTAAAAAGTTATTTAGGTTTGGCATAAATAACCGAGGCCGTCTGAAAACCTTTTTCAGACGGCCTTACCTTATCCGTCCCATCCGCTTTTAAGCTATAATTACGGCTATTGATTACTCAGGCCGTCTGAAACTTTTTTCAGACGGCATCATTGATTATTAAGGAATATCATGAGAAAACCACAACGCGGCTATGCCCGCCAAGACCGTGTAAAAGAGCAGATTATGCGCGAACTGGCGGAGCTGGTACGCACCGGCCTGAAAGACCCGCGCGCAGGCTTCATCACCATCAACGAAGTAGACGTTACCCGCGATTACAGCCACGCCACCGTGTATTACACCGTGCTCGACGACAGCACCCGTGAAATCACCAAAGAAGCATTGGAGCATTCCAAAGGCTATCTGCGCAGCGAACTGGCCAAACGCATCAAGCTTTTCCGAATCCCCGAGCTTCACTTCAAATACGACGAATCGCTGGAGCGCGGCATGAGCATTTCACATCTGATCGAACAAGTTGCAGCAGAAAAACCGGTAGAAGACTAAGGCCGTCCGAAAGCATGAACAAACCGCAAAAACGCCCCGTAAACGGCGTGCTTCTGCTGGACAAACCCACCGGCTTGTCCAGCAACACCGCCTTGCAGAAAGCCCGCCGCCTTTACCGTGCCGAAAAAGCCGGACACACGGGCGTACTCGATCCGCTGGCTACAGGCCTGTTGCCGGTCTGCTTCGGCGAAGCCACCAAGTTTGCCCAGTACCTGCTTGATGCCGACAAAGCCTACACCGCCACCTTAAAGCTGGGTGAGGCTACCAGCACCGGCGATATCGAAGGCGAAATCATTGCTACCGCCCGCGCCGATATTTCCCTTACAGAATTTCAGACGGCCTGCCAAGCACTTACCGGAGCCATCCACCAAGTGCCGCCGATGTTTTCCGCGCTCAAGCACGAAGGCAAACCGCTTTACGAATATGCCCGCAAAGGCATCGTTATCGAGCGCAAACCGCGCGACATCATCATCTATTCCATTGATATTGAAAATTTTACCGCTCCGCAAGCTGTTATTAACGTGCGTTGCAGCAAAGGCACTTACATCCGTACCCTGAGCGAAGATATTGCGAAACACATCGGCACTTTCGCCCACTTGACCGCCTTGCGCCGTACCGAAACCGCCGGTTTTACCATCGGCGAAACCCATACTCTCCAACAATTGGAAACTTCAAGCGAACCCGAACGTGATGCTCTGCTATTGCCATGCGACGTTTTGATTTCCCACCTGCCCCGCATCACCCTACCCGAAAGCAGGGTGAAAATGCTGAAATTCGGCCAACGGCCCGACTATCAGGAGGAAGTGCCGGAAAGTACACCAGTTCGGGTTTATGCAGAAGACGGCAATTTTATCGGTCTGGCGGAATATCTGCCCGAGCAAGGCCGTCTGAAAGCTTTGCGGCTCATGAATACGGCTGAAAACAGATAACATTATTCAGCTGCTATTTTGAAGTAAAAACTCGGATTTCAGACGGCCTACAAAGGCCGTAACCATAAAATTTTTATTCTTACGCAGCCCGATTTAGCCCCTTTTCAAATATGCTAAACTCCTAAAATCAAGCCCCATCGAGCCTTTCACGGTTACTCACAAAAGCTGTGGATAAGTTTGTGGACAGTATGTGAAATACAGGCACTTTTCCCGAAAAATCAGGGTGTCTACATAGTTGCACAAAATTTAAGCCTTTTTATAAAATTTATATTTATCAAATGGTTAAATTGTTTTTAAAGTTGTCAAGCCTTCTTACCGTAGAGGTGTCATATCACGATACTGCCAATGTGGATAAAAGCTGTTTTCACTCTTGACAAACCCAGGATCAACATAAACCCTTATCCGACCAATATTTAAGCCTGATCATTATGCCGTCTGAAAAAAAATTCCCTCAAATTTGCTGGTTGTTTTGTAATGTTATCGATAACTTCGGCGATATCGGCGTGTCGTGGCGGCTGGCACAAATGCTCACCCTCGAACTGGGCTGGCAGGTGCATTTATGGATGGACGATACCGCCGCCCTGCGCGCCCTTTGCCCCGATTTGCCCGCTACGCCCTGCACCCATCAACACATCACCGTGCGAACATGGCAGGCAGAGCGTGCCGACGGCTTGGATAACGCCCCGCCGCCGCACATCGTTATCGAAACTTTCGCCTGCGATTTACCGCCCGATGTTTCGGCAGTTATCCGCCGACACCGTCCCTTATGGCTCAACTGGGAATACCTCAGCGCCGAAGACAGCAACGAAAAACTCCACGCCCTACCCTCGCCCCAAGCCGACGGCCTGCAAAAATATTTTTGGTTTATGGGCTTCGGCGAACGGAGCGGCGGCCTGTTACGCGAACAAGACTACGAAACACGCTGCCTTTTTAACGGACATACGTTCCGCGAAACCCTGCAACTCCCCGCGAAAACCGCCCCCGAATGGCTGCTGTTCGGCTATCACAGCCCCGTTTGGGCCGAATGGCTGGCCATGTGGCAGCAAGCCGGGCAGCCGATTACCCTGCTGTTGGCGGGCGGTCAGATTATCGACAGCTTGAAAACCGCCGGAGCCATACCGCAAAATGCCTTAACCGAAAGCGGCAGCATTTTTCAGACGGCCTCGGTTCAGCTGGTTAAGATTCCGTTTATTCCGCAAAGCGATTTCGACCGCCTGCTGCACCTTTCAGACGGCCTTATCATCCGCGGCGAAGACAGCTTCGTGCGCGCCCAATTCGCCGCCAAACCCTTTTTCTGGCACATCTACCCGCAGGAAGAATCCGTGCATATCGACAAACTGCACGCCTTTTGGCACAAAGCCTATGCGCACTACCCCGATAATATTCAGACGGCACATCAAACCCTGTCGGACGAACTCAACGGCGCACGCTCCCTAACACCCGCGCAACGCCTCGAAGCATGGCAAGCCTTGCAGCGGCATGCCAACGAATGGCGGCAAAGTGTCGCGGATTGGAAAAACACACTTTTCGAACAGCCGTCTGCCATCGAAAAACTAGCCAAATTTATCGAACGCCGCTAAAATAACGCGTTTATTTTTACCGAATCACAGATTGGAAACACAACATGAAAACCGCACAAGAACTGCGCGCAGGTAACGTATTTATGGTCGGCAACGACCCGATGGTGGTACAAAAAACCGAATACATCAAAGGCGGCCGCAGCTCTGCCAAAGTCAGCATGAAACTGAAAAACCTGCTGACCGGCGCAGCCACCGAAACCATCTACAAAGCCGACGACAAATTCGACGTCGTGATTCTGGCCCGCAAAAACTGTACTTACAGCTACTTTGCCGACCCCATGTACGTATTCATGGACGAAGAGTTCAACCAATACGAAATCGAAGCCGAAAACATCGGCGACGCACTGAAATTCATCGTAGACGGCATGGAAGACGTATGCGAAGTAACTTTCTACGAAGGCAACCCGATCTCCGTAGAACTGCCTACTATCATCGTGCGCGAAGTGGAATACACCGAGCCTGCCGTTAAAGGCGACACTTCAGGCAAAGTGATGAAAACCGCACGTTTGGTCGGCGGTACCGAAATCCAAGTAATGGCCTACATCGAAAACGGCGACAAAGTCGAAATCGACACCCGCACCGGCGAATTCCGCAAACGTGCTTAATATATAGTTTGCCTCACAGCAACAAAAGGCCGTCTGAAAATACTTTTCAGACGGCCTTTTTATTCATGATTACTTTCCTATCAGACCTGCAAAGCAGTAAGCAGTTTATCGTGAATACCGCCGAAACCTCCGTTGCTCATTACCAAAATATGATCTCCTTCTCGAGCGTGCTTCACAATTTCCGCCACAAATGCATCAAAATCCTTGCCTGTGTACAATTTGCCGCCAAGCGGCGCAAGAGCGCCGGCAACATCCCAATCCACACCGCCCGCATAGCAAAATACCAAATCGGCTTCCGCCAAACTTTCCGGCAATGCGGCTTTCATCGTGCCGAGTTTCATGGTGTTCGAGCGTGGCTCCAACACGGCGAGAATACGGGATTTGCCTACCTTCTGCCGTAAACCCGCCACAGTAGTGGTGATTGCGGTGGGATGGTGGGCAAAATCGTCATAAACCGTAACGCCTTTCACCGTGCCTTTGATTTCCATACGGCGTTTTACGTTTTTAAATTCTGCCAACGCTTCACAGACCGTCTGAATATCCACACCGGCATGGCGGGCAGCCGCAATAACGGCCAGTGCATTCATACGGTTGTGTCCGCCGATAATGTCCCAAGCCACATGCCCTACCCGCTTGCCTTCCAGCAACACATCAAATGAACCGTCTTCGCCCACATTCGCTACCTGCCAACCGTTTTCACTGCCGAAAAATGCTACGGGGGTCCAGCAGCCTTTATCTAAGGTGTCGCGCAAACTTTGTTCGGTGCCGTTGCAGGCAATCAGCCCTTCAGACGGCACAGTACGGACGAGATGATGGAATTGGGTTTGAATCGCAGCCAAATCCGCAAAAATATCGGCATGGTCGAATTCTAGATTGTTCAGAATGCAGGTGCGTGGGCGGTAGTGAACGAATTTAGAGCGTTTGTCGAAAAACGCCGTATCGTATTCGTCGGCCTCAATCACGAAAAACGGCGACTGTCCCTGTGGGTCTTGGCGCGGAGCCTGCGGCAGACGGGCCGATACGCTGAAATTTTGCGGCACGCCACCTATCAAAAAGCCCGGAGCCAATCCTGCATATTCGAGTACCCATGCCAACATGGATGCAGTGGTGGTTTTACCGTGCGTGCCGGCTACGGCCAGCACCCAACGGCTGTGCAGCACGTTTTCAGCCAACCATTGGGGGCCTGAAATATAAGGTAAGCCGCGATTTAAGACGGCCTCCACCACTTCCATGCCGCGTTTGGCCACATTACCGATCACATACACATCTGCGTTGAAAATATCGAGCTGTGCGGCATCGAATCCTTCGTGAACACCGATACCGAGGGCTTCAAGCTGTGTGCTCATCGGCGGGTATATCTTCGTATCGCAACCGGTTACTTTAAAACCCGCCTCTTTGGCAATAGCGGCAACGCCGCCCATAAATGTGCCACCGATACCGATAATGTGTATGTGTTTCATGATATGTTTCGTTGCTCGAAAAAGTGGAATTATAGCCGATTTCAACAGGCTTTAGGATATGACCTGCCGACAAAAAGGCCGTCTGAAACCGGTTTCAGACGGCCTTTGGCAATCATTCTGCCGTCAGGCTTTTTTCTTAATGGCCAGATTTAAGATACAGCCCAAAATAAAACCGGCGGAAGCGGGCACAATCCAGCCTAAGCCGATATCGTAGAAAGGTAATGTATTGTTAATGGCTTTGGCAGTTTCGGGGCTGAAGCCGAATGCTGTTTTATACGCGTCCAACAAACCCACGATCAGCGTAGAGAAGATGGTGCATATGTAAACCAAACGGCTGCCGTTGAAAAATTTATCTAAAAACGCCAATAAAATGATCACTACGGTAAGCGGATACAGCAGCAACAGCATCGGAATCGAAAAACTAATGATGCCTGCCAAACCTTTATTGGCCAAACCGCAGGAAACCAATGTGAAAATAACAGCAAATGTTTTATATGAAACACTTGGAACCAAACGGTTAAAATATTCGGAGCACGAAGTAATCAAACCGACGGAAGTGGTCAAACAAGCCAAAAATACAATCACGGCAAGCAATATATTACCGGCATCGCCAAAATAAAATTGCGCACTCTTCGATAATACGGCAGCTCCGTTTTCCTGCAAGCCCAACCCCGCTACGCTGGTTGCGCCCATATAAGCGATAAACACATAAACCACGGCCAAACAAGCAGCGGCAATCAAACCCGCTCCGGCGGTAAGCCCCAGCACTTGGCGGTTGTTGCTTACGCCCATTGCACGCACGGCATCAATTACAATGATGGCAAATACCAAAGAAGCCAGTGCATCCATGGTACCGTAACCTTCAATCATACCTTTTGCCAACGGCTGCAAAGCATATTCGCCTTGAGCTGTCTGTAATTCACCCATCGGGTTCATGGCCGCATAACCGACCAGAATCACAATGGCAATTAACAAAATCGGCGTTAGCACTTTACCGATACGGTCGACCAGCTTGCCGGGTGACATCGCCAGCCAGTAAGAAACAGCAAAAAATAAAATACTGAAAACTGCCAGTGCAACCGTTTTATTTTCTTCTCCGAGAAACGGTACAACACCGACTTCAAAAGACACCGTTGCCGTGCGCGGCGTGGCAAACAGCGGGCCGATAGACAAATAAAGCAACGAAGCAAATAAAATACCGTACCACGGTGTAACGCGCGAAGCCAAATCCTGCACATCGCGGGAGCCGGAATAGCCGATAGCAATCACACCCAACAACGGCAATCCCACGCCTGTCAGCAAAAAGCCTGTAACCGAGCTGAAAATATTACTGCCGGCCTGCTGGCCCAGCAAAGCCGGGAAAATCAGGTTACCCGCACCAAAAAACAAAGCGAACAGCATCAGGCCGGTGGCCACGAACGTTGCTTTCGTATGTGCGTTTGGGGTACTCATACAAACACCTTTTTCTTTCTTTATTACTGAAATTTAAAAATCATCACTCATTGTAAAAACGTGTGAATTGGCAGAATATAGCAGAAATCCTGAAAAAACTGATACTTCTGCAAAATATAAAAACAATCTCTCAATATTTGAATAAATACAGGCATTTTTTTGATTTTTGAACCGAGAATCAAGCATCATTTGGTCAAAATTCAAAAAAAGCCGATATTGTTTGCACAACACAATCATAAAAGCGATAAATACCACCATCCTGCTGGTCTGAATTTCAGATAAGCAGTTTCAGACGGCCTTTTCCAACCAAATAATACTGGCCATGCGGCCGGTTTTTCCGTTGCGGCGGTAAGAAAAAAAGGTATCGCGCTCCAGCACGGTACAATGATGGCCGCCGTAAATCATACTCACACCCTCCCGCCGCAACGTGATGCGGGCCAGCGTGTAAATATCGGCCAAATATTTACCGTTGCCGATAGGTTCGAATGCATTTTCCGCCTCGTGCATGCGGGCGTAAAAAGCATCGAACACGTCCTGCCCCACTTCAAAAGCATCTGGGCCGATGGCCGGGCCGAGATAGGCCATAATTTCAACCGGCGGCACGTTCATCTCCGCAATGGTATTCTGCAGCACCCCGCCGGCCAAACCGCGCCATCCCGCATGTGCCGCCGCCACTACCGTGCCTGCTTTATCGCAGAACAACACGGGCAAACAGTCTGCCGTCATGCTGGCACAAGCTACTTTGCCGCTGCTGTCTACCGCTGCATCTGCGTCGGGCACATTGCCGATATGTTCTGCCGCATTCACGACACTTATGCCGTGAATCTGATTCAGATATACCACCGGCAAACCGACCTGCTGCTGCACGATTTCACGATTTCGGGCTACGTGAAGCGGATTGTCGCCGACATGCGCCCCTAAATTCAAACTTGTAAACACTCCTTCGCTCACTCCGCCGTTGCGGGTAGTAATAAGTGTTTTCACATGAGTTGGTGCCGGCCAGTCGGCATGCAAAAACGGGACATCGTGTGTACCGATACCGATAGCGGCATTTAAATCAAACGATTTTTCCATAAAATTCCTTGTTTTCAGACGGCCTGAAGCAAGACAAAGGCAAGATAATAAAGGAAGCGGAGTGAGCTTACAAACACAGCCGGCCAAACCGCACTTTTCAGACGGCCTGAAATCTTTTCATGGTATCTATCAATCTTACGCTATAAATGAATATATCTATGCCTACACACTTACCGTGCTTTTAACAGCATTTGCATTCCGAATATCGCTTAAATAAAGATTTCACCCGTTCCTTACAAATAATTTAGCAAATACACATAGAATCAAAACATCTGTTTATATGCTTTTGTCCCATTAACCTGACAATACCGCTTTTATCGTACCTGCCAACGTTCTATAATAACGCCGCGAAGAATGCCGAGAAAGATACACCATGAAAGTTACCATCATTGACCATCCGTTGGTTAAACATAAATTAACCTTGATGCGCGAAGCCGAATGCAGCACTTATAAATTCCGCACCTTAACCACCGAACTCGCCCGATTGATGGCTTACGAAGCCAGCCGTGATTTCGATACTGAAAAATACATTATCGACGGCTGGTGCGGTGAAATAGAAGGCGAGCGCATCAAAGGCAAAACGTTGACCGTCGTACCGATTCTACGCGCCGGCCTCGGCATGCTTGACGGCGTACTCGACTTGATTCCCACTGCCAAAATCAGCGTAGTAGGCCTGCAACGCGATGAGGAAACACTGAAGCCTGTTTCCTATTTTGAAAAATTCGTTGACAGCATGGAAGAACGCCCTGCCCTGATTATCGATCCCATGCTTGCCACAGGCGGTTCTATGGTTGCCACCATCGATCTCTTGAAACAAAAAGGCTGCCACAACATCAAAGCCCTCGTGCTGGTTGCCGCTCCGGAAGGCGTGAAACTGGTTAACGAAGCCCACCCTGATGTTACGATATACACCGCCGCACTCGATAGCCACTTAAACGAACACGGCTATATCATGCCCGGCTTGGGCGATGCCGGCGATAAAATTTTCGGCACCCGTTAAATATCTTTGCCCTTAATCACGGAAGGCCGTCTGAAAAGCTTCAGACGGCCTTCCATCGAACAAAGAAAGCACTTATGAATTTTCAAGAAAACCTTGCCGCCATGCCTGCTATCGACCATTTGAGCGGATTAGATGTTTGCGACTCCGATGGGCAAGTTGTTCACCATATTCCTGCCGCGCCGGGTAAGCTCGGCTCGCTCAAACTTTACAATGCATTGGCACAAGAATTTAATCATGAGTTAAATGCAGAGACAGCCAAACGCGGCTTAATATGGTTTGCCGAGCATGTAACCGATGCTCAAGCCAACCCGGGCAAACATCCTAATATTGATCTGCTATTTAAAGTGCAAGCAGAAAACCTTAAGTTACAGTTGAAACCTTTGACTGCTTAACCCGCAAATCCATATGGATTTCATGATGAGATAACCTTGTCCTTTTCAAAAGATTTTATTATTTTTAAAAACAAAAACGGAACCGTTATTTTACGGTTCCGCTTTTATCATCTTAAAGCGAATACTATTCTGTTGCGCTGTTATTCACTTTTTGAGCACCCTGCTGCTGCTTAATATTACCGCGTAAATAAGTCAACAAACTGTTATACGCATTTTTTGTTTGGATTTCGGTTAATGCCTGTTTAGCCGGAACGAGCTGTTCGTCAACACGTTGAGGAGGCGTAATAGCCTGCACTTCCACCAATACTGGCGCAGGCAAATCAGACAACAACACATAGGCCGGTTTATCTTTAGCCGGCCGTGCTTTTATTAATTGACCGTATGCCCCGGGAGGCATAGATTGGCGAGCCTGCTCAGCAGTCAGCTGGGATACGGGAGACCATTTCAAATCAGGTTTGCCGCCTTTCTGTAATTCGGCTAAAGCATGTTTAGCTTGAGTATCTGCGAGCCTGGCAGTTTCTGTGCGCAGATAATCTGCCCTCACATATTCTTTAGCCTGCTCAAAAGGCTGGGTGACTTCCTCTCGTACCTCTTTGGCACGAACAACCCATATCAGCCCTTCGCCTACAGTTATCGGTTCAGAATTGTGTTTTTTCTTAATCACATCTTCACTGAATACCGCATTAATCAGATTATCAGGCATTCCGGCTGCTTTACCGTTTTCTTTAGTCAACCAATCTTCAGGTGCTTCCAATTTCAGACCGGTTTTTTTAGCCGTTTCAATCAAACTTTCCGGATGGTTAAAAGCTTCCTCTGCCAATTTTTCTTTAGCTTCGTTAAATGCAGATACTGCTTTCTTTTGTTTCAATTCGGCTTCGATTCGGCCTTTTTCCTGGTCGAATGAAGGGGTGTCTTGAATATTTAAAATAGTAATAATGTGATAGCCTGCGGCCGTCTGAACCAAATCACTGATTTCGCCTTTCTTCAACGAAAATGCGCTGTCTTCAAATTCTTTCAACAAACCGCCGTCTTTCGCCAGATAGCCGAGATTTCCTCCATTTTCAGCAGAAGCAATATCACGTGAATGTTGTTTGGCAAGAGAAGCAAATTTTGACGGTTTTGCTTTAATTTGAGCCAATACCTTTTCAGCTTCAGCCTTAGCAGCCATGCGTACATTATCGGGAGCATCCTGCTCCACAGGGAAAAGTATATGAGCTATTTCTCGCTTGGGTTTGATTGCTTTACTGTTTTTTTCAAATTCCGCACGCAATTCTTCTTCACTTACCACCTGTTTTGCAGCTAAATCTTTAGCATCCAATGCCACATATTCCAGTTTTACTGCCTGGGGAATCACATAATCTTTTTTATTGGCTTCGTAATATTTTTTCAGTGCCGCATCATCAATTTTGACTTGTGAAGCAAACTCTTGCGGGTTGAAAGAAACTGTGCGTACGGTACGTTCAGACTGCGTCAACCCAATTAACTGTTTGGCTTGAGCATCGCTGACCAATGTGCCGTTTTGTACCAAATTCATCAGATTTTGCAAAGCAAACTGAGCGCGTATTTCTTCAACAAACTGGTCTTCGGTAAGGTAACGCTGACTCAAATACTGATTCAACAAAGCTTGGCTGAACTTGCCTTCGGCATCATGAAAACTAGGATCATCTACAATAATCTGTTTTAACTGTTCCGGTGAAACAGTAATGCCCATCTGCTTCGCACCTTCGGTTAACAACGCACGCTGTACCAAAACTTCGAAAATAGCATCACGTGATTCATTGCCACCTGTTGCCTGCACATTTTGCATAGCGTTGTTTAAGTCATGTTCGCTTACTTTTTGATCGCCAACTTTAACAATGTAATCCGAACCGGGCGAAGCTACGGTACTAACACCGAAACCGATAAATGTAAGTGCTATTAATCCCAGCAAAATTTTCGCCGGGCCGCTGTATTTTTCTACGGTAACAAACATAGTCTGAAAATAGAGTGGAAAAGTAAAACCGCATTGTAACAGTGTTTCGTGAATACTGTGCATTTTTGCAGAAAGACTGCATATTTAAATGCCGGAAAATTGAACTACCCTATCAGAGTATCGCCGATACATTTAGCCGATATATTTAATCATTCGAACCCTACTTTCTTTGCATTGCCGTGCTATAAGGACCTTTATTTGAAATGATGACTTGATTCAATTAATCTTCCATATTTTTCTTCTTAACGTTTTCTCAGGCCATCTGAAAACAATAAACAAAAAAAGCAGACGGATATGTCTGCTTTTTTGAAAACACATTATCTAAAATCCAAATATTACAGCGCGTCTTTCAATGCTTTACCAGCACGGAATTTCGGAGTTTTAGCGGCTGCGATAGTCAAAGGAGCACCGGTTTTAGGATTACGGCCTTGACGCTCAGCACGCTCACCAACGTAGAAAGTGCCGAAACCGACCAAAGTTACGGTGTCGCCTTTTTTCAGTGCATTGGTAACGGCATTCATCATACCGTCCAAAGCTTTGGCTGCGGCAGCTTTAGAAATATCAGCTTCTTGAGCAATGGCTTCAATCAATTCAGACTTGTTCACAATAAGTCCCTTTCTATCGTTTGAAATAATGAAAGCCCCAACTATCGGGCGTTTAAGGTACAAATCTTGTACGTCTACGACTTTATAACAAGCCTAAAATCGCCGTGTCAAGCTAAAAGATGCGGAATCTTGAAGATTTGCAAAGAATTTTTATCAATCACCGCATCTTTTACAACACCCACATATAAATTTAATGCTTGGTGGCCTTTACGCTTGACTTGTTACGTGATTTGGACAGTGTAGAATCCTCGGTGGTTCCTTCATTTTTCCAAGGTTCCGGCTGGCGTTCCAATCCGAAAGCCAATACTTCTTCTATCCATTTAACAGGATGAATCGTCAGCCCGTCTTTAACATTATCGGGAATTTCTTCCAAATCTTTGACATTGTCTTTCGGAATCAGCACATGCTTGATGCCTCCGCGAAGCGCAGCCAACAGCTTTTCTTTTAATCCGCCAATCGGTAATACTTCACCGCGCAAAGTGATTTCTCCGGTCATGGCCACATCTGCGCGTACCGGAATCTGTGTAAAAGCAGATACCATAGCCAAAGTCATCGCAATGCCGGCACTCGGACCATCTTTCGGCGTAGCTCCTTCGGGCACATGGACATGGATGTCTTTTTTCTCGTAAAAATCAGGAGAAAGCCCGACTGCTTCGGCACGTGAACGTACGACACTCCAAGCTGCCGATACCGACTCTTTCATCACATCACCCAATTGGCCGGTACGCAAAATATTACCTTTACCCGGCAAAGCCACCGCTTCAATAGTAAGCAGCTCGCCACCAACTTCGGTCCATGCCAAACCGGTTACTTGGCCTACGCGATTTTCATCTTCTGCAACACCATAATCAAAACGGCTGACACCTAAATAGTCATGTAGATTTTCCTTGTTAACCTTTACGGCTTTCGGTTTTGAACTACGTGTTGTTTTCACAGCTTTTTTATCTTCTGTCAAAGTGATTTTCATCACTACTTTACGGCAGATTTTAGCGATTTCGCGGTCAAGCGAACGTACGCCTGCCTCTCGGGTGTAATAACGTATGATGTCGCGCACCGCACTTTCATCAATAATCAATTCCCCGTCTTTCACGCCGTTACGTTTCATTTGCTTAGGAACAAGGTACTGCATCGCGATATTGATCTTCTCATCTTCGGTATAGCCGGACAAGCGGATGATTTCCATACGGTCAAGCAATGCGGGAGGAATGTTTAAGCTGTTTGATGTTGCAATAAACATCACGTCGCTCAAATCATAATCAACTTCAGCATAATGGTCCGCAAACTTATTGTTTTGCTCCGGATCCAAAACCTCTAAAAGTGCACTGGCGGGGTCGCCACGAAAATCACTGCCTAACTTATCGATTTCGTCTAATAAAAAAAGCGGATTTTTCACACCGGCCTTTGCCATATTTTGCAGGATTTTACCCGGCATAGAACCGATATAAGTGCGCCGGTGTCCACGGATTTCGCTTTCATCGCGCACTCCTCCCAAAGCCATACGCACATATTTGCGGCCTGTTGCTTTGGCGATAGACTCACCCAACGAGGTTTTACCTACCCCCGGCGGACCTACTAAGCACAAAATCGGGCCTTTGATTTTATCCATGCGTTTTTGCACGGCTAAATATTCCAAAATGCGTTCTTTGACTTTTTCCAAGCCGTAATGATCGGCATTCAATATCAAATCTGCTTTGGCCAAATCTTTGCTTACGCGTGATTTTTTCTTCCACGGCAGTTCAAGCAAGGTGTCGATGTAGTTGCGCACGACGGTAGATTCGGCCGACATCGGCGGCATCATTTTCAGTTTTTTAAGCTCGGACAAGCACTTTTCTTCGGCTTCTTTGGTCATACCGGCTTCTTTAATCTGCTTCTCCAACGCCTCCAGCTCGCCGCGTTCGTCTTCTTCGCCCAATTCACGCTGAATGGCTTTAACCTGCTCGTTCAAATAGTATTCGCGCTGCGATTTTTCCATTTGACGCTTCACGCGGCCCCGGATGCGTTTCTCGACCTGCATGATGTCGAGTTCCGCTTCAAGTTGGCCCAGCAGATACTCCATGCGTTCGGCAACACTGACCGTATTCAATACTTCCTGACGTTGTTCCAATTTCAACTGCAAATGTGCTGCAACGGTATCAACCAAACGGCTGTTATCGGTAATGCCGTGAATAGTACTGATCACTTCGGCCGGAATTTTTTTGTTCAATTTGGCGAACTGATCGAACTGCGAAAGCAGTGTGCGACGCAACGCTTCCATATCGGTACCGTCGACATCAATATCGTCTGCCATTTCAACATGGGCAAGAAAAAATTCACCCGCATCCTCAACGGTAAGCGCCTGTCCGCGTCGGATACCTTCCACCAATACTTTTACCGTTCCGTCAGGTAGTTTCAATACTTGTAAAACTTGGGCGACGGTACCCATTTTGTGCAAATCTTTCGGATCCGGCTCTTCATCGTTAGGATCACGTTGGGCGAGCAAAAATACCGGCTCGTCTTTTTCCATTGCCATATCGAGTGCGGCAATAGATTTCGGTCTGCCCACAAACAAGGGCAGCACCATGTGCGGATACACCACTACATCACGCAGCGGTAAGGTAGCCAGTGCAATGTATTCCTCAGAATGTTTGTCTGTTGCCATTTTTCATCTCTAGTCGGTTAATAATTCAGTTGCGGCCTAAGTTGGGCTGAACGGCTTTATTTCAAGTCTTGAAAAATCGGTTCGGCAGATGCATGTTGACACCAGATGCAACGCCATAATGTTTGCGTTAAAATATTGCTTAAATCTAAATATTGATTATATCGCTTAAAGGCCGTCTGAAACCTTTTCAGACGGCCTCAATTAAGGAAGTATTATGTCTGAAGAGACCAAAACATTGATTGAATTTCCCTGTACTTTCCCTTTAAAAGTAATGGGAGCGCAACATCCTGATTTCGAATCGGCGATTTTGGAGACCGTACGCCTGCACGCACCCGATACGCAACCCCATGATATTAACGTACGCCCCAGCAGCAAAGGCAATTATTTGGGCGCAACCGTACAAGTTTATGTAACCAACCAAACACAGCTCGACAACATCTATCGCGCCTTAACTTCGCACGCTTTGGTGAAAGTGGTGCTGTAACCATGAAAATCGTGCAACTGGGGCTGGCCGAGTACCAACCCGTTTTTGAGGCGATGAAAGCATTCAATGCCTCGCGCACCGACAATACCGAAGATGAATTATGGGTGGTGGAACATCCTCCCGTATTCACGCAAGGGCTGGCGGGAAAACCGGAACATCTGCTGATACGGGACGATATTCCCGTAGTGCAAATCGATCGCGGCGGGCAAATTACTTATCACGGCCCGGGCCAATTGGTTGTTTATACGCTGATTGACTTTAAACGCCGCAAAACCAGCGTCCGCCATATTGTATCCGCGCTTGAAAACAGCATTATTGCCACATTGGAGGAATACGGTATTGAAGCGGAGGCCGATCCCGCCCGCCCTGGAGTATATGTAAAAGGATGCAAAATTGCATCACTCGGTCTACGCATCAAAAACGGTTCGGTTTATCACGGCCTTGCACTCAATGTAAACATGGATTTAAGCCCGTTCACCCACATCAACCCCTGCGGATATGCGGGTATGGAAATGGTTCAGATGGCCGATTTTCTCAACCCGTGCCCTTCAATTGCCGAAGTAGCAGAAAAACTTACCACACACCTCATCAAACAACTCGCCCCGAAAGACACCGTATCATGAGTGAAAATAAATTAGACAACAGCCAAGGCGTAAAACACAAAGGCGCAGCGAAAACAGCCCGTATTCCAATCAAAATCGTTCCGCTTGAAGAAAAACTCAAAAAACCCGAATGGATTCGCGCCAAACTACCTTCCGGCAAGAAGTTTTTTGAAATCAAAAACATCCTTCGCGATCAAAAAATGCATACCGTCTGCGAAGAAGCCAGTTGTCCCAATATCGGCGAATGCTTCAGTAAAGGTACCGCCACCTTCATGATTATGGGCGACATCTGCACCCGCCGCTGCCCTTTCTGCGACGTAGGTCATGGCAGACCCAATCCGCTTGATCCCGACGAACCCAAAAACCTCGCCGACTCCGTAGCAGCTATGAATCTGCGCTACGTTGTGATCACTTCGGTTGACCGCGACGACTTGCGCGACGGCGGGGCACAACACTTTGCCGATTGCATTGCCGCCATTCGCGAAAGAAGCCCGCATACCAAAATCGAAATCCTTGTTCCCGATTTCCGCGGACGTTTGGATATCGCCCTCGACATCCTCTCACGCACACCGCCCGATGTGATGAACCACAATCTCGAAACCCATCCGCGCCTCTACAAACAGGCACGCCCGGGTTCCGACTACAAACACTCGCTTGAACTGCTGCGCCGTTATAAGGAAATGCAGCCCGGCATCCCCACCAAATCCGGCATTATGGTCGGCTTGGGTGAAACCGATGAAGAAGTACGCGAAATCATGCGTGATATGCGAGAGCACAATATCGAAATGATTACCGTCGGCCAATACCTGCAACCTTCAGACGGCCACTTGCCCGTACTGCGCTACGTAACTCCGACACAATTCAAAGAATTTGAAAAAGAAGCCTACGCTATGGGCTTTACCAATGCAGCTATCGGTGCAATGGTACGCAGCAGTTACCACGCAGACGAGCAAGCCTCTCAAGCTTTGAAGGAGTTGTGATTCAGCCGGGTACGACTCATTGCTGTTTGATACAATAAAAACGAGCGGAAAGAAATCGAACACGACATCATTCGATTTCTTTCCGCTCATTTTGATTATTCCAATCTAGGCAGCCGTTGCCGTATAGCAAAAGGCCGTCTGAAAATTTCAGACGGCCTAAAATCAAATTTTACAAAATCAGTCTATCGCCAGCACCGGAAACGATTTCACCACATCATCAACCGCTTTCACACGCACCAGAAAATCTTCTAATTTCGCCAACGGCAGCGCACTCGGACCGTCACATTTTGCTTCATCGGGATTCGCGTGCGATTCCAAAAACAAACCTGCCAAGCGCGTACCCATGCCTGCCAGAGCCAAATCGAGCACCTGGCTGCGGCGGCCGCCCGATGCGGCGGCACCCGATTCGCGCTGTTGCAGCGAGTGAGTAACATCGAAAATTACCGGCAGATTGCCGCAGGTTTTCTTCATCACGCCGAAACCAAGCATATCAACCACCAAATTATCGTAGCCGAACTGTGCGCCACGTTCGCACAAAATCACTTGTTCGTTGCCGGCTTCTTTAAACTTTTCAACAATGTTTTTCATTTGTGAAGGGCTTAAAAACTGCGGCTTCTTCACATTGATTACATTGCCGGTTTTCGCCATCGCTACTACCAAATCGGTTTGGCGTGCCAAGAATGCAGGCAGTTGGATTACGTCGCATACTTCGGCAACGGGCTGACATTGGTACGGCTCGTGCACATCGGTAATCACGGGCACATCGAATTCTTTTTTCACGGCGGCAAAAATTTTCATGCCTTCGTCGAGGCCGACTCCGCGGTAGGAATGGATAGAAGAACGGTTGGCCTTATCGAACGATGCTTTGAACGCATACGGAATACCGAGTTTTTCGGTAACTTTAACGTAATGTTCGCAGGCTTTAAGGGTGGAATCCAAATCTTCCAGCACGTTGATGCCGCCGAACAGGGTAAACGGCAAGTCGTTGCCGACGGTGATACGATTGATTGCTACATTCATGATATGGCCTCGCTTGTTTGTGAAGGCCGTCTGAAAACGGTTTTGCAGTGCACTACTGTTTTCAGACGGCCTCGATGTTTGCTTATAAAACGGTATGCGGCGGCTCGTAGTGAATGATGCCGCGGATTTTGTTTTGCTCGTTTACCAACACGACTTTCGGCTCGTGTTTGGCGGCTTCTTCGTTACTCATCATCACATACGACATAATGATTACGATATCGCCTTTCTGCACCAAGCGTGCCGCAGCACCGTTCAGGCAGATCACTCCGCTGCCGCGTTCACCGGAAATGGTGTAGGTTTCGAGGCGTGCACCGTTGTTGTTGTTGACAATTTGTACTTTCTCATTCACGCAGATGCCTGCTGCATCGAGTAAATCCTGATCAATGGTAATGCTGCCGACATAGTTGAGATCGGCTTCGGTAACGGTGGCGCGGTGGATTTTGCCGCCGAGCATGGTACGGAACATGGTTTTCTTTCTTTTTTAATGTGAAGCGGAAAAGCGGTAAGGCCGTCTGAAAAGGCTGTTATTGTACACCCATTGGAAAAATCTTTATATCAGGCCGTCTGAAAAAATGCTTCTAATCCTTACGGCTTAGTTCGTTACTCTTTCGGACTAATCTTTTCTATACCGATGTTTGGAACGCACCGTGCTTTCTGCCGATATTCAGTAGACAGATAGAGGCGTAAGGTTGCACTGTAAAAAATTATTTACTTTAGTTCGCACCAACCGTTAATTTTTGTATGGTGGTGCTGTCGAAAGGGCTTCCATAATGTCTTCTCTGAAATACAAACGTTATGCCGTGCTTGCTTCCAGTACATGGTCGTTTACCGTCTGCTTCATGATTTGGATGATGTTGGCGGTGGTCGGTATTCCCGTTAAAAACGAGTTGGGTTTGAGCGAAACCGAATTCGGTATTTTGGCGGCCACTCCCGTGCTTTCCGGTTCGCTGGTGCGTGTGCCGCTGGGTATCTGGACCGACCGCTACGGCGGCCGCATCGTGCTTTTCCTACTGATGCTTGCATGCGTGCCTGCGGTATTCCTGATGCAGTATGCCGACCATTTCTGGCAATTTTTGGTTATCGGTTTAGTGATGGGTTTGGCCGGCGGTTCGTTTTCGGTGGGCACGCCGTATGTGGCACGCTGGTTTCCGAAAGAACAGCAAGGTTTGGCGATGGGAGTATTTGGTGCGGGTAACGCAGGTTCCGCTTTAAATAAATTCTTGGCCCCCGCGCTGATTGCTTACGGAACTTGGCATCTGGTACCTACCGTGTATGCGGCCATTATGCTTGGCACGGCTATTCTTTTCTGGTTTTTCTCTTACAGCGATGACAGCCATAAGGTTTCATCTTCAGTTACCCTCGGTCAACAGCTCGCCCTTTTGAAAGACCCGGGCGTATTGCGTTACAGCCAATACTATTCTGTGGTATTCGGCGGTTATGTGGCACTGGCTTTGTGGATGACTAAATACTATGTGGGCGAATACGGCCTGAACCTACAAACGGCTGCGTTTTTAGCTGCCTGCTTCTCGTTGCCCGGCGGTGTGTTACGCGCATTCGGCGGTTATCTTTCCGACAAATTCGGTGCGTATAAAGTTACTTGGGCGGTGATGTGGGTTTGCTGGGTATGCTTCTTTATTTTGTCTTATCCGCAAACCGAACTGATGATTAAAACCACCCACGGCGGTTCCGTGAGCATGCACATCGGCCTGAACGTAGTGGTGTTCACCATTCTGATGTTTACCGTAGGCGTGGCCATGGCAGTAGGCAAAGCCTCTGTATTCAAATTCGTGGCTGACGATTACCCGACCAACATCGGTGCTGTATCCGGCATCGTCGGTTTGGCCGGCGGTTTGGGCGGTTTCCTGCTGCCGATAATGTTCGGTGCATTGGAAGATTTGACCGGCATACGCTCCACCAGCTTCATGCTGCTCTACGGCACGGTATGCATATCACTAATCTGGATGCACTTTTCGTTTAAAGCCAAACGCCGCGAGTTAGAAAAAGCTTAACCCCGAAGGCCGTCTGAAGAATTCGGATACCTTTTCAGACGGCCTTTCAAAAAAAGAGAGAGCACTATGTCCCACATTATTCAAGATTGGCGGCCGGAAGAAAAAGATTTCTGGCAAAACACAGGCCGACCGATTGCACGCCGCAATTTATGGATTTCGATTCCCGCCTTATTACTGGCTTTCGCCATCTGGCAGGTATGGAGCGTGGCGGTAGTCAACCTGCCCAACATCGGCTTCAAATATTCGCCAAACCAGCTTTTCTGGCTGGCCGCTCTGCCCGCTTTATCGGGGGCGACATTGCGGATTTTCTATTCGTTTATGGTGCCGGTGTTCGGCGGTCGCAAATGGACGGCCATTTCCACCGCCAGCCTGCTGTTGCCAGCGGTAGGTTTGGGTTTTGCCGTGCAAAATCCCGACACCGGCTACATCACCATGATGGTTCTGGCGCTGTTGTGCGGCTTTGGCGGCGGTAACTTCTCTTCCAGCATGGCCAATATCAGCTTTTTCTTCCCTAAAGCGGAAAAAGGCACGGCTCTCGGCCTGAATGCAGGTTTGGGCAACCTCGGTGTATCCGTGGTGCAATTCGTGGTGCCGCTGATCATCACCGCAGGCGTGTTCGGCGCGTTGGGCGGCGAGGCGCAAACTTGGGTGAAAGACGATGTTACCAAGCAAATCTGGCTGCAAAACGCCGGCTTTATCTGGGTGCCGTTCATCATTCTTTCCACGCTGGCCGCATGGTTCGGCATGAACGATCTGGCTTCCGCCAAAGCCAGCTTTAAAGACCAAGCCGTTATTTTCACCCGCAAGCACAACTGGATTATGTGCATTCTGTATCTAGGCACATTCGGTTCGTTTATCGGTTTTTCGGCAGGTTTTCCACTGCTGATTAAGAGCCAATTCCCCGATGTAGACCCCGTTAAATATGCGTTTTTAGGCCCGTTGGTCGGTGCGCTGGTACGGCCCTTAGGCGGTTGGCTGTCCGATAAAATCAAGAGCGGCGCACTTATCACCCAAATCGTGTTTATCGGCATGATAATCGCCGTGTTCGGTGTGATTTCCTTCCTGCCTTCAAACGGACAAGGAGGCAGCTTCTGGGGCTTTTTCGCCTGCTTCATTGCCCTCTTCGCCCTCACCGGCCTCGGCAACGGCTCCACTTTCATGCAAGTACCGGTTATCTTTCTAAACATGCACCAGAAATTTGCCGATCAAGGTTTGGTATCGAAAGAACAGGCGTTATTGGATGCGAATAAAGAAGGCGCGGCCGTTATCGGCTTTACCGCCGCATTCGCGGCTTACGGCGGTTTCTTTATTCCGAAAAGCTACGGCACTTCCATCGCCTTGACCGGCAGCGTGAACGGCGCATTAATCGGCTTCATCATCTTCTACGCCGTCTGCGTGTTGCTGAACTGGTGGTTCTACGCCCGCAAGGGTGCTGAGGCGAAATGCTGATCTGAAAAAGGCCGTCTGAAAAAACTTTCAGACGGCCTTTTTTTAAAACAGTTACTTCATTTTTTCTACAAGCCCAATTCCTGTAAAAAACGGATATCATCGGCCCAACCGGATTTCACTTTAACCCACACTTTCAAAAACACCTTAATATCAAAGAGTTTTTCCATATCCAACCGTGCTTCGGTAGAAATTTTCTTCAATTTCTCGCCGCCTTTACCGATCACAATCGGTTTTTGGTTTTCTTTGTCCACCAACACGGCGATATAGATGTGATACATGCCGTTTTCTTCTTTAAACTGTTCCACTTCCACATTCATGGCATACGGCAGCTCTTCGCCCAGATAGCGGAATAATTTTTCACGCACGATCTCCATCGCCAAAAAACGGCTGGATTTATCGGTAACCATATCTTCGGGATACATCGGAATGCTCTCGGGCAAATACGGTTTGAGTTTTTCCAGCAGGTTGGCAATCCGTAAGCCGTGTTTCGCGCTCACTACTTCCGCATCGGCAAAATCAAACTCGCTGCGTACGCCGGCGATAAATGCGTCCAAAGCCAATTTGTCTTTAGCCTTGTCTTTATCGATTTTGTTTACCACCAAAACCACCGGCGTATGCTTGGGAAGCTGTTTCATCACCGTGCGGTCGGCTTCGGTAAAACGCATCGCTTCGATAACAAACACAACCACATCCACGCCGCTTATGGCTTCGGTTACGTTTAAATTCAAACGGTCGTTAAGGGCGTTGCGGTGGTCGGTTTGGAAACCCGGGGTGTCGACAAACACAAACTGCGCCGTGTCATCGGTATAAATACCCGTAACCTTGTGGCGTGTAGTTTGCGCTTTTTTACTGGTGATGCTGATTTTCTGGCCGATAAGATGGTTCATCAGCGTCGATTTACCCACATTCGGGCGGCCGACAATCGCCACAAAGCCGCAGTGGTAGCCGTTGGCATCGGGTATGGCGGTTACGTTTTCAATATCCATATTTTCTTTCTTTCGGTTTGCCGAACCGTGGTGCGCCGGTTCGGGCATTTTCAGACGGCCTCAAACACTATCTGATTTTATTTTTTAACTTTCAGGGGATGCTTCTGTTCCAGCCAAGCAAATGCTTCTTTGGCCGCATATTGCTCGGCTTGGCGGCGGCTATTGGCTTTGGCAAGGGTGATGCAGCCCAGCTCGCCCAAATCACAGGCAACGGTAAATTCGGCTTCATTGCCTTCTCCGACCTGTTGCTCGATGCGGTATTTCGGCAACCCAAAACGGCGTGCCTGAAGCGCTTCTTGCAATAAAGTTTTCGGGTCTTTGCCCTGATGCTCGCTCTCGGCTTTTTGAACACGCACGGTAAACAAGCGGCGTACGGCATTTTCGGCAGTAGCAAAATCGGCATCAAAACTGATGGCGGCAAAGGCGGCTTCTACTGCGTCAGCAAGAATGGAAGGCCGTCTGAAACCGCCGCTTTTCAATTCGCCCTGCCCTAAAAATAAAGCATCGCCGATATTCAATTCAGCAGCGATTTCCGCCAGCACATCCTGATTAACCAAGTTTGCCCGCATACGCGACAACCTGCCTTCGGGCAAATCCGGAAAAGTATCAAACAGCATTCGGGCAACGGTGTAATTGAGAATGGCATCGCCCACAAACTCAAAGCGTTCGTTATTGCGGGAGGAAAAACTGCGGTGCGTGAGCGCCCTTTCAAGCAAGGCGGGTTGTTCGAAGATGTAGCCGAGTTTATTTTGAACCTGCAGCAAAGCCTGCTGCTTTCTGGAATCGGGTTTCATATGTGCTTTCGTAAAATCAGCCCGAATGCTTTTCAACACTTAACCGGCAGATACGGTAATAAATGCAGAAAAGGTTTAAAGCTGAGGTATCGATAATTTGCGCAGGCCGTCTGAAAACGGTTTTTCAGACGGCCTGAAGCGGGTATTGTACCGTATCCGGTGTATGGGAAACAGCAGCACTTCATAATTTTAAAGGCCGTCTGAAAAACCGTTTTCAGACGGCCCGACAATTAAATCTTAATATTGCCTTTAGCAAAACGGTAATACAGCAATCCGCCCACAACCATACTGATCACCAAAGAAAACGGAGCCAGATGGTCAATTATTTTGAAAAACGCATTATCTACGTTCATATCGGAAAGCAGCACAATGGCAATACTGAGTGCAGAAGCCGGAACAAGCGCTTTGATGGCGGCACGGTTGTAGCCGTTTTGATACCAATAAACACCTTCGGGCGTATCGTCAAACAAATCGTCGACCTGTATCACACGTTTGCGCAAACGGTAGTAGTCTACCAAGATAATGCCGTACATCGGCCCCAGCGTACCGGCCAAAAGATCGATAGTATGGTGGATAACCTGCGGAGAATTGTATAAGTTCCACGGCAGGATAACCACCGACAGCACCGCCGCAATCATGCCACCGAAACGCCAACTGATACGGCCGGGATAAAGGTTGGAAATATCGTTGGCGGCGGAAACGAAGTTTGCCACGATATTGGTGCCCACCGTAGCGGTAACGAAAGTGAACGACAGCAGCAGCACAATGCCGATATTGTCGATTTTGGCCACGATGCCCAAAGGATCCATAATCATTCGGCCGAAAATCACCGGCGTACCGGTAATGGTAATGATGGCGGTCAGCGCAAATGCGGTAAAGTTTACCGGCAGCCCCCAAAAATTGCCCACTTTCACATCTTTCATCGAACGGCAAAACCGCGAAAAATCACCGAAATTCAGCGTGGGGCCTGCAAAATAATTCACAATCAGCGACATACCTACCAGCATTGCGCCGATGGTCTGCCAAAAATTCAATTGTTCGGTAGAAAGCGAAAAACTGATGTTTTCCCAGCCTGCATGGTAAACAATCCATATCATCAACAAAAACATCACGATATAAACCGCCGGGCCGGAATAATCCAAAAACACTTTGATGGCTTCCATTTTCATCAAAAACAGTAGGGTCTGCATCGACCACATGATGAAAAAACTTATCCAGCCCAAATAAGACAAGCCTAAAAATGCAGTCTCGTTCCAAGAAATAAGGGAAGGAAAAAATTTAAGCAGAATAATAGTGAGCGCAATAGAAGCCAGATACGTTTGAATGCCGTACCAAACAATCGCAATAATACCCCGCAGCAAAGCCGGAATATTGGCACCGTAAACACCGAACGACATACGGGCGATAACGGGGTAAGGCACGCCGGCCAATTGGCTCGGTTTAGCCAACAAATTGGCCATCACCATCACAATGGAAATCCCGAGAATCAATGTAATAAAAATCTGCCAAGAGGTCAGGCCGAGAGCAAACAACGTACCGGCGAAAATATAACCCCCGACACTGTGCACATCGGACATCCAAAATGCAAAGATGTTGTACCAGTTCCAAGTTTGCTTGGCAGGTAGCAAATCGTCGTTTGTCAAACGCGGATTGGACGGCTTGATTCGTTTCAACTTCTTGATATAGGCAGGCATACAAGCTCCTCAAGAGTAAGCAACGCAAAAGAAATTCAGACGGCCTCAAAACATCCAGCCACCAATGCTATTGATGATGCGTTTTCACCCACACTATATAAAAGCGCAGCTACTGCAACCTGTCATATCGCGACAACCACCTGTTATCTTACGCCATGCCAAATGTAAAACCATTTTATGTCAATGTGTGGCACAGCAAGGAGTGAGGAACATCTTTTCAGACGGCCTCCCCCACACAAAACCAGATATAATCGTCTCAGATAAGATTTTCAAATTTTTATTATTAAAATCAAATGCTAATCAATAAACTATTTTCTCTGTGCTGTAACGGCGTGCACCCAAACCAGCGATGGCTGGCACGGATAAAATTGCTCAAATCGGAAAATCCGAGTTGGAAACCGATTTCCGTAATGCTCTGGTTACTGTGCATTAACAAATCATGTGCGATTTCTTGACGGATATCGTCCAACAGACTATTGAAAGAATGCCCTTCGTCACGCAGCCTGCGCTGCAATGTCCGCGGCGAAAGATTGAGTTTTGATGCAATATCGCACAAACGCGGTTCGCTGTTTTTCAGCTCGTCTCGGATCAACGTACTTACCCGTGAAGAAATATTCATGTTATTCAAACGGTTAAGATATTGCCCTACTACCGCTTCATTCATATGCATCAGTTGATGGTTTGCTCCCGCATACGGTTCGATCGTGTCTTCGTAAGCAAACGTAATGGAATCTTTTTCACAACCCAAATTGACAGGCACTTGGAAATAATCGTCCAACCGCTCGGTATTGCCGCATTCGGGCATAGACAAAGTAACCGAAATAGGCTGCACATGATGTTGCGACAAACTGCAAGCCTGCCGGTAAATAAAGGCCAATACCGCCAACCGCGCCGCATTCATCGGCTCCGAGCCGTGATCGGTACGCAATACCAGCTTAGTGCCTTTCAACTCAGGTGTATGGTCGAAACTTATCCTCATCGTGGTGGAAATGATTTTGCAATACCGCACCATAATCATCATCAAATCGGCCAACGAACCGCAAGAAATAATCGCCAATCCCAAACCCTGCAAAGCGGATGCCTGAATTTCCTGCCCCACTTTCAACCCGAACAAAGGATCGTCCGTAGCCTGAATCAGCAACTCCCAAAAACGGCGTACACCATCCAACTGGTAACGGGCATCGGGAATATGCAATAACCTTAAATCCAAACCTGCTTCTTCCAGCAAAGGAAGCGGATCAACGCCATACCCTCGCGCAGTCTGACAAATAGAAGAAACCCAGCTAACCAGCACACTGTGCCCAAGCACTTTAGTGTTTGCTACATTACTTACTCCCGTCATGAGACTCTCTCTTCCGGCATATTTCTATGTAATAAAACACAGTTGGTTCTACAAACTACCAAACACCCGGGTAAATCCGAAACCTGCAATTTTATTTAAAAATAACATAAATTTTAGATAAAATCATTAACTATATTAACAATATATAACATTTTATGCTTAGTTTAAAATAATCGTTCTTTTTATAATCATTAAAAAAAACATCATAAAAATTCTATTAACCAACAAAATAATCATCTAAAAATCATATTTCAATACTCAATCTTAGCGAGCATTTATAATCGATAATTTTCGATATGAAGCTGCAACGCTTTATTCTTTGCAAATAGCCAATACCTCATTATCTAAATCCTCAACCCATAACATTGAGGCCGTCTGAAATGTTTTCAGACGGCCTCAAATTAAAAATAAATACTTTATGCTTCTGCGCGAATCTGCTTCAAGAAACGCTTGGTACGTTCATGTTTCGGATTATGAAACAGTGCTTCAGGCATCCCCTGCTCCACAATAACGCCGCCATCCATCACAACCACCAAATCGGCCACTTCCATAGCAAATTTGATTTCATGAGTTACTACGATCATTGTCCAGCCCTCTTTCGCCAGTTCTTTCATCGTGTTCAATACATCTTGCACTAATTCGGGATCAAGCGCCGAGGTCGGTTCGTCAAACAACATCAAATCCGGTTGGATGGCAAGCGCACGGGCGATACCGACACGCTGCTGCTGGCCACCTGAAAGCTGGAAAGGATACAAATCAACTTTGCTGGCCAAACCTACTTTCTCCAGCAAAGCCAAAGCCTTCCGACGCGCATCAGCAACAGGAATACCTCGAACGGCAACAGGCCCTTCCATCACGTTTTCCAACGCAGTTTTGTGCGGGAAAAGATTATATTGCTGAAATACCATCCCCGATTTACGGCGCAGGGCAAGAATGTCTTTTTTTGAAGGATGGATAGCAAAATCAATATGCAGAGGTTTGTCGCCATCAAATTGGATGCAGCCTTGCTGCGGCATTTCCAAGGCGTTCAAACAGCGTAAAAACGTGGTCTTCCCCGAACCGGAAGGGCCGAGAATAACGACTACGCTGCCTTTGGCTACGTCCAAATCAATGCCGTTAAGAATCGAATTATTGCCGAATGCTTTATGGATATTGCGGATTTTAATCATGGTTTATGCTCACTTGGCAACGTAGCGGTCGAGCCGTTTTTCGAGTTTTGCCTGTACGATAAACAGGAAGAAGCAGAATACCCAATATATCAAGCCGGCCTCGATATACACGGGCAGGAAGTCGTAGCTGGCGTTGGCAATCTGCTGCGCCACACGGAAAAGCTCAGTAATGGTTACTACCGAAGCCAGTGAAGTTTCTTTAAACAGACTGATAAAAGTATTGCTTAAAGGAGGAACGGATACACGGAACGCTTGCGGCATGATGATGCGGCGGAAGGTCTGCATATAGGTCATGCCGATGGAGAAGCCTGCTTCCCACTGGCCTTTGGGTACCGATAAAATCGCTGCGCGGATGGTCTCCGAGGCATATGCACCAATATTCAGCGAAAAGCCGATAACCGCAGTGGGCAGCGGGTCGAGAGTGATGCCGATGGCCGGCAAGCCGTAAAATACCACCATCAACTGTACCAGCATCGGTGTGCCGCGGATGGCGGAAACATAAAATTTCACCATACCGAGCAGTACGCGGTGGAAGATGCCCGTAACCGGTATCACACGCACCAATGCTACGGCCAATGCAATCAAGATGCCGAAAATAAAAGAAACGACAGCCAGCGGAATAGAGTAAAGAAACCCCGCTTTAACCATCGGCCAAAATGCGTTTATGACCAAAGCCGCACGGGCCTCGGTCATAAACGGCAATGCGCTTAAAAGATCACTTAACACTTACATCTACGCCAAAGAATTGTTCACCTAATTTTTTCAGCGTGCCGTCTGCACGCAGGTCTTCTACAGCACCGCTGATTTTTGCCAATGCTTCATCATTGTTTTTGTTCAAAATGAATCCCGAACCCAATTTTTCTTCCGCAGGGGCTGTCCATGCGGTTTTTAAGCCGGAATTCGGGTTTTTCTTGAGATAGTCAAGCAAAGCAAGGGAATCGTTAAACGTAAAATCGGCACGCTTTTGCTGCACTAAAGCCAAAGCCTGCGCCATGCCGTCGACCGGAATGATTTTGGCTTCGGCTTTTTGCGCCATTTCGCCATAGTTGCTGCTCAGGGTTTGTGCGGCAGACAAGCCTTTCACGTCTGCCAGTGTTTTGATGCGGTTGTCGTCTTTGCGGTCAACCGCCATCGGGCCGGAATAGCTGTATTCGGCGGATTTGTCGAAAGTTGCGCGGCGTTCGGGCGTGGTCAGGCTCACTTGGTTGGCCACCAAATCGAAACGTTCCGCTTTCAAACCGGCCAGCATGGCATCCCATTGGGTTTCTTTGAATTCGACTTTTACACCGAGTTTTTCTGCTACGGCACGGGTAACTTCTACATCGTAACCGGTCAGCTTGCCGCTTTCATCATGATAAGTGAAGGGAGCATAAGTACCTTCAGTGCCTACGGTAATCGTACCTTTGTTGTTGATACGCTCCAGCAGCGAACCTGCAACCTGCGTTTCGGGCGCGGAAGAAGCCGGTGCGGACGCAGAAGAACCGCCGCCGCAAGCGGCCAATACAAAAGCAGCTATGCCGCCGAGTACAAATTTCTCCAACATAATCATTCCAGTAAAGCGTTAATTAATATATAAGAAACGCGCATTGTACGATAATCAAAAACACAATACAAAGAACGATTACTTCTATTCTTTATAATAGAAAAGCATAAGGCCGTCTGAAAACACCGTTCAAACACACCTCCGATAAAATTGCATGGAAATCATGTTTTCAATACAAAACCTTACCGATTCTTTTTCAGACGGCCTGCAAACTTGCCGATTCATCCGCCCGATTCGGTTTCTGTTGTAATCTCCGAAATTACCGGCCTGTTTTATTCCGGGCAGAAAAGGTAAAATAACGTCCTTTTGCCCGACCCTACGCCTTTTCCCATGATCGAACTCAAAAACCTCACCCTCCAGCGCGGCCTGAAAGTGTTGCTCAACCAAGCCAACCTCACCGTCAACCCCAACCAACGCATCGGCTTAATCGGCAAAAACGGCACCGGCAAATCGAGCCTGTTTGCTCTAATCAAAGGGGAAATCACACATGACGCGGGCGATGTGCTGATTCCCAAACATTGGAAAACGGCAGCGGTAGCGCAGGAAACGCCCGCGTTGGATACGTCGGCTTTAGATTATGTTTTGCAGGGCGATGCCGAATTGCAGCAATTTCAGACGGCCTTAGCAGAAGCCGAAGCACACAACGACGGCATCAAAATCGCCGAATGGCACGCCAAGCTCGAAGAAATAGATGCCTACACTGCACCCGCCCGCGCCGCTAAATTGTTAAGCGGACTGGGTTTCGCTCAGGAAGAACACAGCAAGCCCGTGAAAGCTTTTTCAGGCGGCTGGCGTATGCGTTTGAATCTCGCTCAAGCCTTGATGTGCCGCGCGGATTTATTGCTGCTCGACGAACCGACCAACCACTTGGATTTGGAAACCGTGCTGTGGCTGGAAAACCATCTCGCCAGCCTGCCGTGCACCCAAATCATCATTTCGCACGACCGCGATTTTCTGAATGCCACCACCACGCAAACCGTTGAATTATCGAATCAGAAGCTCACCCAATACGGCGGCAACTACGATTTTTACCAAACCGAACGCGCCCAACGTTTGGCGCAACAGCAGGCCGCGTATGTAAAACAGCAAACGCAGATCAAGCATTTGCAATCGTTTATCGACCGCTTCAAAGCCAAAGCCACCAAAGCCACGCAGGCGCAAAGCCGCATGAAAGCGTTGGCCAAACTGGAGCGCATCGCCCCCGCGCATCTCGACAGCGAATTTTCATTTGAATTTGAAACTCCCGCACATTTGCCCAACCCTTTGCTGAAAATGGACAAAGCCGATTTGGGTTACGGCAGTACGGTCGTGCTGCACAACATCACCTTATCGCTGGAAAGCGGCGCGCGCTACGGATTGCTGGGTGTGAACGGCAGCGGAAAATCTACCTTTATCAAAGCCTTGGCCGGAGAATTGGCTTTATTGTCCGGCCAAATGGTGAAATCCGAAAAACTCAATATCGGCTATTTCGCCCAGCACCAGCTCGATACCCTGCGCGACGACCAAAGCCCCGTTTGGCACATCCAGCAGCTTTCTCCCGATGTGCGCGAGCAGGAAATCCGCAATTTTCTCGGCGGCTTCAACTTTGTCGGCGATATGGCTTTGCAGAAAATCGAACCTTTTTCCGGCGGCGAAAAAGCGAGGCTGGCATTGGCGATGATTGTGTGGCAAAAGCCCAATCTGCTGCTGCTCGACGAACCGACCAACCACCTCGATTTGGATATGCGCCACGCGCTTACCGTGGCTTTGCAGAGTTTTCAAGGCGCGTTGATTGTGGTGTCGCACGACCGCAGTTTGCTCGAAGCCACCACCGACAGCTTTTTATTGATTGATAAAGGCTGTCTGAAAAACTTCGACGGCGATTTGAACGATTACCGCCAATGGCGTTTGGCACAGGAAAATGCGGCTGCCGCTCCCGCCGCTTCGGCACAAACCCAAAGCCGCAAAGACACCAAACGCCTCGAAGCGCAGATACGGCAGGAAAAAGCCAAACGTACCAAGCCCATACAGCAGAAAATCGACAAGGCTGAGAAGGAAATGGCCGTCTTAAACGATATTCAGACGGCCTGTGAAACATTTTTGGCACAAGAAGATGCCTATTCGGAAACAAATAAAGTAAAACTGCAAGAGACACTCGCCGAACTGGCAGAAACTAAAGTAAAATTAAGTAAATTGGAAGAAAGCTGGTTGGAATGGCAAGAAGAGCTGGAGCGGATTTTATCGGAAATCGAAGCCGAATTCGGCATAGCGCAGGCTTCTTAAGCTTTACATAGAGAGCTGTCGTTTTTTTAATCAACCAATTTTTAAAACCGCGGCGGTTTTGCCGCTTTTCAAGACCGTAGAAAATCATGAAAAAACTATTCGGGGTAAGCACCTTTATTTTATTAAGCGCAGCAAGCATTCAGACTGCCTATGCCTCCAAAATCTATACTTGCGTGATTAACGGCGAAGTAACTTATACATCCCGCCCGTCCGGCAACTGCAACCGTGCCGATCTGCCTGCCATCGGGCGTTACAGCAACAGCCGTTACAACGAACCGCAACCGGCACGCGTAGAAAGAGAGTCGCCGCAAGAATCCCGCAAAGCCTATGTAAAAAGCAAACTTACCAAACCGAGCCAGCAGGCCACCGCACCCGCACGGCCCGCTCCCGCCTATGCACCCAAACTTTCCGCCAACAACAGCCGCCGCAGTATCCTTGAGCAAGAACTGAACAACGAGCGCAAAGCCCTTTCCGACGCGCAACAATCCCTTGCCGATGCCCGAGCCGCCCAAAACGGCACCATCAACCAACAATTGATCAGCCAGCTGCAAGGCAATGTACTCGACCGCCAGCAAAATATCCAAGCTTTGCAACGCGAATTGGGACGCATGTAACCTGTAAAACGAATAAGACCGAGGCCGTCTGAAAATAAGTTTTCAGACGGCCTCGATATATTTTGAAACACCTTATTATTATTGGCATAATACCGCTTCCCTTTTTTTCTCATTCACGGAAAGAAAAACAATGACCGAATCCGTCCGCCTGCCCGCCGCCACACTCAAACCTTCCACCATCGCCCTGCCCGGCTCGAAAAGTATCAGCAACCGCACGCTGCTCTTGGCGGCATTGTCGGACAATGTGTGCGAAATCCATTCTTTATTAAAATCCGACGACACCGACCGCATGCTCGAAGCCTTGGAAAAACTCGGTGTCGAACTGGAATTTATCTCGGAAGGCCGTCTGAAAGTGCACGGCACGGGCGGGCGTTTTCCCAATCGTGAAGCGGATTTGTTTCTCGGCAACGCGGGCACGGCGTTCCGCCCGCTTACCGCAGCTTTGGCGGTGCTGGGCGGCAACTACCACCTGCACGGCGTGCCGCGTATGCACGAACGGCCCATCGGCGATTTGGTCGATGCCCTGCGCACGGCCGGAGCCGATGTGCAATACCTCGGCAACGAACATTACCCGCCGCTGCGCATCCGCGAACGCACCGACAACGGCGTGCGCACGATTCCGATTAAAGGCAACGTATCCAGCCAATTTCTGACCGCGCTCTTGATAGCGTTGCCGCTGACCGGCCAAGCGTTTGAAATCGAAATGGTCGGCGAACTGATTTCCAAACCCTATATTGACATCACACTGAAACTGATGGCGCAATTCGGCGTTCACGTCGAAAACCAAAACTACCGCCTGTTCAAGCTGCCCGCAAATGCGCGTTACCATGCGCCGGAAAATCTGTATGTGGAAGGCGACGCTTCGAGCGCGTCTTATTTCCTCGCCGCCGGCCTGCTTTCCGGCGAACCCGTGCGCGTTACCGGCATCGGCACCCACAGCATTCAGGGCGATGTGGCATTTGCGCGCGAGTTGGAAAAAATCGGTGCCGATGTCACGTGGGGCGACCATTTTATCGAAGTCTCCCGCCCTGCCGATCGCACCATCCAAGCCTTTGATTTGGATGCCAACCACATTCCCGATGCCGCCATGACCTTAGCTGTTGTCGCCCTTGCCGCCGGCGCACCGTGCACCCTGCGCAACATCGGCAGTTGGCGCGTGAAAGAAACCGACCGCATCGCAGCGATGGCGGCGGAACTGCGCAAAGTCGGCGCAACCGTTACCGAAGAGCCGGAAGCCATCCACATCGTTCCGCCTGCCGCACTCACTCCCGATGCCGAAATCGACACCTACGACGACCACCGCATGGCCATGTGCTTTTCATTGGTTTCGCTGCTCGGCGTGCCCGTGGTCATCAACGACCCCAAATGCACCCACAAAACCTTTCCCACCTATTTCGAAGTGTTTGCTTCGTTGCAAAAATAAACCGACACCGATAAACGCGGCCGTCTGAAACCAATATTCAGACGGCCTTTTTACAAAGCTATGTTTATGTAAAATCTGGTTTTTCAGACGGCCTGTTGATATATAATCAAAAAATACACAATAACAAATACCGAGCACATTATGACCCCCGTACCCGTTACCGTTACTTCTTACAACATGCACAAAGGCATGTCGGCACTCAACCGCAAAGTGCAGGTAGGCAACATGGCCGAAGCCCTGCAAAAGCTGAATTCAGACATTTTATTTTTACAAGAAGTGCAAGGCGAACACCAAATCCGCCGTTCCAAAATGCCCGACTTCCCGCACCGCCCGCATTACGACATTCTCAGCGAGCACCTGTCGTTCAACAGCAGCTACGGCAAAAACGCCGTTTACCCCGAACGGCACCACGGCAATGCGATTCTCAGCCACATGCCCATCGACACCCGCCACAATCTCAATATCACGGTCAACAAACTCGAACAGCGCGGCGTGCTGCATTGCGAGATTCAGCCCGAATATTGGGAACACCCGCTCGTATGCCTGTGCGCCCATCTCAACCTGCGCGAACCCGACCGCATGAAACAGTATCAGGCGATTTTCGAATACGTTTCCCAACAGGTTGACCCGCACAGCCCGCTGATTATCGCCGGCGACTTCAACGACTGGCGTTCCAAGTCTGCCGCCGCATTGGGCAAAGCCTTGAATCTCGAAGAAGTGTTTGTGGATGCCAACGGCAAACGCCCGAAAACCTTTCCCTCGCGCATGCCCGTATTGAGCCTCGACCGCATCTACACCCGCAACCTCGAAGTGCTCGATTCGCAAATCCACAAAGAAAAACAATGGCAGCTGCTCTCCGACCATCTGCCCTTGAGCGTGAAAGTGCTGCCGAGAATCAAACAGCCTTAATCTGTTTGCTGCATAACAACAGGCCGTCTGAAAAATTGTTTTCAGACGGCCTGACGGTTTACGTAAAGCATACATGCATGAACAAACCTGCGCATAAAAATATATGCAGGAAATAAAAACTGTTAAATTTTCTTTCCTAAATAAAAAACCGCTTTTGCCGATGATTATCAAAATTCAAAAAATATGATATAAAATAGGAATCTTACTCTAAAACGGAAACACAAAAAATCATGGCATCAGGTATTTTGGAAACACAGCTCATTCAAATGAACACCGCTGATTTCCTACAACATATCGAATCTGCATTCAAACGCATCTTTCCAAACGGAATCAATCTGATGCAATACCTTCCCGAAAACAAATGGTTGGAGCTGAAAAAAGCCGGCCTGCTATTGCCTTTTCTAGCCGAAAAGCATGGCGGCAGAAAAAGCAGCCAGTTTGAAATTCAGGAAGTATTGCGCATCGCCGGCCATTACGGCGTACCCGTTACCCTGCGTACCGGTATCGAAGGCGCACTGGTTTTGCAGCCGTTGGTCGAATTCGGCAACGAAGCCCAAATCCGTACCGGCCTCGATTTCATTTTCAACGGCGAAGGAGGCGGCTTGGCCATCACTGAGCCGGAAACCTCAGGTGCCGCGATTGCCCGCGAAATGCAATCGTATTACGAGTATACCGGCGACCAAACCGTTTACGTCAACGCAACCAAATACTGGCAAGGCAATTCCACCAGCGAATTTCTGCTGGTTGCAGCCAAAGAACGCAAAAACGGCAAACTCTCGAAAACCATCAATCTGCTGCTGGTGCCCAAACAATACATCCGCTGCGAGACCCTCAATTCGGAAGGCTTGCTCGCCGTGCGCTACGCAGTCAACCATATTGATGCCAACATCCCCGCCGATTGCGTGATGAAACTTTCCGAAAACGATGCTGCCGGCTTGCGCGCATTCCAAAACATTTTCATCCGCAGCCGTCTGCAATTGGTAGGCATGACCCACGGTATCATGGAATACATCATCGAAAACATGCGCCGCTTCGTTCAGCAAGACATCAAATTCGTTGCCCGTGAATGCCGCGAAATCATGCAACGCTACGGCATCTCGCAAGTGCTCTACCGCTTTACCTGCAACCGCGTATCCCCCGATGCCCCCGTCGCCCACCAATTGATGGAAGCCAATATCATCAAAACTTTGGCTACGGAATACACCTACGGCGCAGCGCAAATCCTGCAAAAACTGCTTGGTGCCAAAGGCTTCGAACACGGCCATCCCGCCAGCAACATTGCCATCGACATCCGCCCCTTTACCATCTTCGAGGGTCCGAACGATATGCTCTATGCGGAAATTTACGACCAATTCACCCGCGCCACCATCGAAGAGAAAGAGCAAGGCATCAAACCCGACAAAAACCAAACCCTGCTGGAACGTCTGCAATCGGACAAACGCTTTAGCGAGATCCGCCAAACCGCACGTACCGTCCTACCCGAAGACATTGCCGCTTTCTTAACGCAATACCGGCTGGGCGATGCCGACGCACTGGAAAAAGTGTTTCTCGGTAAAATTATCGCCAAGCTGTTTGTGTGGATTCAAACCGAAGATGAAAACACTTCTGCGTTTGTACTACGCGATATCCGTAAAGATATGCTGGATTGCAAAGACTGAACCGTTTTTGTACGAAACAGCAAGAGGCCGTCTGAAAAAATATTTCAAATGGCCTGTGTTATTTAAGATTACCAACGGAATTGCAATGTTTTCTTAACAATCAGGAACAAAACTATTCCTTACCACTCTAAACGGCATAAAATAAAAAGTTTCTTGTAAAAACAAATATTTACATAACCATTTGTTCAACCGAGAAAGGAATGAAGAATGAAACTACGTCTTTTGGCTGTTTTGGCAACGTTCCTGACATTGGCTGCGTGTGCCAGCAACGACAGAAGCCTGCAAGCGCCGCAAGTCGATAGTTGCAAAGCAACTAACAAACAGGAAATTGCCGCTTTGTTTGACCGCTGGAACAATTCCCTGCAAACCGGCGATCCCAAACAAGTGGTGGCAAACTACTCTGCCGACAGTATTCTGCTGCCGACCCTTTCCAACAAACCGCGTTTGACTCCGGCTGAAAAAGAAGATTATTTCAAACACTTCTTGGAGACAAAGCCGACGGGTAAAATCGATATGAGCCACATTCAAATCGGCTGTAATGTCGCGTTGGATAACGGCTTATACACCTTTACCTTCGCCGACGGTACGAAAGCCGCCGGCCGCTATACGTTTACTTACGGCTGGAACGGCAACCAGTGGATGATTACCTCCCACCACTCTTCCCTGATGCCTGAAAAAGCCGGCAGCAAATCCAGCAAGAAACATTAATCCGACATCTTGAAAGACCTGAGGCCGTCTGAAAACCCGTTTTTCAGACGGCCTTTTTCATGCCGCACGGTATGTTTCCGAGAGGCTTAAAGCCGCAAAGCTTGATTCAAATAAATACCGGCTCCGGCAAAATGGATTATCTTGTTGCCGATTTACTTTCAAAAATTGCGAGGCTTACATGTCTACAATTCAGGCCGATATGGTAATCGTCGGCGCAGGCGGCGCAGGTTTGCGGGCGGCGATTGCGGCGGCGGAAAGCAATCCCGACCTGAATATTGCGTTGGTATCCAAGGTTTACCCCGTGCGCAGCCATACCGTAGCGGCGGAAGGCGGAGCGGCCGGGGTGATTCTGCCGCACGATTCTTTCGATGCGCATTTTCACGATACGGTGGCGGGCGGCGACTGGCTGTGCGATCAGGAAGTGGCGGAATATTTTGTGAAACACTGCCCGCACGAATTGATCCGGCTCGAGCAATGGGGTTGCCCGTGGAGCCGCAAAGCAGACGGCTCGGTAAATATGCGGCGGTTCGGCGGCATGAAAAACGAACGCACTTGGTTTGCCGCCGACAAAACCGGCTTCCATATTCTGCACACCTTATTCCAAACTTCGTTGAAATACCCGCAAATCAAACGTTTCGACGAATACTTCGTACTGGATATTCTGGCCGACGACGGCAAAGCCTGCGGCGTGGCCGCCTTAAACCTGATGGAAGGCAGCTTGGTGCAAATCCGCGCCAAAGCGGTGATTCTGGCCACCGGCGGTGCCGGACGGGTTTACCGCTACAACACCAACGCCGGTATCGTTACCGGCGACGGCATGGGCATGGCCTTCCGCCGCGGCGTGCCTTTGCGCGACATGGAATTCGTGCAGTACCACCCCACCGGCCTGCCCGGTTCGGGCATTCTGATTACCGAAGGCAGCCGCGGCGAAGGCGGCATTCTGCTCAACAAAGACGGCTACCGCTATCTGCAAGACTACGGCCTCGGCCCGGAAACACCGGTCGGGCAACCGCAAAACAAATACATGGAGCTCGGCCCGCGCGACAAACTGTCGCAGGCGTTTTGGCACGAATGGCGGCAGGGACGCACGATTGCCACGCCCCACGGCGACGTGGTGCATTTAGATTTGCGTCATTTAGGGGAGAAAAAACTGCAAGAGCGGCTGCCGCTGATTTGCGAACTTTCCAAAGCCTATATCGGCGTGAACCCTGCCGAAGAGCCGATTCCGGTGCGCCCCACCGCACACTATACGATGGGCGGCATCGAAACCGATTCAGAATGCGAAACCCGCATCAACGGCTTGTTTGCCGTGGGCGAATGCTCGTCGGTCGGGCTGCACGGAGCCAACCGCTTGGGGTCGAACTCTTTGTCGGAAATTTTGGTATTCGGGCGCGTGGCTGGAGAAGCGGCTGCACGCCGTGCAGCCGCCGCACCACAACCCGATAACCGCTTTGCCAATGCCCAAGCCCGCGACACGGCAGGCCGTTTGAAAGATTTTATGCAACAACAAGGCAATGAAAGCTGGGCAACCGTCCGCAACGAAATGGGTTTGGCGATGGAAGAAGGCTGCGGTATTTACCGCACTGCCGCATCGATGCAGAAAACCATCGACAAACTGGCCGAGCTGCAAGAACGCTACCGCCGTATCCGTATTGCCGACCAATCCAAAGTGTACAACACCGATTTGCTGTACGCGTTGGAACTGGGCTTCGGTTTGGACGTGGCCGAAGCGATGGTGCATTCCGCCCTTGGCCGCAGGGAATCGCGCGGGGCACACCAACGTTTGGACGAAGGCTGTACCGAACGCAACGATGCGGATTTCCTCAAACATTCGCTGGCGTTTTATCGGGCGGGAAGCGCGCCGGAAATCGGCCACAGCCCGGTGAGAATCACCAAACTCCCGCCGGTCGAACGCGTGTACGGAGCCGCCGCAGAACAACAAAAGGAGCCCGCCCATGAGTGAGCCACGCACCATCCATATCAAAGTGATGCGCTACAACCCCGAACACGACCGCGAGCCCCGTTATGACGATTATCACGTGCCTTACGACGAGCAAACTTCGCTGCTGGACGCGCTGGGCTATATCAAAGAAAAACTCGCGCCCGATTTGTCTTACCGTTGGTCGTGCCGCATGGCGGTTTGCGGCTCGTGCGGCGTGATGGTGGATAACCGGCCGACACTGGCCTGCAAAACTTTCGTGCGCGAATATGCAGACAAAACCATCACGGTGGAGGCATTGTCGCATCTGCCGGTCGAACGCGACTTGGTGGTGGACATGACCCCGCTGATGGACGGCATACAGGCGGTCAAACCCTATATCATCGGCAACCGGCGCACGATTTCAGACGGCCCCAACACTCAAACGCCGGCGCAAACGGCCAAATACAAACAATTTGCCGACTGCATCAACTGCGGCCTCTGCTACGCCGCCTGCCCGCAATTCAACCTCAATCCCGAATTCATCGGCCCTGCCGCCATCGCTCTGGCACAACGCTACAACCTTGACAGCCGCGACCGCGGCCAAGCCGAGCGCATGCCGCCCTTGAATAGCGATAACGGCGTGTGGTGCTGTACGTTTGTCGGCTATTGTTCGGAAGTCTGCCCGCAAAACGTCGACCCCGCCGAAGCCATCCAACAAGGCAAAGTGGCCAGCAGCACCGATTTTTTCTTTTCCATGCTGCGCCAATCCAAAAGGAGCACGTTATGAGTTCCGCCCGCAAACCCTATATCCGACCGGTAAACGGCAGTTGGTGGAAAAAGTCGGCTTTCTACCGTTTTTATATGCTGCGCGAAGCCACCTCCCTGCCTGCCGTATGGTTCGGCATCGTATTGCTGCGCGGCATGTATGCTTTGATTGCAGGAGCCGACGCATGGGCCGGTTTCATCGTTTTCCTACAACAGCCCTTGGTTTTCTGCGCTAATCTGATCGCCCTCGCCGCTTCTTTGCTCCACAGCAAAACATGGTTCGAACTCGCACCTAAAGCCGCTACCGTGATTATCAAAGGCGAAAAACTCAAGCCTGCTCCGGTGATTAAAACCTTATGGGCTGCCGCTGTTGCCGCAAGTGTCGTTTTGCTGCTGATTGTTTTTCTGAAATAGGAGAAAAATAATGAAATCCGATAAACGCTCAAACGAACCGATATTCTGGGGCATATTCGGTGCCGGCGGCATGTGGAGTGCGGTTTTCGCGCCGGTAATGATATTGCTCGTAGGCATTTTACTGCCGCTCGGCCTGCTGCCCGACGGCGTTTTAGATTACGAACACGCCCTCTCTCTCGCCGGCAGCCCGTTGGGGCGGATTTTTCTTTTTCTTACCGTAAGCCTGCCCGTGTGGTGCGGCATGCACCGCATCCATCACGGCCTGCATGATTTGAAACTGCATCTGCCTGCCGCCAAATGGCTGTGCTACGGGTTTGCCGCCCTTATCAGTGTATCGGCCTTAATCATGGCATGGATGCTGTAATTAAAACGACGGCGGCACGGTCGCGAAAACGGATACCTGCGTCCACACCGCCAAGCACTTCATAATATTCAGGCCGCCGATTGAGGTTCAGGCCGTCTGAAAACTCCCGAAAACCGTTAAAGCGGGCTACGGCAGATAAAACCGCAGCCCGCTTCCAAACATCGTTTACATCTGTTTAACGGTACTCGATACCTTGCGTATCTTTGCTGATGCGGGTGCCCGCTTCTCCCGCCACAATGCGTTCGATATCGCTCAGTTCGCCGATAACCGCCGTTTTTCCGGTGTTGCGGGCAAAGTTGACTGCCGCCTGAACTTTCGGCCCCATCGAACCGCTGGCGAAACCGATTTTTTCGATTTCGTCGGGATGCGCCGCACGCACGGCTTTTTGTTGGTCGGTGCCCCAATTGAGATACACGCCGTCAACATCGGTGGCGATAATCAGCAAATCCGCATCAATCGAAGAGGCCAACAAGGCCGTGGCAAGGTCCTTGTCGATAACGGCTTCGGCACCGCACAACCTACCCGACTCGTCGTAATAAGTCGGAATGCCGCCACCGCCGCCGCAAATTAAGATGTAGTTGTTTTCGATTAATGTTTTCAAAGGTTTCAAGCCAAAAATGCGGGTGGGCAGCGGGCTGGGCACAACGCGGCGGTATTTGTCGTTATCCTGAGCCATAGTCCAACCTTTTTCGGCGGCAATCGCATCGGCTTCTTCCTTGCTGTATACGGGGCCGACGGGTTTGCTCGGTTTTTGGAAAGCCGGGTCTTTGGGATCGACTTCGGTTTGGGTGATTACGGTGGCCAATGATACGTCTTTCGGCACGAAATTGGCCATTTCCTGTTGGATCATATAACCGATCATGCCGACCGATTCCGCACCCAATACGTCCAACGGATACATCGGCACTTCTTTGTAAGCATTGCTTTGCAAAGCCATCAGGCCGACTTGGGGGCCGTTGCCGTGGGTAATGATCAATTGGTTGCCATCATAAACTTTGGCAATCTGTTCGCAAGCAATGCGCACATTGGCACGTTGGTTTTCGGAAGTCAGCGGCTCGCCGCGTTTCAAAAGGGCGTTGCCGCCCAAGGCTACAACTATTCTCATGATGATTTCCTTTTATATTCGCTTAGATGGGCATGCCTGAAAACATGCCCGTTTTTCAAAAACCTGTTTCAGACGGCCTTATTGCACAGCCTTGCCGCACGGCCTTGGGGTTTGCCTTTGATACCTTCTTCGAGCGTGTAAACCTCATTGCCGCGCAGAAAAGTATGCGTGATGCGGCAACCCACTTCAAAACCTTCGTATGCGCTGATTTTGTTTTTATACAGTAGTTTATCGGCGGTAATGGTATAAGACCGGTTGGGATCGAGAATGACGATGTCGGCATCTTTACCCAAACTCAGCGCGCCTTTGTCGATTAAACCGAAGCGGTTGGCCGGTTGGGTGGCCAGCGCATTCATCAGCGTAACCGGACTGATATTGCGTTTTTTCACCGCCGCATCAAACATGGCATCCACGCTGTTTTGGCAGCCGCTGATACCGCCCCATGCTTCAAATGCGTTCGGGCTGGATTTCAAATCGGGCGTACACGGCGAGTGGTCGGAGCCGATGATGTCGATGATGCCGCCTGCCAACAATTCCCACATTTTTTGCTGGTGTGCTTTATCGCGTATAGGCGGCGAACATTTGGCTTTGGCACCGATGGCATCCAAATCTTCGGTTGCCAGCAAGAAATAATGCGGGCAGCTCTCAAAGCTGGCATCCACACCGCGTGCTTGGGCTTCCAACACCGCTTCGACGGCTTCATGGCAACTGCAATGTGCAATGTGTATGCGGCAACCGGTTTGCCCGGCGATATACAGCACACGGCGTACCGCCTCCACCTCGGTAAATATCGGGCGGCTGGCAACATAGTCGGATACCGAAGTTTTGCCTTCCGCTTTAGCTTTGCGGCCCAGTTCGTCGGTAATCGTGGCGTTTTCGCAATGCACCACCAGCAAATCACCCGTTTCCGCCAAAGTCTGCATACCGACATACAGTTCGTAGTCGGTTACGTTTTTAAAGTCGCCCGGCTTGCCCGAACCGCAAGTGGCTACGAAGGCTTTGAACGCGCCCACGCCTGCTTGGGAAAGCGCTTTCAGGTCGTTCAGGTTGTGCGGCACCAAGCCGCCGAAAAACGTATAATCGACATGGTTTTGCCCTTCCGCAGCCTGACGTTTGATTTCCAAGCTTTCCAAGTCGATTGTAGCGGGAATAGTGTTCAGCGGCATTTCAACATAAGAGGTGGTACCGCCGGCCGCCATAGCCTGTGTTCCGGTCCAATAGCCTTCCCATTCGGTACGGCCGGGTTCCGAAATATGCATATGCACGTCCACCATGCCGGGTAAAACATACTTATGGCCGGCATCAACGGTTTTCTCAGCCTCATCTTCGATTTGCGGGGCAATGGCGGCGATTTTGCCGTCTTTCACTGCAATGTCTCCATGCAGCATCTGGTCGGGCAAAACCAACAAACCGTTTTTAATCAATAAATCGTACATTTTAAACCTCCTTTTTTTCAGACGGCCTGCCGTTACTTCACTTAGGCCGTCTGAAAATCCGAACTGTCAAATTTTTGTTATAAGGCACCTACACCGGCAGATTGCATAAAATAAAGGGCAATGCTGGCAAGGATTCCGAGCATAAGCATCAGCGGAGTGTAAAAACGCAACCATTTACCGTATTCGACTTTGGCAATCACCAAGGTAGCAACGAAGAAACCTGAAGTCGGGAAGAAAATATCGGTAAGCTGTCCGCCCCAAGCATTCGCCGAAACCACTGCCTGTTGGGAAATATCGAGCAGGCTGGCCAAAGGTGAAATAATCGGCATGGTCAACACGGTTAATGCGGTAGCACCCGGAATCAGGAAGTTAAACAGAGATTGCTCCCAGAAAATCGCAATGGCGGTGAGTTCGGGCGGCACGGAGCGCATCATGCTTTCCAACCAAAACACCAGAGTATCGGTAATCACGCCTTTATCCATCACCACGGCAATCGCAGAAGCCACTCCGCACAGCAGCGCAGCAACCATCATATCGCGCATACCGGCGTTCACATCATCACAAATCTGTTGGGCAGACTTGCCTGAAATAGCGGCAGCGGCAATACCGATAAAAAGGAACAAACCGCCGATGGCTTCGAAACCCAAGTTGTTTTTCAGAATCATGGCGATGGCAATCGGGAACAGCACCATGCAGGCAATACCGGCATATTTTTGACGTGCAGTAAACACCACATCGCCTTTTTCAGCCTCTTCTTCGGCAAATTTGGCACGGATTTCATTATCGCTTTCGTATGTCAGGCTGGCTTGCGGATTATGTTTTACTTTAAGTGCATAACGCATCACATAAAGAATCGCGATCACTACCACGGCCACCAGAATCACGGCGCGGAACGGCGAACCGGAGAACATCGGCAACTGGGCGATTTGTTGGCCTACACCCACGGAACCCGGAATGGTCAAACCGAAAGTAAAGCCCATACACGGACCCAGCAAAGCTACGGCCGTCGCAGTCATGCCGTCGTAACCCAAGCGGTAAAACAACGGCAGCAGCACCGGCAGGTAAGCCAATGAAAGCTCAGGTACGCCGATAAAAGCGGCCAATCCTGCAAAAATACTGATCAGAATCGGAATCACCAGAATATCTTTATTACCCACGGCAGTGCTTAATTTCTGCACGCCCATGTCAATCAGGCCTGCGCGTTTAATCAAACCCATACAGCCGCCTACCATGAAAGTGAGGAACACGATACCGGCCGCACGTTTCAAGCCGTCGGAAATCGCCGTTACCACATCCATGAAGCCGACAGGTTGTTGTTCGACGGTATGGTAGGTTCCGGCCACCACCAGTTTCTGTACACCGTGAGAGGTTTCTACCATCTCGCGGTTGTATTCACCTGCCGGAATAATGTAGGTAAACGCAGCAGCCACAAGGATAAATATGGCCAGCACGATATAAATATCGGGCATCTTGAAAGACTTTTTAGGTTTTTGCGTACTCATGACACAACTCCTGAAATCTTGACGTTTTAAATATAAAAGGCTGCCCCTGCACCGGCAGCGGCAGCCGTTGCTTTTTAACAAACCGGTTAATTCACACCGACAACAGCACTTAACAGTGCCATCCTCACCGCTACTGAGAAACCGATAGCACGGAAATATAATTGGTGCTCGGTATTGTCGATGCCGAAATCGAATTCGCCTGCGTTGCGCGGCAGCGAATGGTGCACACCCACAACCTTACCGCTTTTCTCTTTAATGCGTTTGAGCATATCCAGGGAAATGTAGTAGTTCATCATTTTCTTCATGAAGTCTTCACGGTTCGGGTCGTCTTTTTTCAGAGAGCTGCCCGGCAGATAAATCAAGTCGACACCGTTTTCCGCATAGAGTTCTTCGTTTTGTTTTTCCGTCAGGTCGAAATGTTCTTCAAAACGTGCACCCATTGCAGTCAGCTTGTTACGCACCACTTCGGGCGTACGCAATTCGCTGGTGCCGGTATAGATGATTTTTGCGCCCATGGATGCCAACGCCAAAGCGAACGATTGGCCCGAACGTGCGCGGGATAAGTCGGGGGTGGCGATGGCAACGGTGGCGTTGCTCAAATCACCGAACGCACGCCAGCAAGTGTAGCTGTCCAACAAACCTTGCGTCGGGTGGGTAACGTGGCCGTAGCCGCCTGAAATCACCGGCGAAACATATCCGCCCAGTTCGTCCAGCGCACCCAAACATTCCTGATCGTCAGGGTGGCGCATCACGATTACGTCGGCATATTCGGAAGTAACGCGCAAGGTGTCGTATAGGCTTTCGTTTTTTGCTACCGCCGCATTGTGCGTGGGGTCGGACTCGGTAATCACTTGGCCGCCCAAACGCAGCATGGCGTTTTCATGGCTGCAACGGGTGCGGGTGGAAGGTTGGAAAAACAGGGTGTACAGCACTTTGCCGTCCAGCAGTTTCAAGCCGGTGCGCATATAGGGTTCCAACATTTTCGCCGCTTCAAACAAAGCCAAAATTTCTTCGCGTTTGAATTCATCCAAAAACGTAATGTTTTTGCCGCGCATATTGGTGGCTGCCAAAGTTTCACGGATATCAAGGGGTCTGAAATTTTTATCTAAAGCCATGATTAAATTCCTTCACTAAATTGAATTATTGATACGAAAACATCAGATTTCCACATCGCGGTGGCAGTCTTTAGAATAAATGTAGCTGAATGGCCCGCGTCCTACGGCATAAGATGCTTGTTTGCAATATGGGCCGAACCAAATAAAGTCCTCCTCTTTAATCAAATACCAATTTTCGTCCAACAGGTAGCAACCTTGTCCCTCATATACATAGGCACCGTGTTCTTGCACATGGGTTTCGATGATGTTGTGACTGGCTCCCGGGTCGAAACTTAAAACATGCATGTTCATATCGAAGTTTTGCTCTACCGGCAGCAAATCTTTAATATGGACGTTGGCCATGCCGTCATAATCCGTCCATTCGATATCATTGACATTGCCAAACACGGTATAAGGTTTCAAACCGGCCGGATGTTCGATATAACGTTGTTTGTACAGCAGGATACGACCTGCTTTGTGGTTGGCGTTTTCAAACTGGATACCTACCCCCGGAGGAGAATACGCATAGCCTCCTTGGGTCAGCGTGCGGCTTTCGTCGCCGACGGTTACTTTCAACTCCGCTTCACCGTCGAGCAGATAGATAAAGGCTTCTTCATGGTCTTTCGCACCATAAGCCAGTGTAGTTTTTGCGTTCTCTCCCAACTGGCCGATCAATTGCACAAAGCTCGCACCCATTTTCGGCGTGGCCAGAATGGTCATCAAACAATCTTCGATTCCCGGAATCACATTGATTACACGGCCTTCCGGCGTAATGAATGCATAATTTCCATGTTTGACTACTGAACGGTTTTTCAAAATATCTTGTGGATAGCCTGGCATTTCTTTCTCCTAACTAAACTAACGGTATGTTTTGCTTTCGAACCCAATATACTGCTAAACACCCCGCTTATCTCTTGTTCATCATGACAATGAGTTGTCTTTGCACGCCAAACTTGATTCCGCTTACTGCACCTAAAGAAAGCAGGCGCAAAAAACAGGCCGTCTGAAAGATTTCAGACGGCCTGCTTATCAAAGCTGCGGTATTAATAAAAAAACTATCCGCCCAAAGCAGCCAACACTTCGGCTTTAACGGCATCAACGGCCTGCGTGCCGTCTACCTTGATATATTTCGGTGCGTGTTCGCCGGTTAATTTACTGTAAAAACCAATCAACACCGCCGTTTGGTCGTGATAAACCTCAAGGCGCTTTTTCACCGTTTCTTCTTTGTCGTCATCGCGCTGAATCAAGTCTTCACCGGTAACGTCGTCTTTACCCTCCACTTTCGGCGGATTGTAAGAAACATGGTAAGTACGGCCCGAAGCCAGATGCACGCGGCGGCCGCTCATACGGTCGACAATTACCGCATCCGGCACGTCGATTTCAACCACCGCATCCAAATTCACACCGGCCTCAACCATCGCCTCGGCTTGCGCCAATGTGCGTGGGAAGCCGTCGAACAAAAAGCCGTTTTTGCAGTCGTCCTGCGCGATCCGCTCTTTAACCATGCCGATGATGATGTCGTCGCGTACCAAACCGCCTTCATCAATGATTTTTTTCGCCTCCAAACCCAACGGCGTGCCGGCCTTAATCGCCGCACGCAGCATATCACCGGTGGAAATCTGCGGAATGCCGAAAGCCGCCGTAATAAATTGAGCCTGTGTGCCTTTACCCGCACCCGGCGCGCCAAGCAGTAATACTTTCATTCTGTGTTCCTTGAATATTGGTCAAGATAAGAAAAACGCTTCAAGGCTTATCTTAATATGGTTATGCCGTTATGAAAAGGCTTGCGATGTTTTCAGACGGCCTCATACACAACCTAAGGCCGTCTGAAAACCCGATGAAAACTTTTTCGAAAAGCAGCGATTTATGCGATAATCTGCGCCGAAATCCTTACCATCATTCCACACGGAAACATCATGTCAGACGAAAAAAGCAAAGCATTAGCCGCCGCGCTCGCGCAAATCGAAAAAAACTTCGGCAAAGGCTCCATCATGAAAATGGACGGCAGCCATAAAGACGAAAATTTAGAAGTCATCTCCACCGGTTCACTCGGTTTGGACTTGGCACTCGGCGTAGGCGGCCTGCCGCGCGGCCGTATCGTCGAAATCTTCGGCCCCGAATCATCCGGTAAAACCACCCTGTGCTTGGAAGCCATCGCCCAATGCCAGAAAAACGGCGGCACCTGCGCCTTTATCGATGCCGAAAACGCTTTCGACCCCATCTACGCCCGCAAACTCGGCGTGAAAGTAGAAGATCTGCTCGTTTCCCAACCCGACACCGGCGAGCAGGCGCTTGAAATCTGCGACATGCTGGTACGCTCCGGCGGCGTGGATATGGTCGTGGTCGATTCCGTAGCCGCGCTTGTACCCAAAGCCGAAATCGAAGGCGAAATGGGCGACAGCCACGTCGGCCTGCAAGCCCGACTGATGAGCCAAGCCTTGCGCAAACTCACCGGCCACATCAAAAAAACCAACACCTTAGTCGTATTCATCAACCAAATCCGCATGAAAATCGGCGTGATGTTCGGCAGCCCCGAAACCACCACCGGCGGTAACGCGCTGAAATTCTACGCCTCGGTGCGTCTCGACATCCGCCGCACCGGTTCCATCAAAAAAGGCGACGACGTTTTGGGTAACGAAACCAAAGTCAAAGTCATCAAAAACAAAGTCGCCCCGCCTTTCCGCCAAGCCGAATTCGACATTCTCTACGGCGAAGGCATCAGCTGGGAAGGCGAACTGGTCGATTTGGGCGTGAAATACGACATCGTTGAAAAATCAGGTGCATGGTACAGCTATAACGGAGCTAAAATCGGCCAAGGCAAAGACAACGTGCGCGTGTGGCTGAAAGAAAACCCCGAAGTGGCCAACGAAATCGACGCCAAAATCCGTGCCAAAGTGGGCGTAAATGTCCAAATTACCGAAGGCACATTAGACGATACCGACGGCGAAAAGCCGGAAGAGTAATTTGGTTTGAGTAAATAAAAAGGCCGTCTGAAAACCATTTCAGACGGCCTTATTGATTGATTTAATCTTCTGCTTCCTGTCGTTTTTTCGAAGCCCAATAAGAAGCCAGCAGTGAACCGGAAATATTGTGCCATACGCTGAAAATCGCGCTGGGCACGGCGGCAAGCGGGGTGAAATAAGCGGCGGCCAAAGCGGCACCTAAACCCGAATTTTGCATGCCCACTTCGATGGACAAGGTTTTTTGCACATCATAAGGCAACCTGAACAACTTTGCTGTGAAAAAGCCGAGCAAATAACCGACGGCGTTATGCAGCATCACCACCACTAAAATCAGCATGCCGCTTTCGAGGATTTTCGGTTTGCTCGCTCCGACCACTGAACCGATAATCAGCACAATCGCCGCCACCGATACCAACGGCAGCACATCGACGGCAGCTTCCGTCTGCTTTCTGAACAAAGTATGCGCCACCACGCCCAGCACTATCGGCAACAGCACAATTTTTAAAATCGACACAAACATCGCCGAAGCCGAAATATCGAGCCATTGATTCGCCAACAGATAGAAAACCGCCGGCGTGAGCACCGGTGCGATCAAGGTGGAAACCGACGTTACCGCCACCGAAAGCGCTACATTGCCGCGTGCGAGATAAGTAATCACATTCGATGCCGTACCGCCCGGACAGGAACCCACCAGAATCACGCCCACGGCAATTTCGGCAGGCAGATTCAACCCCAATGCCAACGCATAGGCCGTCAGCGGCATAATCACAAACTGTGCCGCCACGCCGATTAACACTGCTTTGGGATGTTCGCCCAAAATCCTGAAATCACGCGGTGAAAGCGTCAACCCCATGCCGAACATAATGATGCCCAGCAGCATGGGAATATACGGCAGCACCCACTTAAACGTATCGGGCGCGATAAATGCAATTGCGGCAAACAAAGCGGCCCACAACGCAAAAGTTTGGCCGACCAAGCGGCTGAATTTGGCCAATGTTTCCATTTCTCGTCCAAGAATATGCAAAACGCCAAGAATACGCCAATTTACTTGATGCCGCGATAAAAGTTTTACAGGCGGTTTCATTCAGAGGCCGTCTGAAACACGCTATAATCCATCCGTTAAATAAAACTTCTGCCTCCAACCGTTTCAAACGGCCCGAATAATGAATATTGAGTTACTGCACCGAAAAATCAGCAACAGCGACTATCTGCGCCTGATTACCATCAACAGCGAAAACTTCAGCACGGCGGAACACGAATTGCTGGGCGAAATCCTCAGCGGTTTCGAATTCGATGTCGTGCAAGAGCAGGCATTGGCGCAAGCCGTGATGCAGCAGGCTAGGTTCGACCCCAACGCCCTGCATATCGAAGACGATGACGAAGACATCACCGGCGTATGCCCGCACTGCATCAACCCGCCCATGCCGCCGCTGCGGGATTATCTGGTCTGGCGGCAAACCCGCGACAGGGCTTAAAACCGATAATTCGAGAGGTCGTCTGAAAGCACGGTTTTCAGACGGCCTCGAAACCTTTTACTACACGAGCCGTATACCATGCTGCAAACCGACAATCTCAGTTCTGCCCAACCGCAACGCATCATCACCGCCCAAAGTATCTCCGCCCAAGAAGAGCTGCTCGAACGCGCCCTGCGCCCCAAATCATTGGGCGACTATATCGGCCAGCACAAAGCCAAAGAACAGCTCGCCATCTTCATCGAAGCCGCCAAAAAACGTGGCGAAGCACTCGACCACACCCTGCTGTTCGGCCCGCCCGGATTGGGCAAAACCACGCTGGCACACATCATCGCCAAAGAATTGGGGGTAAACCTGCGCCAAACCAGCGGCCCCGTACTCGAACGTGCCGGTGACTTGGCCGCCCTGCTGACCAACCTCGAGCCTCACGACGTATTGTTTATCGACGAAATCCACCGCCTCAGTCCCGTGGTGGAAGAAATCCTCTACCCCGCACTCGAAGACTACCAACTCGACATCATGATCGGCGAAGGCCCCGCCGCCCGCTCGGTGAAAATCGACCTGCCGCCGTTCACGCTGGTGGGCGCAACCACCCGCGCCGGCATGCTCACCAACCCGCTGCGCGACCGTTTCGGCATCGTTTCCCGTTTGGAATTTTACGAACACAACGACTTGGCCACCATCGTCGCCCGTTCCGCCCAGCTTTTGCAGTTGAACATGGGCGAAGAAGGCGCAATGGAAATCGCCCGCCGCAGCCGCGGCACGCCCCGCATCGCCAACCGTTTGCTGCGCCGCGTGCGCGATTACGCCGAAGTGAAAAATCAGGGATTGATTAACGCCGAAACCGCCGATGCCGCCTTAAGCATGCTCGATGTCGATGCGGTGGGCTTGGACGTGATGGACAGGAAATTCCTCGAAGCCGTCATCTACAAATTCAGCGGCGGCCCGGTCGGATTGGAAAACATTGCCGCCGCCATCGGCGAATCCACCGACACCATCGAAGACGTTATCGAACCGTATTTAATCCAACAAGGCTTCCTGCAACGCACCCCGCGCGGGCGCATGGCTACCGAACGCAGCTACCTGCACTTCGGCGTGAGCATGGATAAATAAGGTTTTCAGACAGCCTCAAACGTTTAAAAAACACTCAACTTGAAACTTTGCCGGTTTACCGATGCCCGCTTTGCACCCGTGCTTTGTAGGCCTCTTGAACCGGCCTGATTTTTTCCAAACGCGCTTTGTCGATCGCCTCGGCGATTTTCTGCGGCGTTCCGGCATGGGCGGCGGCAATGGCAGCGGTGTCGATATCGTTTGCCGCCGCCAGCAAATCCAGCCAATGTTCGCGTTGCGGATACGGCGAGTTTTCACGGTTCAGACGGCCTCTGGTATCGGCCACGCATACGTTCAAGGCCGTCTGAAAACGTTCGGGGCGGCGCAGCGCGTCTACTTTTTTCAAAGTATTTAACACGGTAGCCGGCCTGAATTCGCCGACGCTGTGCAACATGATGTGCCAGCGGCAAACCAGTTCGGCAAGTTCGGCGCAATGTTTGGGCACTTTCCAGCGCGCATTGACGGCGCGGACAGGTTCGACACCGGCAAGGTCGTGCCCGTGGTGTTTGGGCAGAATGTCGGCAGGCGTTCGCGCTTTGCCCAAATCGTGCAGCAGCGCGGCATAACGTTCAGGCAAGCTCAAATCCATATCGGCGGCACATTGCAGCACCATCATGGTGTGGATGCCGCTGTCTACTTCCGGATGGTAATCGGCACGCTGCGGCACGCCGAAAAGCGCATCGACTTCGGGCAGCAATATTTCCAACGCGCCGCATTCGCGTAAAATTTCAAACATACGACGCGGCTGCTTTTCCATCAGCCCTTTCGCCAACTCCTGCCATACCCGCTCGGCCACCAGCGCGTCCGCTTCGCCGTTTTCCACCATCCGCTTCATCAGTTCCATCGTTTCCGGCGCAACGTCAAATCCGTAGCGGGCGGCAAAACGGGCGGTACGCAAAATCCGCACGGGGTCTTCGGCAAAAGCAGGGGAAACGTGGCGCAGGATTTTATGCTGCAAATCCCGCCGCCCGCCGAAAGGATCGATAACGAGGCCGTCCGAATCCTGCGCCATGGCGTTGATGGTTAAGTCGCGGCGGAGCAAATCCTGCTCCAGCGTTACGTCTTTGGCAGCGTAAAACGCAAAGCCGGCATAACCTTTGGCGGTTTTGCGTTCGGTACGCGCCAGCGCATATTCTTCGTGGCTTTCAGGATGGAGAAACACCGGAAAATCTTTGCCTACCGGCTGAAAGCCTGCCGCCAACATATCGGCCGCGTCCGCCCCCACCACCACCCAATCGCGGTCGGTAACGGGCAGGTTTAACAAAGCATCGCGCACGGCTCCGCCGACTAAGTAAATCTGCATGATAAAAAGGCCGTCTGAAAAAATATTGTGTGATTGTATAGCAAACCGCACCACCCTGCTTTTCAGACGGCCTTCGTATAAACCCTGTATAATGCCGTCTGAAACCTTTACAACAAAGCAAAACATGGCAAACCAACGACTTATCTACGGCTTTCACGCCGTTAACGCCCGTTTGTGGCAAAACCCGAAAAGCATTACCGAGCTGTATGTCCAAGAAGGCAAACACGATACCCGCACCCGCGAAGTGCTGGAAAAAGCCGCCGCCGAAAACGTGCGCGTGCATTTTGCCGCCGCCGAACGCTTAAACACCATCAGCAAAGGCGCGCGCCATCAAGGGGTGGTCGGCTTTATCGACGCATCCAAAAACCACGTCCACCTTGAAGACGTGTTGGAAAACCTGCGCGAACCGGCGCTGCTGCTGGTGCTCGACGGCATCACCGACCCGCACAACCTCGGCGCGTGCCTGCGTACCGCCGACGCGATGGGCGTTCACGCCGTGATTGCACCGAAAGACAAAAGCGCGGGGCTGAACGCCACCGTGAGCAAAGTAGCCTGCGGCGCGGCCGAAACCGTGCCCTACATCACCGTAACCAACCTCGCCCGCACCCTGCGCGAATTGAAAGAATACGGCATCTGGGTGGTCGGCACCGACATGGGCGGCGAGTCCGATCTCTACCACGCCAAACTGCCCGAAAGTATCGCATGGGTGATGGGCAACGAAGGCGAAGGCATGCGCCGCCTCACCCGCGAACATTGTGACATGCTCGTTTCCGTGCCCATGTTCGGCACGGTGGAAAGCATGAACGTATCGGTAACGGCGGGCATGGTGTTGAGCGAAACCCGCCGCCAACGGGTGTTGAGCGCCGAGAAATAAACCGTTTCCGTTTAAAAGGCCGTCTGAAAATTCCTTGCGGAAACCGTTTCAGACGGCCTTTTTACCGTTCCCGCCGAAAACATTGAATTTTCGCCGATAGCCTTTATCATTTACCTGATTGAAACAACAAAGGGGGGCAACTCATGATCGCTTGGTTTATCGCCGCCATATTGGTGCTGATTTTAGAACTGTTCGTCGGCACGATTTACCTGCTGGTGGTCAGCGCCGCCCTGTTCGGTGCCGGCATTGCCGCATGGCTGTTCGACAGCCTTAGCATCAGCATCGTCACGGCTGCCGCGCTTTCTGCCGTGGGCATCTGGTGGGCGCACGGCTGGATTAAAAAACACCGCCGCCCGCCCGTGGAAGAATCCGCCCGCAACGATTTGGACATCGGGCAAACCGTGCAAATCAACCGCCACCTGCACGGCAATCTGTATGAAGTGCATTACCGCGGCACCGTGTGGCATGCTCAGGCCGACAATGGTGCCGATCACGCTGCCGGACAAACTGCCGTTATCACCGGCAAAAACGGCAATATTCTGCTTATTCATCTGCATTCATCATCAAACTAAGGAAAAACCATGGATTTCAGCCTGTTTCTCAGCTTTCCCATCCTGATTCTTATTGCCGTTGTCGTATTCGGCTTCAAATCGTTTACCGTTGTGCCGCAACAGGAAGCCTATGTAGTCGAACGCTTGGGCCGCTTCTATAAAATCCTTAATCCCGGCCTGAACATTCTGATTCCGTTTATCGACCGCATCGCCTACAAGCACACGTTGAAAGAAATCCCGCTCGACGTGCCGAGCCAAGTGTGTATTACCCGCGACAACACCCAGCTTACCGTCGACGGCATCATCTATTTCCAAGTAACCGACCCGAAACTCGCTTCATACGGCTCGAGCAACTACATCATGGCGATTACCCAGCTTGCCCAAACCACGCTGCGTTCGGTTATCGGCCGCATGGAATTGGACAAAACCTTTGAAGAACGCGACGAAATCAACAGCATTGTCGTTTCCGCGCTCGACGAAGCCGCCATCTCGTGGGGCGTGAAAGTGTTGCGCTACGAAATCAAAGATTTGGTGCCGCCGCAAGAAATCCTGCGCGCAATGCAGGCGCAAATCACTGCCGAACGTGAAAAACGTGCCCGTATCGCCGAATCGGAAGGCCGCAAAATCGAGCAGATCAACCTTGCCAGCGGTCAGCGCGAAGCTGAAATCCAACAGTCCGAAGGCGAAATGCAAGCCGCCATCAACGAATCGAACGGCCAAAAAATCGCCAAAATCAACCGTGCCCAAGGTGAAGCCGAAGCCTTGCGCCTCGTGGCCGAAGCCAACGCCGATGCCATCCGCGCCGTTGCCGATGCCCTGCAAACTCCGGGCGGCAACGAGGCCGTGAACCTGAAGGTGGCCGAGCAATACATAGAAGCCTTCGGCAAACTGGCCAAAGAAAACAACACGCTGATTATGCCCGCCAACGTGGCCGACATCGGCGGCTTGGTTTCCGCCGGCCTGAAAATTGTCGAAGGCAACAAAACAGTTAAATAACAAGGCATAAGATCGGCTCCGGCCAAAGAAGCAAAAGGCCGTCTGAAAAACTTTAAATAGCTTTTCAGACGGCCTTTGTAAAAAAATAAACATAACATATTAATATTTACGTTAGTTAACAACTCTAACATTTCTTGACAGCTTTTGTTTTCCGAAACAATATAAGGCCTTCCAATCAGGAGAGTGAAATTATGTCCCAACAATCACACCATCATGACCCCTACGCGGGATACCGCGAGCTAACCTTACGCGGCATGATTTTAGGTGCGTTGATTACCGTTGTTTTTACAGCTTCCAACGTCTATCTCGGCTTAAAAGTCGGCCTCACTTTTGCTTCTTCCATTCCTGCCGCAGTCATTTCAATGGCGGTTTTAAAATTCGCCAAAGGCAGCAATATTCTTGAAAACAATATGGTACAAACGCAGGCTTCGGCTGCGGGCACGCTTTCCACCATTATTTTTGTTCTTCCCGGCTTATTAATGGCCGGTTACTGGAGCGGCTTTCCATTTTGGCAAACTTCCCTGCTGTGCATGGCAGGCGGTATTATGGGGGTTATTTTTACCATTCCTTTGCGTTATGCCATGGTGGTTAAAAGCAACCTGCCCTACCCCGAAGGAGTTGCAGCCGCAGAGATTCTGAAAGTAGGCAGCGGCGAACAGGAAGACGGTGCAGCGGGAGGCAGAACGCCCCGAAACGGCGACAGCGGCATTAAAGAAATTGCTGCGGGCAGCGTGCTGGCCGGTTTGATGAGCTTTCTCAGCAACGGCCTGCGCGTGATTGCCGACAGCGCCGGCTATTGGTTCAAATCGGGCAATGCCATTTTCCAACTGCCGATGGGCTTTTCGCTCGCCTTGCTCGGTGCGGGTTATCTGGTGGGGCTGACCGGCGGCATCGCCATCTTGTTCGGCATCTTTATCGCATGGGGCGTGGCCGTACCTTATTTCTCGTCTTCGGTTCCGCAACCAGCCGATATGGAAATGGCCGCTTACGCCTTGCAACTTTGGAAAGAAAAAGTGCGCTTTATCGGCGCAGGCACCATCGGTATTGCCGCCATTTGGACACTGATTACGCTGTTCAAGCCGATGATGGAAGGCATGCGCCTCTCGTTCCGCGCATTCCGTAGCGGCACGCACGCCTCTACCGAACGCATCGAGCAGGATTTGTCGCCCAAAGCCATGATTTTATGGACTTTAGGCATGATGTTGGTATTGGCGTTCAGCTTTTACCACTTTATCGAAGCGGCCGCCATTCCCGCCGGCTTGGCTTGGCTGCTGGTTATCGTGTGTACGCTGCTCACTTCTTCTATCGGCTTTTTAGTCGCCGCCGCCTGCGGTTATATGGCCGGTTTGGTCGGCTCTTCATCCAGCCCGATTTCCGGTATCGGCATTATTTCCATTTTGGCCATTTCATTGGTATTGCTGCTGATCGGCGATTCGTCCGGCCTGTTTGCCGACGAAGGCAGCCGCCAATTTATGCTTGCGCTTACCTTATTCTGCGGTTCGGCGGTGATTTCTGTGGCTTCGATTTCCAACGACAACCTCCAAGATTTGAAAACCGGCTATCTGGTTAAAGCGACACCGTGGCGGCAACAGGTTGCACTGATTATCGGCTGCGTGGTCGGCTCGCTGGTTATCGCACCCGTGTTGGAAATCCTTTATCAGGCTTACGGCTTTACCGGCGCATTGCCGCGCCCGAATATGGACGCATCCCAAGCACTCGCCGCCCCGCAAGCCACGTTGATGACCACCATCGCCCAAGGTATTTTTGCACACAACCTGCAATGGACATACATTTTCACGGGTGTTGTCATCGGTATCGTCCTGATCATCACCGACTTGGTGCTGAAGAAAAGCTCGGCACACAAACTGAGCCTGCCCGTGCTGGCGGTGGGCATGGGTATCTACCTGCCTCCTTCCGTCAACATGCCGATTTTTATCGGTGCTTTGGTTGCCGCCTTCCTCAAATACACCATCCGTTCGCGCTATAGCGATAACAACGAACGCCGCCAGCGCTATGCCGAGCGCACCGGCACGCTGTTTGCCGCTGGTTTGATTGTCGGCGAGAGCTTGATCGGCGTGATTTTGGCCTTCATCATTGCCGCATCCGTTACCAGCGGCGGTTCCGACGCACCGTTGGCACTGGGTTTGGAAAACTGGGAAACCGCCGCCTCTCTGCTCGGATTGGCCGCATTTGCCGCCGGCGTGCTGATTTTCATCAAACGTGTTTTAAACTCGGCCCGCTAACGATAGGTAAATAGGAAAACAAGAGGCCGTCTGAAAAAGCTGTTTTACGGCTTTTTCAGACGGCCTCTTTAATATTTGATGTTGGGATCGAAGGCTTTATCCGCCGTCTTAACTGCTACAAACCCAACTGCTCCCGCATCCAGCGCAGATACGGCACAAAGCCTCTGCTTACCGGCTGCATCAGAATTTGCGGGCAATCGTAGCTGTGGTTTTGCACGATGGTTTTTTCTACCGCTTTATAGTGGCAGCGGGCGGTTTTAATCACGATGCGGATTTCTTCGTCATTGCACAATTCGCCGTCCCACACATATTGGCTGCGGATGGTTTCGTATTGCACGCAGGCGGCGAGACGGTTTTCCAGCAGCAGGCCGCCGATGCGTTCGGCTTCTTCGCGGTTGGGCGCAGTGGTTACGACGACAAAAGGTTTGAATTGGGGCATTTCAGACGGCCTTATCGAAAATTCAGCACAGGCCAGCCTTTTTCTTCGGCTTCCTGCTGCAAGGTTTCATCGGGGTTGACGGCTACGGGGTCACTCACCAAACGCAGCAGCGGCAGGTCGTTTTTGGAATCGCTGTAAAAATAGGTTTTGCCGTAGCTTTCGAGCGTTTCGCCGCGTGCGGCCAGCCATTCGTTCAGGCGGGTGATTTTGCCTTCTTTCAAGCTGGGCGTGCCGACGTAATTACCCGTATAGCGGCCGTCCGAACCGGTTTCGAGCTGCGTGCCGATAATGTTTTCAATGCCGAAGATATGGCAAATCGGGGTGATGATGAATTCGTTGGTGGAAGAGATGACCAGCAGCTCGTCGCCTGCGTTGCGGTGGCTCTGCACCAGCATTTTGGCCATCGGCGAGATGTGCGGGGCGATAAATTCGGCGGTAAATTCGCGGTGCATTTCAGCCAGCTCTTCTTTGCTGAAGCGGCTTAAAGGTTCGAGATGGAATTTAAGAAATTCGTCGATGTCCAAACAGCCGTTTTGGTAGTCGCGGTAAAACTTGTCGTTTTGGGCACGGGTGTATTCGACATCGACCACGCCTTTTTTCATTAAGTATTGCGGCCAAGAATGGTCGGAATCGGTGTTGATCAAGGTGTTGTCCAAATCGAAAATGGCGAGGTTTTTCATTCTGTTTCCTGTTGTTTTAAGAGTTGGCGCAGCAGCGGCAGGGTGATGCGTTTGCCCATCATCACGGCGTAGTTGTCGAGCGTGTCGAGCATCTGCATCAAGCTGTCCATATCGCGCCGCCAGTGGTTGAGCAGGTATTGGAAGATTTCCGGTTCTACGGTTAATTGCCGCGCTGCCGCCATGCTGATTAATGCGTTGATTTTTTCTTGGTCGGTTAAAGGCTTGACATCGTAAACCAAACAATAGCCCATGCGTGTGCGCAAGTCTTCGCGAATCACCAGTTGCGGCGGCGGCACGTCGGCACTCAGCAGCAGAAAGCCGTGTTTGCTGTTGCGAAAGCGGTTGAAGGCTTCAAACAATACCGCCTGCTCGCCGTCGTTGAGTTTGTCAACCTGATCCACCGCCAGATAGTCGGCTTCGAGCACTTGGTCGGTCAGCGGCATGCGGGCGGCATCGATATAAACGGCGTTGTGCCCCGCCTGCAATGCCTGTGCCACCCAAGCCTGCAAAAGATGGCTTTTGCCGGAACCCTGCTGCCCCCAAACGTAAATAAACTGCCCGTGCTGCTGTTGCAAAACGTGCAGAAGTTCGGCGTTGGAAGTGCCCAAAAATTTATCGAACGAAGGGTAATCGCGGGCGGCAAAATCGAATATGAGCTGGTTCACGGAAAAGGTTTTCAGACGGCTTTCAGACGGCACATTGTACGTTGTTTCAACAAACGGCAGCAAGCTGCGGCAGGCGTTTGGCAGGATTTAACGTTTTCACTTAAAATGGCGAACTTCATTCACCATAAGGCCGTCTGAAATCTATCCTGTATCCTTTTCAGACGGCCTATTTTAACCACCGCACCGGAAGCATCCCGATGGAATTTATTTCAGCCATTATCGACTTTATCCTGCATATCGACCAGCACCTTACCGAGCTGGCCGCCCAATACGGCGCGTGGATTTACGCCATTCTGTTTCTGATTATTTTCTGCGAAACGGGGCTGGTGGTTACGCCGTTTCTGCCGGGCGATTCGCTGCTGTTTGCCGCCGGCGGCATTGCGGCCATCGGTGAAATGAATATCCATGTGATGGTGGCGTTGCTGATTACCTCGGCCATCATCGGCGACGCGGTGAACTTTATGATTGGCAAATACTTCGGTGCCAAGCTGTTTGCCAACCCCGATTCCAAAATCTTCAAACGCAGCTATCTCGACAAAACCCACAAGTTTTACGAGAAATACGGCGGTAAAACCATCATCATCGCCCGCTTCGTGCCCATAGTGCGTACTTTCGCCCCGTTTGTAGCAGGCATGGCGAACATGCACTACGGCCGCTTTATCCGCTTCAACGTGATCGGTGCGGTTTTATGGGTGGTGCTGTTTTCCTACGCGGGCTATTTCTTCGCCAATATTCCGGTGGTGAAAAACAATCTGGGTTTGGTGCTGGGCGCGATTATCGTGATTTCGGTGCTGCCCGGCGTGATTGAAATCATCCGCGCCAAACGTGCAGGCAAACGCTCCCGATAATTCCCGCACAGGCCGTCTGAAAAACATTCAGACGGCCTTACGTTTATAATAGGCCGTCTGAAACCGTTTACCCCGAAGGAAGCGCAATGAACCGTATCGCCGCCCTGCCCGACCATCTCGTCAACCAAATCGCCGCCGGCGAAGTGGTGGAACGCCCTGCCAACGCTTTGAAAGAAATCGTAGAAAACAGCATCGACGCGGGTGCGACGGCGGTTGATGTGGAGCTTGCCGGCGGCGGCATCAGGTTGATACGCGTAACCGACAACGGCAGCGGCATCCACGCCGACGACATTTCTCTCGCCCTGCACCGCCACGCCACCAGCAAAATCAAATCGCTCACCGATTTGGAACACGTTGCCAGTATGGGCTTTCGCGGCGAAGGCTTGGCCAGTATCGCATCGGTGAGCCGTCTCACGCTTACCAGCCGCACCGAAAGCAGCGCACACGCCAATCAGGTAAAAGCGGAAGACGGCAAACTCAGCGAAAGCGGCGCGGCGGCGCACCCCGTCGGTACCACTGTGGAAGTGGCCGAGCTGTTTTTCAACACCCCCGCGCGGCGTAAGTTTTTAAAATCCGAAAACACCGAATACGCCCACTGCGCCACCATGCTCGAACGCCTCGCGCTGGCGCATCCGCACATCGCCTTTTCACTCAAACGCGACGGCAAAAGCATCTTCAAACTGCCCGCACAAAGCCTCAACGAACGCATCGCCGCCATCGTAGGCGATGATTTTCAGACGGCCTCTTTGGAAATCGACAGCGGCGAAGGCATCATGCGGCTGAACGGCTTTATCGCCAAGCCCACCTTTGCCAAAGGCAAAACCGACAAGCAGTATTGTTTCGTCAACCGCCGTTTCGTGCGCGACAAAGTGATGCTGCATGCCGTAAAACAAGCCTACCGCGACGTGTTGCACAACGCCCTCACGCCCGCTTTCGTGCTGTTTCTCGACCTGCCGCCCGAAGCGGTGGACGTAAACGTGCATCCCACCAAAACCGAAATCCGTTTCCGCGACAGCCAAGCCGTACACCAACTGGTGTTCCATACCCTCAACAAAGCCTTGGCCGGCACCCGTGCCGACCAAACCGAAAGTGTGAGCAACGCCGGCAGCGTATTGCACGACATGCTGGGCGTAACCATGCCGTCTGAAAACCCGATCGCGTCGGAAAACCTTTCAGACGGCCTTAACCTGACCGCGCCGCCACAGCAACAACATTTCGGCGGCTTCGGCGGCAAATCCGCACCCGCGCCCTATTCCACCGCCCGCGCACCGCAGCAACGCACCCTCTCCCTGCGCGAAAGCCGTGCCGCCTTAAATACTTATGCCGAGCTGTACCGCAAAACCGAATCGGATGAAGACATCGAACTTAGCCAGTTCGAGCAAGCCCGTTTCGGCATCCAAAGGCCGTCTGAAATTCACCCTGAAACAGCAGAACAGCCAAGCAGCACCGATACCGAAAAGCACGATCCCCAAGCCGCCGAACTGCCGCCTTTAGGCTTTGCCATCGCGCAACTTTTAGGCATCTATATCCTCGCCCAAGCCGAAGACAGCCTGCTGCTTATCGATATGCACGCCGCCGCCGAACGCATCAACTACGAAAAAATGAAAAGCCAGCGCAACACCCTCGGCAGCCTGCAAACCCAACGCCTGCTGATTCCCGTAACCTTCGCCGCCAGCCACGAAGAAACCGCCGCGCTTGCCGACCATGCCGAAGCCTTGCGCGAATTTGGCTTGGAGCTTTCCGACATGGGCGGCAACACCATTGCCGTGCGCGCCGTGCCCGCCATGCTCGGCAAAAGCGACGTGGCCTCGCTCGCCCGCGACATGCTGCGCGAAATCGCCCAAAACGGCAGCAGCCAAACCATCGAAGCGCGTGAAAACCAAATCCTCTCCACCATGGCCTGCCACGGCTCCGTGCGCGCCGGCCGCCAGCTGACCCTGCCCGAAATGAACGCCCTCTTGCGCGACATGGAAAACACCCCGCGCAGCAACCAATGCAACCACGGCCGACCCACTTGGGTGAAGCTCACTTTGAAAGAATTGGACGCGTTGTTTTTGCGCGGGCAGTAAATATTGCACACAACGATAAGCAATCTGAAAAGGCCGTCTGAAAACATTATGTTTTGTTTTCAGACGGCCTTAGAGTTTGTTTCGGAACGGTGCAGTGCAGAAAAAAGCTTAAATAAAATTTTCCAACCGTTTTAGCCGATCAATACGGGGCGGCAAGCCTCCTCAAACCGCCTTGCCGCGCTCTGCCAAAACCCGCGCCACGGTATCCACCACCGCTTGGGTTTGCGGATCCACTTCGATATTGATCACATCGCCCGCTTTACGGCCGCCGAATAAAGTCCGTTCTAAAGTTTCGGGAATCAGATGGACGTTGAATTCGGTATCGCCCACCTCGCCGATGGTTAGGCTGCAACCGTCCAATCCGACAAAACCTTTCGTTAAAATATAAGGCTTCAATGCGGCAGGCAATGCAAACCAAATCGTGCGGTTGTGCTCGTTTTGTTCGATGCGGGTAATCGCGGTGGTGGCGATAATATGGCCGCTCATCAGATGCCCGCCGATTTCGTCGCCGAAACGGGCGGCACGTTCGAGGTTTACCAAGCTGCCGGCTTCAAGCGAGCCGAGGTTGGTTTTGGCGAGCGTTTCCGCCATTAAATCGAAGTCCACTTCCCTGCCGTTGATTTTGGTAATGGTCAGGCAGCAGCCGTTATTGGCAACGGACGCACCGATTTGCAGGTTGTGTGCCATTTCTTCGGGCAACTCGACGGTGTGCGTGCGGAAATCGGCAGACGGTTCGCGAACGGCCACAATCCGCCCCATGCCTTGTACAATACCGGTAAACATGTTGTTCCTTGTTTTAAAAGAGTGATGCGGTATTGTATATCATTGTGATACCGCCATCACGCCGTATCCGATATTTCTCCGAACCTATACACAAAAGGCCGTCTGAAAAACTTTCAGACGGCCTCTTCGGAACCAACCGGCTATTTCGCCAAGCGGTATGCTTTGTCGGCTTCCTCAAACTTATCCTGCACTTCTTGCGGTGCCTTGCTCAAAAGCGACACTACCACGATGGCGATAAAACAGGCGATAAAGCCGGGCACGATTTCATAGAGACTGCTGCCGTTTAGCGGCTTCCATGCCACCACAACCGCGGCACCGGCAATCATGCCGACCAGCGCACCGAGAGCAGTCATACGCTTCCAAAATACCGATAAAATCACCACCGGTCCGAATGCCGCGCCGAAACCCGCCCATGCGTAGGACACCAAGCCCAACACTTTGCTTTCGGGGTCGGCGGCGATAATGATGGCAATCACGGCCACGGCCAGCACCATCAAACGGCCGATCCACACCAATTCTTTTTGCGGCGCATCGGGGCGCAGGAAGCCTTTGTAGAAATCTTCGGTAATCGCACTCGAACACACCAGCAGTTGACAAGACAAGGTGGACATCACCGCCGCCAAAATCGCCGAAAGAATGATACCGGCAATCCACGGGTTAAACAGCAGGGTAGTGAGCGCGATAAAAATACGTTCGTTATTGCCGCCCATCGCAACAGCCTGATCGGGATTGCCGCCGAAATAGGCAATGCCGAAATAGCCCACCGCACAGGCACCGGCCAAACACAGAATCATCCACGTCATCCCGATACGGCGGGCGGAAGCCAACGATTTCACGTTTTCGGCCGCCATAAACCGCGCCAGAATGTGCGGCTGGCCGAAATAGCCCAAGCCCCATGCGGCGGTGGAAATAATGCCCGCCAGCGTGGTGCCTGCCAGCAGGCTGCCGTATTCTTTGCTAGTGGAAACGGCCACGCTTTGAATGGCGGCGTTCATTTCATCGGCACCGCCCAACGCCAGATAAACCATTATCGGGGTCAGAATCAGGGCGAAAATCATCAGAGTGGCCTGAATCGTATCCGTCCAACTCACCGCCAAGAAGCCACCGATAAAGGTGTAGGCAATAGTTGCGCCTGCCCCCAGCCACATGGCCTGCGTATAGGTAACGTCAAACAGGCTTTGGAACAAACGGGCTCCCGCCACGATGCCGGAGGCACAATAAATCGTGAAGAAAAACAGAATGATGGCGGCAGAAATCACTTTCATTGCCGCGCCTTTGCTACCAAAACGGTGGAAAAAATAATCGGGAAGCGTTAAGGCGTTGTTATTGTATTCGGTATGCACACGCAGGCGGCCCGCCACCAAACGCCAGTTGAAATAGGCACCCACCGTCAGACCGATGGCAATCCATGCTTCACTCAAACCGCTGACGTAAACCGCGCCGGGCAGACCCATCAGCAGCCAGCCCGACATGTCGGAAGCACCCGCCGACATGGCCGTTACGAAGCTGCCCAAACTGCGGCCGCCGAGAATATAGTCGTCAAAACTGCGGGTGGAATAATAGGCCGCCATGCCGATCAGCAGCACGGCAATCAGATAAATTCCGAAGGTTACGTACATCGGATTAAAATTACCCATATAAACCTCAATTTCTTACTCTTTAAAAAAACCGCTCGCTTCAGGCGATGCGGCATCAATAACGTTTCTTTTTCTGTTTCACAGCCGCCTGAAAACGGTTGTAGCGGCATTTAAACCCACGCTTTGACATTAGTCAATATTTGTTAACGTGCGTTTAACAACGTCGGATTAACGGTTATTCAAGAAGCAAAATGCCGTCTGAAAAAGCCGCTTATCTGTCGTAACAGCCTTTTCAGACGGCCTTCTGCATACTGTTCCGCCCAATCCGCCGATAAAGCCATCCAAGCAGCCGCGCACTCCCAAGCCCTTGTCCAACTGTTATAATGGCCGCCTTAAAAACACGAAGGCGATAATCATTATGATGATACACCCGCAGTTCAGCCCCGAATTGTTCAGCATCGGCCCCTTTGCCGTGCGCTGGTATGCACTCAGCTACATTCTGGCATTTGTCCTGTTTATTTTGCTCGGCAGACGGCGCATCGGCCAAGGCAACTCCGTTTTTACCAAAGAAATGCTCGACGACCTACTCACCTACGGCGTATTCGGCGTGATTTTGGGCGGGCGCTTGGGCTACGTGCTGTTTTACAAATTTTCGTACTACCTCGCCAATCCCGCCGACATCATTAAAGTGTGGGAAGGCGGCATGTCGTTCCACGGCGGTTTTTTAGGCGTGCTCGCCGCCATGTGGCTGTTCGGGCGCAGGTACAACATCGGCTTCTGGCGCGTGGCCGATTTCGTCGCCCCGCTGGTTCCGCTGGGCTTGGCTTCCGGGCGTATCGGCAACTTCATCAACGGCGAGTTGTGGGGTCGCGTTACCGACATCAACGCCTTCTGGGCCATGGGCTTTCCGCAAGCCGCCCATGAAGACTTAACTTCCGCCGCCCATAACCCGCAATGGGCGGAGTGGCTCGCGCAATACGGCATGCTGCCCCGCCATCCTTCGCAGCTTTACCAGTTTGCGTTGGAAGGCATCAGCCTGTTTGTTATCGTATGGTTGTTTTCAAAAAAACCGCGTCCGGTCGGGCAAGTGTCGATGGTGTTTCTTGCAGGCTACGGCATCTTCCGCTTTATCGCCGAGTTTGCCCGCCAACCCGACGACTACCTCGGCTTGCTGACTTTGGGCCTATCGATGGGGCAATGGTTGAGTGTGCCGATGATTGTTCTCGGCATTATCGGATTCGTTTATTTCGGCAAACGCAACCAGCCGCTTTGATTGGATAACGACACAAAGAAAGGCCGTCTGAAAGTTTTTCAGACGGCCTTTTAGTTTTATATATGCTGCCTTTATCTCGCTTTATTCCATTTTGGTAAATACCAAATCCCACACGCCGTGCCCCAAGCGTTTACCGCGGGCTTCGAATTTGGTTTCGGGGCGGTAATCGGGCGTGGGCGCATAATTTTCGGCGGTGTTGCGCAGGTTGTCGAAACCGCTCAACACCTCCAACATTTGCACGGCGTATTCTTCCCAGTCGGTAGCCAGATGAATGTAACCGCCTGTTTTCAGTTTCGGCAAAAGTTTGGCAATAAACGGACTTTGAACCAAGCGGCGTTTGTTGTGGCGTTTTTTGTGCCACGGATCGGGAAAGAAAATATGAATGCCGTCCAAACTGCCGTCCGCCAGCATATTTTCCACCACCTCCACTGCATCGTGACGCATCACGCGGATGTTGCCCACCTGCTCTTCTTCAATCAGTTTCAAGATATTGCCGACACCGGGGCCGTGCACGTCGATGGCCAAAAAGTCTTTTTCAGGCAAACGTTTGGCGATTTCTACCGTGGCCACGCCCATGCCGAAGCCGATTTCGAGCACTTTGGGATTATCCCGTCCGAACCGCTGATTCAGATCAATGGCATCGGTTTGATAATCTATACCGAAATCCGGCCATAAAGTGTCGATGGCTTTTTGCTGGGCGGCGGTCATATGGCCTTGGCGCAAAACAAAACTGCGGATGCTGCGTTTGTATTGTTCGGGCACTTGGGATTCGTTGTGTCGGTTTTGTTCGGTCATGTTGTTTTGATAATTTGCAAGAAGTTGTTCAGAGGCCGTCTGAAAAGTTTCAATTTCACAAAAACTTTTCAGACGGCCTGATATTAAAAGAGAATGCGTATTCTACTCGGCTTTTGCCATGTTGGCACCGTTTTCAGACGGCCTCGGCGGTCAAACTCTGAAATACACGCCTCGGCCGTCTTGAACCCGGTTGATTTCCCAGCCGTAAACGGCTTGCAGCCGTTCGGACTGCATCACTTCGTCCACGCTGCCGGTAGAAACGATTTTGCCTTTGTTCATCAAAATAATATGGCGGGCATAACGGGCGGCAAGATTTAAATCGTGCAACACCATTACCGTGCTGAAATGCTTGCCGTGTGTGGTTAAGTATTGCATCAAACGGTGCTGGTGGCGGATATCGAGATGGTTGCACGGTTCGTCGAGCAGCAGTATCGGGGCGTTTTGCAGCAGTGCGCGGATGATGTTGGCGCGTTGCTGTTCGCCGCCGGAAAGCGTACCGATGCGTTTTTCCGCCAAATCGGAAAGGTCGAAATAATCCAATAATTCATCGGCTTGCCGTTGGGTTTGCTCGCGGTCTTTATTAGTGCGGAAAGTATGCGGATAACGACCCAGCTCGATGTATTCGCGCACGGTAAGCGGCATCTGGTATTGCCCGTGCTGGCCGACCCAAGCCACTTTGCCCTGCTTGAGCTGCGGAGCGACATCGGCACCGAACAGGCTTACATTGCCTTTCCCCGCTTGCCGTATCAAGGCTTTCAGCAAGGTAGATTTGCCCGCCCCGTTGGGGCCGATGATGGCGGTGCAGCAATCGTTCGGCAGCGATAATTCTTCCACTGAAAGAATGGTTTTTCCTTTAGCTTCCACATTTAAACAACTGATTCGGAAAGAAATGTTTTCCATAATTTATCCTTTCCGCATCGGTTTGACAAACAGCCACATAAAAAACGGCCCGCCCAGCAAAGCGATGATGATACCGACCGGCACATCGACCGGATAGGTTATCCAGCGTGCCGCGCTGTCCACCGCCAGCAAAAACACCGCCCCCAGCCATGCCGAAAGCAGAATCAATTTGCTGCGCCGTCCTCCGACGGCTTGCGCCAGCACGTTCGGCACCATCATGCCGAGAAAGCCGATAACGCCCGACAACGAAACCGCCGCGCCGGTGAGCAAAGCCGCGCCGACCACGGTTTGTACCCGCGTCGCATTAACCGAAATCCCCATGCTGACCGCCGTGTCTTCGCCCAGCATCAGGCAATCCAGCCGCTTACCCGCCCAAAACAGCAGCACCAGCCCGACCGCCATCACCAGCGCAGCATACAACGGTGAAGTAAATCCTGCTTCAGCCAAACTGCCCGACAACCAAATGGTTGCGCTGCGCAATACCATGTCGTCGGATAAAAACAGAATCAGACTCACGATGGCCGCCGAGAATGCGCTCAACACAAAGCCCAGCACCAATAGCCCCAGCGTACCGCCGCCAAACAAACGGTGTATGGCGAGAATAAGCAGGCACACCGCCAACGCTCCGGCAAAAGCGGCCAGCGGCACGCCGATTGCCCCCACGCCGAACGCCAGCACGATAATCACCCCCAATGCCGCGCCGCCGGAAGTGCCGATCAGGCTCGGGTCGGCCAGCGGGTTTTCAAACAAAGCCTGCAACGCCGCCCCCGCCGCCGCCAAAGCCGCACCAACCAACAGCGCGGTGGCGACACGCGGCAGACGTATACTTTGTACGGTTTCGTCCATCTGATGCGGCGGCTGCCATCCGCCGAAACCGATACCGGCACAGAACCAAATAAGCGCGGCGGTAAAGATGAGGCAGAGAATTAAATTTCGGAATTTCATAATCAGGAAAGTAAGTGGGTAAGCGTTTGTTTCAGACGGCTTCTTGTTATTTACTCCATGCAGGCCGTCTGAAAGAATCATTAACCGTAGTGCGGGCATCCCTGCCCGCCGTATGCCGTCAATCAAAACACGGTTCTTGTATACAATGAATTGCGGCGGGCAGGGATGCCCGCACTACTTGGGGTATTTTCAGACGGCCTCCACGATTGATCGGGGCCGTCTGAAAACCGGCCATTCTATTTCGCCAACCCGTTCAATTTCTTCACAATCTCCGGCGTATCCAAACCGTAGCGGAACATATCGTTGGCCTGCCACAAATAAATCTTGCCGTTTTTAGCGGCGTTACTGCCGGCGACTTCAGGGCGGGCGGTGAATTGTTTGACTCCGCCGATCAGTTTTTCATGATGGTCGGCGATGATGATCACGTCGGGCTTGGCGGCAATCCATGCTTCGCGGTTGAGCGGTTTCATGCCGTCGAGGTTGGCTGCCGCATTGATGCCGCCTGCGCGTTTGATGATTTCGTCGGCAGCGGTGTTTTTACCGGCAACGATGCGGCCGTCGTAGCTGAAGAGATAGCGTTTGCCGTTTTGCGGCTGCTGTTTCATCTCGGCCTGCCATTTGCCTGCCAATGCGTCGGCTTGGGCGGTTTTGTTAATCAGTTTGCCCACGGCGCGGATGCTTTGCGGGTAGGCGGCGATGCTGTCGTCGGGGGCGACGTTCACGGCATTCACTCCGGCTTTTTTCAGGTTGGCGAAAATGGTGGCCGGCTGCACCATCCATGAACCGATTGCCACGTCGGGTTTGGCGGCGATAATCGGCTCGACGGTTAATTGGCGGTGGATACCGATGCTGGGCTTGCTTTTCAATACGGGGTTTTGAACGGTTTGGTCGCGGCCGACGATTTCGTTGGTCGCACCCAATGCCACAACGATATCGGCCACGTCGGGCGACATCACCACGATGCGTTGGGCGTAAGCGGTTTGCAGGGCGGCGCACAATACGGCGGCGGCGAAGATGGTTTTTTTCATGTGTTTTTCCTTTTGGAATATAAAACTTTTCAGACGGCCTCGGACTGTATGGAAAGAGGCCGTCTGAAAGGTTCGGTTACGATTTCATTACTCTCTTTTTTAACGGTAGGGCGGGCATACTTTCATTCAGACGGCCTCTATGCCTGTCTGAACACTTTACCGAGCATCAACTTGCCAGCAGTTTATCGGTAATTTCGCGCCATGCTTCGAGTTCGGGTTCGCCTTCTTTGCGCTTGCCGAAAATTTGAAGCACGGTTTTGCGGCGGTTGTCGAAACCTTCCACGCAGGTAACGAAGCCGTCGCGTATCGGGCGGCGCACCACCCAAGTTTCTACGATTTCGTCGTCTTTCAAGTGCATGCTGAAGCCTTCTTCTTTACCGTCGAGTACGTTAAGGTAGCCGCGGGCGCGCACGACGTTGTGTACTTTGCCCGTTTGAATCTGCACGAGGCCGCGGTTGCCGGCGAAGATCATGATGTCGATGCCGCGGTCGCGGGCGGCTTCGAGCGCTTGCTGCCATGCGCTGTGGTTCAGCAGTTTGGTTGCGCCTTCGGGGGCATGGCGGTAGGCGGTTTGGCGGTCGACTTCAAATGTTTCCAACAGGCCGCCGAAGTGGTGCACGTCTTTCAACTCGTTCCAACGTTCTTGAAACGCGGCTTCTTTTTCAGACGGCAGCGCGGGCGTGGCGGTTGCGGGCGGCAGTTCGCCGGTTTGGAATGCCGGCTTGCCTTCGGTGCGGAAGGTATCAAGCAATGCCTGCCATTCGGCTTCTTTGCCTTCTTCACGCATAAACACTTTCTGCACCGACACGCCGAATTCGTCGTAAAACTGAATCGAACGGGACACTTTTTCGCCGTCGCGGTTGGTAACGGCCAGCACATGATGCCAGCGCGCCGGAAAAATCCGCAGGTCGATTCCGCCTACGTTCACGGCGATGCCCGATGTTTCCGAAATGCTCACGTTTTCATAAATGCCCTGCTTTTCGTGTACGCACACGCTGTTACGCACGATGCACTGCACCAAACCCAGCGTGTGTAGTTTCAGCACGATACCACGCATATTGTTTTTGCCGCCGAGGTAAACCGTTTCCGGCGCGTCGGCCATCAGCGCACCTTCGCTCACGCCCAAATCGGCGGCGGCTTCGCGCGGGAAATACATGCCCTGTTTTCGGGCTTTGTTGGCTTGGTATTGCTCCCAAAGATTCATTCGGTTCTGCTCCTTTTATGACTTTCGGCTTTTCAGACGGCCTCTCGCACGTCAAACACGCCTGTCTGAAAAAGATGACATTATGCCGTTTTTTCAAACAGCATTTCGATATAAATGCGGTCGGTCAGATTACCGCTTTTATCCACGGCCTTATCCTGCCTGACGTTATGCCCGCACAGGCGCAAAGGCAGGCTGCGGGTCAGCACCGCGACATCATGCGGTTCGTACAGCGTGAACCCGTAAGCGCAAAACGGCAGCGTCTGCATAAAGTTTTTCTCGCAAAAACTCAGGCACAAACGCCCGCCGGTTTTGAGCACGCGGCAGATTTCTTCCATTAACGCCGCCGAATGTTCCCAAAAATAAAGCGTATTGATGGTAATGATTTTGTCAAACGCATGGTCGGCAAACGGCAATTCCGCGCCATTATACAGATGGTAATCGGCAAGCCCCGCATTGATAAAGGCTTGGTTGAATGTCGCGGCTTCTTCGTGCATCAAGGGCGAAGTTTCCACGCCCGTATAGTGCAGCCGCGCCGCCAGCGACAACACATACCCCAGCAAGCCGCCGTTGCCGTAGCCCAATTCGAGCACACGGTCGCCGTCGTTCAAGCCCAAGGCGGAAAATGCGTTCACAATCAGCGGCAGATTACGCAAATTCATCATTTGGCCGAACGCCCTGCCCATCTCGCCATGCGGGCATCGGAGCTGGGCGGCGGTTTGTTCTAGGGTGGGCTCCATGCTTATTCCTTAACACTAAGGCCGTATTTTTCAGACGGCCTTTCCGAAACCCATATCGAGGCCGTCTGAAATTGTGTTTAAAACTTCAACTGCAACGAAGCGGCAACATTGCGGCCGGGCTGGGTGTAGGTATCCATCGTGCCGAGGTCTTCCACGCCCGCCACGTCGGCGTGCTGCCAGTATTTCTTATTGGCGAGGTTGTACACGTTTAAGCCGAGCGAAAGGTTTTTAACCGGTTTGTACCACACGCCCGCATCCCACACGCCGTAGCCGGGTGTTTTGAAAAAGGCGGGGTTGCTGGTGCGTTTCTGCGCCGTTGCCCAGCGCAATTTGGTGCCTGCGCCCCATTTTTCTTGTGCGTAGTCCACACTCAGCACGCCGTTGAGCGGATAGGCGGTGTCCAGCGGTTTACCTTCGCCGTCTTTGCCGCGCATCCAAGCGATGCTGGTGCCGACCTGCCAGTTGTCGTTAAGTTTCACGGCGGTAGCGGCTTCGATGCCGTAGGTTTTCACTTTATCCAGATTGTCGTATTTAAACACCCGGATCGGACGGCCGCCTGCGCCCTGTTCAACCCTGACCTGCGTGCGGTTGATGAAATCGCGGTAACGGTTGTAGAAGGTGGTGATCTGCGCTTTGGTGCGTTCGTCTTTATATTTCAAACCCAGCTCGAAGCTGTCGGAATGTTCCGATTTCAAGTTGTTGTTCGGAATCACTTTATAGCCGTGCTGGCTGTTGTTGAACGACATTGTGGCAGTATCGAACGGCGGCGTGCGGAAGCCGCGCGAATAAGTGGCGAAGCCGGTAAACGCCTCGCCGAACGGCACGCTCAAACGCAGGCTGGGCGTGAACGAGCTGTCGCTGAAGTCTTTCGGCAGGCTGTCGGGCTTGCTGTTGAGATAGGCTTGGTCGATTTGCGGTTTGAGCTTTTCATGCTCGAAACGCAAAGCCGGTGTCAGCACGATGCCGTTGGGAAACGCCAAACTGTCTTGCGCATAAACGCTGACGGTGCGGCGGCGCGAATCGGGGAAGGTTTTGTTCGGATACAGCGCACCGGCATACATGTGGCTGATGCGGCCGTCGCGGCCTACTGTGGTGCTTTCGCGCGGGCGTTCGGTGTCGGTTTGCTTGAATTCCGCGACCGCCACAATGGTGTGTTTCAGACGGCCTGTATCGGCTTCAAACACGCCGCGGGTATTGATGCCTTGGGTGGTTTGGTTGAAACCGTAATCAGAATGGCGGATACCGCCGCCCACCACGCGCCCGCCGATGCTCGTGCTTTCATCGGTAACCGAATCGTCTTCCGATTTCAGCTTCTGCCGGTAAACGTGGACATTGGCTTCTTTCAAGGCCGAATCGCCGCGGTAGCGGTAGCCCAGCTCGATACGCTGGCGGCGGGCGCGGTCGTTTGAAATATTGGAATGCGTTGTGGTTATGCTTGGGCCGCGCGGCGCACCGGCTCCCAAAGTATTGAGCAAATCAGTCTCTTTTTTGCGGTAAAAATGCTCGAACAAGGCTTCTACGCGGTGGTTTTCATTGCCCGCATCGCCTTTGGCCAAAATGTTGTAGCTGCGGAAATCTTGCGGGTTCGGTTTGGTGCGGCGGCCGTTGCGCGTATCCACGCCGCCGCGGTTTTTGCTTTCATGGCCTTGGCGGTGCGTGAGCATCAGCAAACCTTGCGCATTTTCCGTGTAGCCTGCCGCCGTTGCCGTTACACCGTGGCTGCGGTCGCGGCTGCGGTAGCTGTGTTTCAGGCCGAAATGGAACGGTTTCTCGGCATCGACAAAATCAGACGGCGAATAAGTGGAAAAATTGACCACGCCGCCCAAAGCATCGCTGCCATACAGCGCGGAATATGGGCCTTTCACAATATCTACCTGTTTTAATGTGTCGGCTTCCACCAAATCGCGGCCGGAAACCGCCGCATTAGTACCGCCGCCCGCATACGCTTCGGGAATGCGGATGCCGTCTACCATCATCAGAATGCGGTTGCCGCCGATACCGCGGATACTTACCCCTGCATTACCGCGGCGGTTATTGTCGGTGGGCACGTCTACGCCCGGCTCGTACAGCACCACATCATCCAAATTCGCCGCAGCCGCCTGATCCAACTCTTTGCGCGACACCACCGCCACATTCGGCGCAGCCTTATCAAGCGTTTGGGCATTTCGGTCGGCGGTTACGGTTACGGTTTCCAATTTTGCAGTCGATATTTTAGTTTCGGCCTTTCTGTCAGCTTCAGCAGCATATGCACCGGTGGCGGAAACAGCAAATACGGAGGCAACGGCACAGGTAAGAATTTTCAGTTTCATCTCTATCACCACATTAAATAATAATAATTATTACTTATATTCCCTTTTAAAAAGTAAAGCAAGTGATATAGCCGTAAAACCTAATTATTCTATGGTGTTACGCAATCTTGCCACTCTTGGGAAAACCATTCTCTCCCAACCTCAACAAGATAACCTTCAGGATAAAATATCGGGTTTCAGAACCACACGACCCGCATTTTGCAACCACTACGAAATTTTCATAACCGTCAGTTGGTGAAGCAATGACAAAGGCCGTCTGAAAACAAAAATGTTTTCAGACGGCCTTTAGTAATAAACATAAGCTAAAACTAAGTGTTATCTTTACCATTATCGGCCGGTTCTATGGCGTTCTCCACACCTTCTACACCGGTTTCTACTTCATCTTCTTCAGGTTCGGCCACTCGTTCCAGACTAACCAACGTTTCTCCTGCATCGAGATTAATCAGCTTCACACCCGCTGCGGCACGGCCGGTTTCGCGGATTTGGTCGACTTTGGTTCTGATTAATACGCCGCCGCTGGTAATCAGCATCAAATCATCGGTTTCGGCAACCAATGTCGCCGCTACTAATTCGCCGTTGCGTTCGCCGGTATTAATGGCGATATTGCCCTGCCCGCCTTTGCCTTTGCGGCTGTAATCGGCAATCGGCGTGCGCTTGCCGTAGCCGTTGGCCGTGGCGGTTAGCACTTGCAGGGTTTCGTCTTGTTCGCATTCGGGTGAGAAGGTAATCAGGCTGACGATGCGGCCGTCTGAAGGCAGACGCATACCGCGCAGGCCGCCGCTGCCGCGACCGCTCGGGCGCACGCCGTTGCCTTTTAAGGCAGGTGTTTCGCCGTTTTCGTCGCTGTTGTCTTCCGCTTCATTGAGGCCGTCTGAATCTTCGTTTTCCGCTTCATCGGCATCGCCGTTGCGCTGTTCATAGTATTCATTAAAACGGATGGCCTTACCCAAGTTGGAAAACAGCATAATATCGCTGGTACCGGAGGTACGGGCAACCCCCACCAGTGAATCGCCTTCTTTGAGGGCAATGGCTTTAATGCCTTGCGCGCGCACGTTTTTGAAGGCGGAAAGCTGCACTTTTTTCACCATACCTTGCGCGGTGGCGAAGAAAACGTATTCGTCTTCCGGGAAGTCGCGCACGGCCAGAATCGCGCTGACTTTCTCGCCTTCGTCAAGCTGAATCACGTTGTTAATCGGACGGCCTCGGCTGTTGCGGCCACCTTCGGGCAGTTTGTACACTTTGATCCAATGGCATTTGCCGAAATTGGTAAAGCACATCAGATAATCATGCGTGTTGGCAACAAACAGGGTTTCGATAAAGTCTTCGTCTTTAGTGGCTGCCGCCTGTTTGCCGCGCCCGCCGCGACGTTGCGCTTGATAATCGGTGGTCGGCTGGGTTTTGATATAACCGCCGTGCGTCAGCGTTACCACCATTTCACGCGGCGGAATCAGGTCTTCATCGGCAATATCGCCGCCAAACGGATTGATTTCGCTGCGGCGTTCGTCACCGAAATGGGTTTTGATTTCTTCCAATTCTTCGTGAATGATTTGGGTAATCCGCTCGGGTTTGGCCAAAATATCCAAGAAGTCGATAATCTGCGCCATGATGTTTTTGTAGTCGTTGACAATCGTATCTTGGTCGAGACCGGTCAGGTTACGCAGACTCATGCGCAAAATGGCATCGGCTTGGATTTCGCTCAGGAAATAACCGCCGCTTTGCAAACCTAATCCGGCAGGCAAACCTTCCGGGCGGGCCATCTGCATATCCAAATCGGTGCGGGACAACATTTCGCCGACCAAGCCCGACTGCCACGGACGCGCGAGCAGCTTTTCTTTGGCTTCTGGGGCATCGGCAGATTCTTTAATCAGCTGAATCATTTCGTCGATATTCGATAAAGCGACGGCTTTACCTTCAGCGATATGGCCTTCATGACGCGCTTTTTTGAGACGGAACAAGGTGCGGCGGGTAACCACTTCGCGGCGGTGGCGCAAAAACTCGCTCAAAATCTGTTTCAGGTTCAACAGGCGCGGTTGACCGTCGACCAATGCCACCATATTGATGCCGAAGCTGTCTTGCAACTGCGTGAGCTTATAGAGCTGGTTCAATACCACTTCGGCGTTTTCGTTGCGCTTCAGTTCGATAACCACGCGCATGCCTGATTTGTCGGATTCGTCGCGCAGATCGGAAATACCTTCCAACACTTTATCGCGCACCAGCTCGCCGATTTTTTCCACCAGCTTGGCTTTATTTACCTGATAGGGAATTTCGTCGATGATGATGGCTTCGCGCTCGCCGTTTTTGCCGATGGGTTCGATATGCGTTTTACCGCGCATCACCACGCGGCCACGGCCGGTTTTATAGCCTTCGCGCACACCGCCCAAACCGTAAATGGTTGCACCGGTAGGGAAATCGGGGGCTTTGATGATATTAATTAACTCGTCGATACCGGTTTCGGGGTGAGCCAGCAATTGCAGGCAGGCATCAATGGTGTCGGGCAGATTGTGCGGCGGAATATTGGTGGCCATACCGACGGCAATGCCCGAAGAACCGTTAACCAGCAAAGCAGGAAAACGGGTCGGTAAAACCAAAGGTTCGCTCTCGCTGCCGTCGTAGTTGGGGCCGAAATTAACGGTTTCTTCTTCGATATCCGCCATCATTTCATGGGCGATTTTCGCCATGCGGATTTCGGTATAACGCATGGCCGCCGCACCGTCGCCGTCTACCGAACCGAAGTTGCCCTGACCGTCGACCAACACATAGCGCATCGAGAAATCTTGAGCCATACGCACAATAGTGTCGTACACCGCGCTGTCGCCGTGCGGATGGTATTTACCGATCACGTCGCCGACGATACGGGCAGACTTCTTATAAGCGCTGTTCCAACTGTTTTTCAACTCGTGCATGGCATACAGCACGCGGCGGTGAACAGGCTTCAGGCCGTCACGCACATCGGGCAGCGCACGCCCTACAATCACGCTCATGGCGTAATCAAGGTAGCTGCGGCGCATTTCGTCTTCTAAGCTGATGGGAATGGTTTCTTTGGCGAAGTGGTGATCGTTGCGGATAGTTGCGTCGGTCATAATGATTTTGATATTTGTAGAAAAAATTTACGTGGGATTTTAGCACAAAATAGGCTTTATTTGGCGTAACACAGTATTTCAAACAAAGATTTTTGCACCTGTGCGCAAATATGTTTTCAGACGGCCCGAATAGAAGCCGACGGGCAGCAAACATGTAAAACAAATAAAAAACATCAGGCCGTCTTAAAACTTTTCAGACGGCCTACGGATTAAATAGTTACTTCCGGTATCGGCAAGAAGGCCCTGTTTCACGTATAATGCCCCTCAATTTTACAACCCCTCCTTAGCCAGCAGAATGTCTCACTTATCCATCGACAACTTACACATTTCAGAAAATACCGGGCTTTCCGGTTTATCCGATTTTTTTACCGGCCTGTTTGCCCGCCAACAATTCACCTCACATTTATTGGAACGCAGCTTTTACCAGCCTATCGGTTGGGTGGAATTGGGCATAACGCTGCTTGTCATGGCGTTGACCTTTTGGCTCTCCGCCTACCTGACTAAGAAACACCTGCCCGACACCCCGCAGCACAAAGGCTTTCTCCGTCACATCGCCCGCCGTTTGGCCTGGCCTTTATTGATGCTGCCGACAGCGATTGCCACACTGTCGTTCTGGCATCTTTCGGGATTTAACGCCCTTTGGCTTCAATTATTGGTGATGGCTGCACGCTGGATGATTCTTATCCGCCTGACACTCGCGATTGTCCATGCCGCCCTTCCCGAAAACAAAATGACCGATTGGCTGGAACGCTTTCTCTCCGGCGCATTGTGGGTTGCCTTTCTGCTCTGGGTTTCCGGCATCGATACCATTATTACCGACGGCTTGAAATCCGTGGTGTTGCCGATTGGTTCGGCCAAACTGAATCTCTACACTGTTCTAACGGGCTTGGTGTGGGTGGCCATCATAATGGTCTTCGCTTTATGGCTGGCACGCTTCATCGAAGGCCGTCTGATGGACAGCACGCGGCTGGACATCAACCTGCGCATCGTGCTGTCTAAAATCGTCAGAACCCTGATGATCGTAGCCGCCGTGTTAATCGCACTGCCGCTGGTAGGCATCGACCTGACCATATTATCCGTATTCGGCGGTGCATTGGGTGTCGGTATCGGTTTCGGGCTACAAAAAGTGGCCAGCAACTATATTTCCGGCTTCATTATCTTAGGCGACCGCTCCATCCGCCCGGGCGACCGCTTGACGGTAGACAACTTTACTGGCTACGTAACCAAAATTACATCGCGCTATGTGGTTTTGCAAAGCGCAACCGGTTCCGAAGCATTGATTCCGAACGAAACTTTCGTAACGTCCACCGTAATCAACGAGTCTTACACCAGTAAGGCACTGTGGCAAAGCCTGAATATCCAAGTGGCCTACCACACCGACCTGACAAAAGCTTTGAGTATTTTGGAAGAAGCGGCCGCCGCACAAGAACGTGTCGACAGCAACCCCGCACCCAAAGCCGTGATCACCAATTTCGGTGAAAACGGTATCGATTTGCGTATCGGCTTTTGGGTAAAAGACCCCGAAAACGGTTTTGCTGTATTGTTTTCCACCATTTTGCTCGATATTTGGCAACGATTTAACGAGCAAGGCATCGAGTTCCCCTTCCCGCAACGTGAAGTACGTATTCTCAATGAAGCGCAAGCTCCCAGCGACATGGCCATTCTGCGGGCCTCTTTAAAATCACAGGCGGAAGATACCCGTGCCGATACGCCGTTCGACAATCAAGAAAAATAAAGAGAGACAAACATGTCGGCCAAACCCTTGAAGCAACCTGTTTCCGTATTGGTTATTCTGCATGACGGCCAAGGAAACGTGCTGCTGATCGAACGTGCCGACCGCGCCGGTTTCTGGCAATCGGTAACCGGCAGCATAGAACCCGGAGAAACGCTCGAACAAACCGCCTTACGCGAAGTACGGGAAGAAACCGGCATTGTGCTTTCAGACGGCCAACTGAACAATTGGTACGAATGCAACGAATATGAAATTTACCCGCATTGGCGGCATCGCTACCCAAAAGGAATAACTCGAAATACCGAGCATGTATTTTCCGCACAAATCAACCGCAATACCCCCGTTGAAATAGATTTGCGGGAACATACCGCATGGCAATGGCTTCCAATCGACGATGCAGCGGAACGCGTGTTTTCACCGTCCAATAAAACTGCGATTTTAAACCTGCATAAGCATTTGTTTTAATATTAATTTTATAGGATAATATGCAAACTCTGAAGAATATCTCTTCAGTAATTGCTTTAAACATGATGAATCAATACTTTGATCTGTTCGGATTAAAACCTTGCTTCGATATCGATACCGAAACATTGGAACAGGCTTACCGCCTTCTGGCTGCCCGGTTCCATCCGGATAAGTTTGCAGCAACGTCGGCATTCGAACAAAAACAGGCTATGATGATGGCTTCCACCATTAACGAAGCCTACCGTATCCTGAAAAATCCGACCGACCGGGCCGCATATTTATTGAAGCAGCAAGGTATTGATGCAGATTCGCCGGAGCACACACTATTCCCGCCCGATTTTTTAATGCAACAGATGGAATGGCGGGAAATGCTGGAAGAAGCCCGAGCGGCAAAAGATGAAATCTCTTTGGTTGCATTAAGCGCAGAAATTGCAACCGAGCAACGGAATTTGTGCGAAAAACTTCAGACGGCCTTTTCAAATAACCAATATGAAGAAGCGGCTGCAGAAGTACGCAAAAGCCGTTTTTTAGACAAACTTCATCGGGAAATACAAACTGCGCTACCCTAACAACCATTGGAAGCCCAAGTCGTCTCCATTATTTGCTAAACACACTTTCAACAAACCAAAACATCATGAAACGGATTACTTTACTTGCTGTCTCCCTACTGCTCTCAGCCTGCCATATAAATGACGATGAAAGCCGCCGCAGTAAAATCTTACGCTTTATCGCCCAACATCCGGTTGCCGCACAAGCCATTGGTTTAGAGGACGGAGATTCCACCAACCTTACCAGCAATGCTGCCCGCTTTGCCAAGCTTACCGGCCTTAACGATACTGCTAACGGTAAGGGCAAAGGTACACAAGTAAATGCTGTGCGCAACGCCCTGTGGCAAGCGGCCATTACATCTCGCTTCGGCAGCGAAATCGCAGAAAAAGCGGGGAACGCTTCCGAACACAGCTCGTCTATACGCGAAGGCAAAACCGAATATTTCAGCCGTTCCGCTGCCGATCTGGCCGTTGATTTACGCAACAACCGCGTCGGCCGGCAACTGGGAGCCTCTAATCCCAATATGGAAATGAAAGCCTTGAGCCAAATCGTGTTGGCACACTTTTATAAAGACGGCTTATGGACTGCCAAACCGGTTACTGAAAAAGGTCGCAGATATTGGCGCATCAGCCGTACCAAAATCAGCCGCACCGATTACCAAATCGCACTCAACAATTTAAAACCGCTTAACAACAACGGTTTTACCGAAGAAGAACAAATCCAACATGATGCCCAAAAACCCAATGAAATCAAACAAACGATCAAAGTAATAAGCGGACAAAAACAATAAGCGGGCAGTTGCATCCGTCATCCACCTCCGAAGGAATAAAACATGTCTGAAAAAATCCGCCTGATTATCGATACTGACCCCGGTCAGGACGATGCCGCCGCCATTTTGATGGCGCACGGCTTGGCCAAACGCGGCCTGATTGATTTCATGGCCATTACGGTTGTTGCCGGCAACGTCGGCCTGCATCATACCGCCAACAACGCCCGTATTATTTGCGATTGGGCGGGAGAAAAAGACTTCCCCGTTTATGCCGGTGCAAGCAAACCCCTTCTCCGCCAATTGGTTACGGCCGAAGAAGTACATGGGAAAACCGGTTTGGACGGGGCAGAGCTGCATGAACCCGTGTGCCCGTTGCAACCCGTGCATGCCGTTCCCTATCTGATCGACACTCTGCGCAAAGCTGATGATGCCAGCATCACGCTGTGCCCTATCGGACCGTTGACCAACATCGCCCAAGCCTTGAGCCTTGCCCCCGATATTACCCGTGCAATCAAAAAAATCGTGTTGATGGGCGGCAATTATTTTGAAGCCGGCAACATCACACCGTCTGCGGAATTTAATTTTTATGTCGATCCCCATGCCGCACAAATCGTACTGCAAAGCGGCGCTCCGATTACTATTTTACCGCTTGACGTTACCCACAAAGCCTGCATTACCACCCCGCGCATGGATGTTTTACGCAACCAAAACAACGTAAACGGCCGCCGCTTGGCCGATATTCTGCAAAGTTACGAACGTTTCGATACGCAAAAATTCGGTTTGGAAGGCGGCCCTCTGCACGACCCATGTGCCATCACTTACGCCGTTTTCCCTGAATTTTTCAGCGGTAAAGATTGCAACGTAGAAGTTGAAACCCAAAGCAACTTAACCTTGGGCGCTTGTGCGGTAGACTGGTGGGGCACAACGGGCAAACCCGTCAACGCCTACTGGGTTACTGAAGTAAATGCCAACAAGATGTTCTATGAGCTGGCGGAATCTATAAAACAGCTTCCTTAAAATTCAAAGGCCGTCTGAAACATTTCAGACGGCCTTTACCTGAAACCCTAAAATATTGATAACTTCCAACTATTTCAAACCACTATATTTACTCTGGTTTCCGCCTGGGCGGAATAAAACGACGTTTAGTTTAAATCTCTTTTAAAAACGGAATAAATACAGTATCTTTCTATAAAATTTTACGGCAAAAAATAATCTTCATCATAAAAAACGACCCGAAATACCAGTTTAGCCCCCATCCAACCCAACATTTTTTCAGACGGCCTTATTGATTTGAAAGGCCGTCTGAAATTACTTAAACAAAAAAGCCATGAGCCTGATTACCGTCCTTCGTCCTGCCGCTCCGCACGACTGCGAATATATTTACAATGCCCATCAATATTCCGTGCAATACACATGTGCCCGCAGCTATAACGACCAAATCCTCAACGCTTGGCGCAAACTGCTCAGTCCCGACAGCTACCTCGACACCATGGGGAACCCCAACAAAGCCTTATGGGTAGTCGAATACCGCGGCAACATCCAAGGCTTCTTCCAACTCGACCTTAAAGATGCACAGCTTGATGCCTTGTATGTGCACCCGTTCGTACACAATCAAGGCTTGGGCACCGCCCTTTTGCAGCGTGCCGAAGAATTGGCTATTGACGCAGGACTGAGCCTCATTAAACTCTATGCTTCGCTCAACTCGGTTACTTTCTACAACCTGAACGGTTACGAATCACTTGGCAGCGCCATACTGCCGTTAAACCGCGAAGTAAAAGTAGAATGCGAGCTGATGCGCAAATACTTATGAGCCAGCCTAAACCCATCCGATAAGTAACGAGGCCGTCTGAAATTTATTTTCGACGGCCTCTGCAACACATCAGGGCTTTTTTCCGCAGAATGCCCATTCTCCCAAACCCAAGCCCAAATCAAATAAATTCAAACGGCCTACCGCTACCCGCACTAAACGCAAACAGGGATATCCGGCTTTAGCCGTCATCCTGCGCACTTGACGGTTTTTCCCTTCGCTAATTTTAATTTCCAACCAAAAATCAGCAACGGTTTTACGTTCGCGCACTGGTGGAATACGCGGCCACAATTTCTTCGTTTCCAGTGCATTTAAAAGCCGTACTTCGGCAGGTTGTGCCACAAAATCCCCCAAATCCACGCCTCTGCGCAAAATATCCAGTTTTACTTCATCGGGCAAACCCTCCACCTGCGCCCAATATGTTTTCTCTTTCCGATATTTAGGTTCGGCAATCTGCGCCTGCAAACGGCCGTCGTCGGTAAGCAGAAGCAAGCCTTCGCTATCGGTGTCCAACCGGCCGGCCGGATAAAATTGCGGCACATCAATATAATCTTTCAAACATTTATGCTTTTCATGCCGTGAAAACTGGCAAACTACCCCATACGGTTTATTAAAAGCTATTAAATTTTTCATCTGTCTGTCCATTCAATTCCAGCAAATGCCATTCTACAATAAGCCCCTAGCGTAAGAACCAAAAATCAAGCATAATCGGCGGGCATTGGGCGGCCCAAATGCCGTGTAGAAGAAAAGAACCTAAATAGAAACAGGAGACACCATGAGTCATATCAAAGTACCCGCAGAAGGCCAAAAAATCTTTCCCGGCCAAGCCATTCCCAACAATCCGATTATTCCCTTTATCGAGGGCGACGGTATCGGTGTAGACATCACCCCGGTTATGAAAGCTGTGATTGATGCTGCCGTTGAAAAAGCTTATGGTGGTGAGAAAAAAATCCATTGGATGGAAGTTTATGCCGGTGAAAAAGCCACCCGCGTATACGGCGACAACGTTTGGCTGCCCGAAGAAACCTTGGAAGCCCTGAAAGAATACTCCGTATCTATCAAAGGCCCGATGACCACTCCCGTAGGCGGCGGCATCCGTTCGTTAAACGTAGCTTTGCGCCAAGAATTAGATTTATACCAATGCGTGCGCCCCGTGCGTTACTTCAACGGCGTACCCTCTCCGCTGAAAGACCCCAGCAAAACCGACATGGTGATTTTCCGTGAAAACACCGAAGACATCTACGCCGGTATCGAATGGGAAGCCGAAAGCGAAAATGCTAAAAAAATTATCAACTTCCTGCAAAATGAAATGGGTGTGAAAAAAATCCGCTTCCCCGAAACATCAGGCATCGGCATCAAACCCGTTTCAAAAGAAGGTACTACCCGTTTGGTTCGCGCCGCCATCCAATACGCGATCGATAACGACCGAGACAGCGTAACGCTGGTTCATAAAGGCAACATCATGAAGTTTACTGAAGGCGGTTTCCGTGATTGGGGTTACGAACTGGCTCAAAAAGAATTCGGCGCAGAATTGATTGACGGCGGCCCGTGGTGTAAATTCAAAAACCCGAAAACCGGCAAAGAAATCATCGTAAAAGATGCGATTGCCGATGCGTTCCTCCAGCAAATCGTATTGCGACCCGCCGAATATGATGTCATCGCTACTTTGAACCTGAACGGCGACTACATTTCCGACGCACTGGCCGCCCAAGTAGGCGGTATCGGTATCGCTCCGGGTGCCAACATTTCCGACAAATACGCTGTATTTGAAGCCACTCACGGTACTGCGCCCAAATACGCCGGCCAAGACAAAGTAAACCCCGGCTCTCTGATTCTCTCCGCCGAAATGATGTTGCGCCATCTCGGTTGGAAAGAAGCGGCTGATTTGGTTATCGAATCCATGGAAAAAGCCATCGGCGACAAACAAGTAACCTACGACTTTGCCCGCTTGATGGAAGGTGCCAATGAAGTATCATGTTCCGCATTCGGCAAAGCCATGATTGAGCGTATGTAAACCTTTATTCTGCCGATCAACCCGTACCAACCGAGTGCGGGTTGTTTTTTGCCAAAGCGAAATACGCCGGCGCAATCATACCGGGCCACACCGCATGATAATTCGGTTATCAACTATCAAAAATGAATTCAAATTTAATTCAGCCACTTATTTTTCCACCTCATCAAAACGGCAAAATCCTCAGCCCAACTTGCTTGACACCCATAAAATAGTCATATATAGTTCGCATCTCTTTACGGAGAATTGGCTGAGAGGCTGAAGGCACTCCCCTGCTAAGGGAGCATGTGGGCTTAAACCTGCATCGAGGGTTCGAATCCCTCATTCTCCGCCAGACACTAATCCCAAACTGTTTCGGTTTGGGATTTTTTATTGGGCTTTCCCGCTGCTCAATAAACTTCCCAATAACTCTTATTAAGATTAAGCGTTCCGTCCGCCATATTGCCTGATGGCAAACAACTTGCAGCACCCTAACGGTTACAGAGGCCGTCTGAAAACATGGTTCGGACGGCTTTTAATTTTTGCTCTTTAAATCCGCAGGTTGTGCAACAATATAAAAATAATGTCCTTATTTTAATAAACTTTTTTTTAAAACACGCACCGATGACCGACACCAACCGTATTTCCTACCGCCACAAACTCCCCAAACGGGATCAGATTTTCGCTTCCCGTTGGACTAAGCCGTTTGCGCCGATGTTCGACAAACCATACTTTTGGACGCTCAATCGCCGCCAAGCCGCCGTATCGGTGGCCGTGGGTATGTTTTGCGGCCTGATGCCCGGCCCGACGCAGATGGTGAGCGCACTGATTGTTGCCTATTTCTTGCGCACCAACCTGCCGGTTGCCGTATTTTCCACGCTCTACACCAACCCGCTGACTTACATGCCGCTCTACTATCTGGCTTATAAAATCGGTGCATTCTTTATGGGCGTGCATGCCGCCGATGCGCTTGTTTTTCCTTCATGGAGCAACGGGCAGTTTTTTTCCGAGCTATGGCACTGGCTGATCGGCGCAGGCAAGCCGCTTTTAATCGGCATTCCCGTCTTGGGCGGCGTGCTGGCCGTAATCGGCTATTTCGCCGTACTCGGCATTTGGCGGCTGCGTACGGCCCGCCTTTGGCAAAAACGGAACGAAAATCGTGGACAAAGGTAACCGCAAACAAAAATGGCGTTTTCTCACCGAAAACGAAATCGATGTTGCCCGTAAAGTGTTTTCAGACGGCATCGACTATACCCGCGTTAAAATTTACCGCGGCATACCTTACGCCCCTCCTTTTAAAATAGCCGTTTCCCCAAACGGCAATATTTACTTTCCCCGTTACGACTGCCCGAACGACTTTGCCAAAACCGAACCCCGCTACCAAGTGTGGTTGATTCACGAACTGACCCATGTTTGGCAATACCAACACGGCTACCGCACTTGGTTCGGCGGTGCGCTTTTGGCGGTTAAGGGCGGCTATATCAAACGCAGCGCTTATGTTTATCCACGGCTTGACACCATCCGCAGTCTGAGTGATTTGAACATGGAACAGCAGGCCGACCTGATTGCCCATTACTATGCCGCCCGCTATCTCGATTGGAAAAAATACGCGGCCGAGTTGCCGTTGTTCGAGGCCGTCTTAAAACCTTTTTTCGACAGTCCTCACAATAAATCGCTGCTGCCGAAATATCGCAACAATTTGAAGTGGTTCGGCTGGATAACCGACAGAAGTTAAAACAGAGGCCGTCTGAAAAATAATTTCAGACGGCCTCTTTCCAATCAAATAAGCCATGTTCAGGCGGCCAAACCCTTTTCCTGCCATTGCACTTCCTTGTCGTTAAACCAGCGCAATTCCTGCCGCAACGCCGCCACTTCGCCGATAACCATCAACGCGGGGCGTTCGGCGTTTTCAGCCAGCAAGGGCAAATCTTTCAGACGGCCTGTCTGTACGCTCTGGTTGGGCAAAGTACCGTTCGACACCACGGCAACCGGCGTATCGGCACTGCGCCCGTATTCAATCAGCTTGGCGGTAATATCCGCCGCCCTCAGCGTGCCCATATACACCACTAACGTTTGATTGCTTAACGCCAGTGTACGCCAGTCGGGTTCGTTACCGTTGTGACAGCTATGGCCGGTAATAAAAAGTGCGCTTTGAGCAATATCGCGGTAAGTCAGCGGAATGCCTGCATACGCAGTTGCCCCTAACGCAGCGGTTACGCCCGGAATAATGCGGTAGGGAATCCCCGCGTCTTTAAGCACTTTCGCTTCCTCGCCGCCGCGCCCGAATACAAACGGGTCTCCTCCTTTCAGCCGCACCACCCGTTTACCTTCCTGCGCGTATTGCACCAGCAGGCGGTTGGTGGCTTCCTGTTGGACATGATGGGCTCCCGCCCGTTTGCCGACGCTGATTTTTTCGGCATCTTTGCGTACCAGAGCCATGATTTCATCCGACACCAGCGCATCATAAAGCACCACATCGGCGGCTTGAACTGCATGCAGCGCGTGCAGGGTAAGCAACCCGGCATCGCCCGGCCCCGCACCCACCAGCACCACTTCGCCGCCGCCCGCACGGTAATTCTGCAACTGCGCCGCCAACTCGCTTTCAGCTTCTTTCAGACGGCCTTGCGCGGCCAGCGTGTTAAAGCGGCTGTCGAACAGGTTTTCCCAAAAACGGCGGCGTTCGGCCATACCGCGGATGCCAGCTTTCACACGCGCCCGCCACGCACCGGCTACCGCCGCCATTTTGCCGGTGTACAGCGGCACCCATGTTTCTATTTTTTGGCGCAACTGCCGCGCCAGCACCGGCGACGTGCCGCCGCTGGATACGGCGATTTGAATCGGGCTGCGGTCGATCACGGCCGGCACGATAAAAGAACACAAAGCCTGATTATCAACCGTGTTGCACAACTTGCCTTGTGCTTCGGCAGCCTCGAATACCGCTTGGTTTAAGGCATGGTCGTCGGTAGCGGCAACCGCCAGAAACACATCGTCTAAAAATGCCGTCTGAAAACTTCCGTCCAGCCATGTGATGCGGTTTTGCCGCAACCATTCCTCGAAACGCGGATTCAGCTTATCCGCCACCACACGCACCTGCGCTCCGGCCTGCAACAAACTTTCGGCTTTGCGCTCCGCCACCTGCCCTGCGCCCGCCAACAACACCGCACGGCCTTTCAAATCGGCAAAAATCGGATAATGGTTCATGGCTCTATTCCTGATATTTATTAGTATTGCCGTTGATGGTAAGGCCGTCTGAAACAAAAACAAAGGAACGGTTTTTGCTTAGTTTATCGGCTTTGGTTATATAGCTTGGTTTGCACTTTTCAGACGGCATCCGCGCCGGCGATGTCCATACGATGGGGCCGTCTGAAAACGGCTTTTCAGACGGCCTCATGCCTCCAAATTCAAACGATTCAAACCGTTAATAAACATCGCGCTGGTAACGCCTGTCTTCGCGTAAACCGTACAAATATTCTTCGGCATCGTCGCGGCTGAGTTTGCCCTGTTCGGCGATGATGTCCAGCAAAGTATTGTCCACATCGCGCGCCATACGGGTTGCGTCGCCGCACACATATATATGTGCGCCCTGTTGCAGCCATGCCCAAACTTCGGCGGCGTTTTCAGCCAATTTGTGCTGTACATACACTTTCTCTTTGCCTTGCCTGCTCCAAGCCAAATCGGCACGGGTCAGCAGGCCTTTTTTGCGGTATTGCAGCCATTCGGCCTGATACAGAAAGTCGTCGGTAAACCGTTGGTTGCCGAACACCAGCCAGTTTTTGCCCGCGTCGCCGTTGGCTTCGCGCTGCTGCATAAAGGCGCGGAAAGGTGCTATGCCGGTGCCTGCGCCGATCATGATTACCGGCGTATCACCGTTTTCGGGCAGGCGGAAATGCGGATTGGGTTCGACAAACACGCGCACGCTGCCGCCCTCTTCCAAAGTGCTGCCGACAAAACCCGAAGCCGCGCCGGTGTAGGTGTGGCCGTGGTGTTCGTAACGCACCATGCCTACGGTTAAATGCACTTCGTCGCCCACTTCGTCTTGCGCGGAAGCAATCGAATACAGCCGCGGCGTTTGGGCGCGGAACAGCCCGAACAGGGTTTGTGCATCCAACGGATGCGGAAAATCAGCCAGCACGCCCACCGGCGGCGTAACGGTAAGATAAGTATCCAATGCTTCGGCATTTTCTACGGTGCGCTGCAAGTCTTCGCTGCCCGATAAAGCGGCATATTGCTGCACAAAAGCAGGCGTGTTTTGGGTGATGTCGGCATGTTCGGTTAAGGCCGTCTGAATATCGGTTTCGCTGCCGTCGGCAAGGCGCACGGTTTCGCCGCCGTTTAAGTTGTTTAAGGCCAGAATTTCCGCCACCAATTCGGGGGCGTTCAGCGGCCAAATGCCGAGCGCGTCGCCCGTTTGATAGCGGATGCCGGAGCCGCTCAAGTCGATTTCGATATGCTGTACATCTTTTTCGGCATTGCGGGCGGTAATTTTCTGGCGCACGGAAAGGGAAGCGGTAAACGGCTGTTCTTTCGTATAAACCTGTGCGGCAGATGAGGGTGTTTGAACGGGCTTGAGGCCGTCTGAAACCGACGTGGCGGCTTGGGCGCACAGTTCGGCCACTTTGGCGGAAACGGTTTCCACCCAAGCATTGGCGGCCGTCTGAAAATCCAAATCGCACTCACCCAACGCGCTTAAGCGGGTTGCACCCAATTCGGCAAGTTTGGCATCGAAATCTTTACCGGCCTGACAAAACTTGGGATAAGAAGAATCGCCCAAGCCGAGCACGGCAAAGCTGAGTTTGCTCAAATCGGGGGCTTTTTTGCCGAACAGCAATTTATACAGCGGCACCGCTTCTTCCGGCGGCTCGCCCTCGCCCTGCGTGGACGTTACCAACAGCACAATGTCTTCTTCGGGCAGCGTTTTGCTTTTGAAATCCGCAGCCGCCACCAAACGTGCATTGATGCCCGCCGATTCCAGCTTCACCAGCAAATCGGCGGCCACCCGGCGGGCGTTGCCGGTTTGCGAGGCAGACAGCACGGTAACGCGGCGCGGTTCGGCAGCGGGAGCCGCAGCTTCGGGCGCAGTAAAGGCCGTCTGAACGGAAGCGGTTTCCCCCAACTGGCTCTGCGCCCAACAATAGCCCGACAACCAAGCCAGTTGGGTGGGCGAAAGCGCGGCTAATTGGGCGGGCAGTTCAGGTGGCAGCGGGTTGGCTCGGCTCATGCGGGTTTCCTTTATTCTCTTTATTCAAATTCGGTTTTTTATCGGCGATAACCACATATGAATGCGGTTTTCCACACATTGCCGCCACTTTAAACAGGCTGTCCGAAAAAAGGAAAGAATGGTTGGTTTTAACAAAATGCACTTTCGTTATATCGAATGCCCGCCCGCCTTTTCAGACGGCCAGCCGACACCGCAAAGCGTCGGTCTTTCTTGCCAAACCCCATACAACCCACTAAAGTTAAGGCCGTCTGAAAACCTCTTGTGAGAAAACCATGCTTTTCGTTTTATCTCCCGCCAAAAACCTCAACGAAAAAGACCCCGCTCCGATTACCCGGCACACACAACCCGCTCTGCTCGGAGAAGCAGAAAAACTGATGACCGAACTGCGCCTGCTCGCCCCTCAGCAGCTTGCCGAGTTGATGCACGTTTCCGACAAAATCGCCCTACTCAACGCCGAACGCAACAGCGCGTGGCACACCCCGTTCACACCCGAAAACGCCAAACAAGCGGTTTATATGTTTAACGGCGACGTATACGAAGGCTTGAATGCCGCATCGCTAAACCAAACCGCCGTCGATTACCTGCAAAACCACGTGTGCCTGCTTTCCGGTTTATACGGCGTATTGCGCCCGCTCGACCTGATGCAGCCCTACCGTTTGGAAATGGGCACTCCGTTCGCCAATTCGCGCGGCAAAAACCTTTATGAATTCTGGGGCGGAAAAATCACCGGTAATCTTAATCAAATCCTTGACGAAAAAGGCAGCGACACTTTGATCAACCTCGCATCGCAGGAATACTTCAAAGCCGTCGACACAAAAAATTTAAAAGCCAACATCATTACCCCCGTGTTTAAAGACGAAAAAAACGGCCAATACAAAATCATCAGCTTCTACGCCAAACGCGCCCGCGGCCTGATGGTGCGCTACGCCGCCGAGCATGCCGTTACCGAACCGGAACAACTCAAAAACTTCGATTACGAAGGCTATGCGTTCAATGCCGCCGCATCAAGCGAAAAAGAATGGGTTTTCCTGCGCAAAGAACAAATTAAATAAAAACAAAAAACTAATCTGCAATATAAGCAAAACACTTGGCAATGCGGCAGATTTCCGATAATATCTCCGTTTTCAAGAAACGGAAGCGTGGCAGAGCGGTTTAATGCAACGGTCTTGAAAACCGTCGAGGGTTGATAGCCCTCCGTGAGTTCGAATCTCACCGCTTCCGCCAATCTTGAAATCCAATAAAAACCGGAGGTGTGGCAGAGCGGTTTAATGCAACGGTCTTGAAAACCGTCGAGGGTTGATAGCCCTCCGTGAGTTCGAATCTCACCGCCTCCGCCAAAATTCAAAACCCGCTGATTCGTTCGGCGGGTTATTTTCTTCAAGAGGCCGTCTGAAAAGAAATTTTCAGACGGCCTCTTGAATTTGGTTACACTCGCTTCGAGCCTATACTCTTCAAGCCCGATGTAAACAAACGCATCATCTTTTCCGCAACCACCTCGGCTGTCCCCGCAGGCCGTCTGAAAAACCGATTTCCCCAACTCCTTAATCCATATACACATCTGCCTTCTCCCGCCTGAAAATGTTACAATTAACAGTTATTTTTCAGACGGCCCCACCATCATGAGCAAGCACGACAACGACACCATCCGCATCCGCGGCGCACGCACCCATAATCTGAAAAACGTCGATCTCGACATCCCCCGCCACAAGCTCGTGGTGGTAACGGGTTTGTCGGGCAGCGGCAAATCCTCGCTCGCGTTCGACACGCTTTATGCCGAAGGCCAGCGCCGTTATGTGGAAAGTCTTTCGGCCTATGCGCGCCAGTTTTTGCAGATGATGGATAAGCCCGATGTCGATTTGATCGAAGGCTTGTCGCCCGCGATTTCAATCGAACAAAAGTCCACCAGCCACAACCCGCGCTCCACCGTCGGCACCGTAACCGAAATCCACGATTATCTTCGCCTTCTGTATGCCCGCGTCGGCACGCCGCATTGCCCCGAACACGATTTGCCTTTGAGCAGCCAAACCGTTTCGCAAATGGTGGATGCCGTCTTAAAACTGCCTGAAGACACCCGCGTGATGATCCTCGCCCCCGCCGTGCGCGAACGCAAAGGCGAGTTTGTCGATTTCTTTGCCGACTTGCAGGCGCAAGGCTTCGCCCGCGTGCGCGTGGACGGCGAAGTCTATCAGCTCGACGAAGTGCCCAAGCTAGAAAAAAACATCAAGCACAATATCGACGTAGTCATCGACCGCGTGAAAGTGAAAGCCGACATCAAACAGCGGCTGGCCGAAAGTTTTGAAACCGCCCTGCGCCACGGCGGCGAACGTGCGCTGGCGCTGGAAATGGACAGCGGCGAAGAACATTGGTTTTCCGCCCAATTCGCCTGCCCCGTGTGTTCATACAGCCTGCCCGAACTCGAACCGCGCCTGTTTTCCTTCAACAACCCCGTCGGTGCCTGCCCCACTTGCGACGGCTTGGGCAATATGAATTTCTTCGACCCCGAGCGCGTGGTGATGCACCCCGAGCTTTCCTTGGCCGCCGGTGCGATTAAAGGGTGGGACAAACGCAACCAGTTTTACTTTCAAATGATTCAATCGCTGGCCGCACATTACGGCTTCGATGTCGACACCCCCTTTGAAGGGCTGCCTGAAAAAGTAAAAAAAGTGATTTTGCACGGCTCGGGCAAAGACGTTATCGACTTCCGCTACCTTTCCGAAAAAGGCACCACCTTCAACCGCAGCCACGCTTTTGAAGGCATCATCCCCAATCTCGAACGCCGTTTCCGCGAAACCGATTCCAATACTGTGCGCGAAGAATTGTTGCAATATCAAAGCCATAAAGCCTGCCCGAGCTGCGGCGGCGCACGTTTGCGCAAAGAAGCGCGTTATGTTTATGTGGGCAAACAACCGCTGCACGAAATTTCTGCATGGCCGCTCACCCAAACGCACCAATTCTTTGAAACCCTTGATTTGGAAGGCAACAAAAAACAGATTGCCGAAAAAATCCTCAAAGAAATCACCGAGCGCTTGGGCTTTCTGATTAACGTCGGCCTCGACTATCTGAACCTCAGCCGCAGCGCCGAAACCCTTTCCGGCGGCGAAGCCCAGCGCATCCGCCTTGCCAGCCAAATCGGCAGCGGCTTAACCGGCGTGATGTACGTTTTGGACGAACCCTCCATCGGCCTGCACCAGCGCGACAACGACCGCCTGCTCGCCACCCTCAAACGCCTGCGCGACCTCGGCAACAGCGTCATCGTGGTCGAACACGACGAAGATGCCATCCGCGAAGCCGATTTCGTTATCGACATGGGGCCCGGCGCGGGCGAACACGGCGGCAACGTTATCATCGCCGACACCCCCGACAAAGTCGCTGCCTGCACAAACTCCGTTACCGGCCAATACCTCAGCGGTAAAAAAGCCATCGCCGTGCCGTCTGAAAGAACACCCGTCAACCCCGAAAAAATGCTCGTCCTCAAAGGCGCACGCGGCAACAACCTCAAAAACGTTACCCTCGAGCTGCCTTTGGGTTTGATTACCTGCATCACCGGCGTATCCGGCAGCGGCAAATCCACCCTGATTAACGACACGCTGGCCAAAATTACCGCCCGTGAGCTGAACCGCGCCCACGAAGAACCCGCGCCCTACGATGAAATCACCGGCCTCGAACACCTCGACAAAGTCATCAACGTCGACCAATCCCCCATCGGCCGCACGCCCCGCTCCAACCCCGCCACCTACACCGGCCTCTTCACCCCCATCCGCGAACTCTTCGCCGGCGTACCCCTCGCCCGCGAACGCGGCTACAACGTCGGCCGCTTCTCGTTCAACGTCAAAGGCGGCCGCTGCGAAGCCTGCCAAGGCGACGGCGTGATCAAAGTAGAAATGCACTTCCTGCCTGACGTATACGTACCCTGCGAAGTGTGCCACGGCAAACGCTACAACCGCGAAACCCTCGAAGTGCAATACAAAGGCAAAAACATCAGCCAAGTGCTCGACATGACCGTAGAAGAAGCCCGCGAATTCTTCGACGCCGTGCCCACCGTATCCCGCAAACTGCAAACCCTGATGGATGTCGGCCTAGGCTACATCCGCCTCGGCCAATCCGCCACCACCCTCTCCGGCGGCGAAGCCCAACGCGTCAAACTCGCCCTCGAACTCTCCAAACGCGACACCGGCCGCACCCTCTACATCCTAGACGAACCCACCACCGGCCTACACTTCGCCGACATCGCCCTGCTGCTGGAAGTGATAGGCCGTCTGAAAGGCAAAGGCAACTCGATTGTGATTATTGAGCATAATCTTGACGTTATAAAAACCGCTGATTATATTGTGGATTTGGGGCCGGAAGGCGGCGATGGCGGAGGAAGGATTATTGCTAAGGGTTCGCCAGAGGAGGTGGTTAAGGTTGAAGGGAGTTATACAGGGAAATATTTGAAAGGGATTGTATAAAATAGTTGCACAGAATATTTAAAACATAAGGGTTATAAATTATGAAGATTAGAAATATAAAATTTAAAGAACATCATATTTTTAAAAATTTAGAATTATCATTTATTGATGCTAATGGAAATCCTAAGCAAACTATCTTAATTGCAGGAGAAAATGGATCGGGCAAAACATTATTACTAGATACGATTTTTAAATTATCCGATCTACCTTTGACAAGCGATCTAGGTAAGCTGATTAATAAAGGAGAATTTGAATTTGAATTATCAACAAACGAAGTAAGCAATATCATATCGGAAGTAGTAAAGAATAATCCATACCTTAAAGAGTACATAGACAAAGATTCATTGAATCAAGATATAAATTTTATATTTAAAATTTTCTACGAAGGAGATAATTCCCACTCAGGATTTAATATTAACTTACTCTCGAACCCAAGCTTTATTAAAAACCAGTACACTTCTTCCTTTAGGAATATGTTTTTTAACAATTTTTACAACATCACATCTAGGTTTAACTTATCAAAATTAAAGCGAATTTTTTCTACAGTTGAAATTAATTTCACCCCCGACATAATTCGATCTGTTACCAGTAAAGATATTGATACCTTAAATGGATATAGTTTTATATCTACTAACAATATTTCAACAGATATAAAACAATTATTTATTGATATTTTCAATCATGACAATGCAATTAAAGCAGAAGCGCTATCACAAGTAGATACAATTTATAAAGGGTTTTCTTCTTCAGAAATAGAGAGTAATTTAGATTTGAAAATAAAGCGTTTTCAGCATGCTTTTGAAGCAATCATCCCATTCAAAAAAATGGCTAAAGCCCAGCCTATAAATGGAGAACAATGTATTATCTTTAAAGATATTAGAAATGATTCAGAAATATCTTTAGATAATTTAAGCTCTGGAGAAAAACAAATTATATTCAGAGGAGCTTTTCTATTACAAAATCAGAAAATTATTGAAAATCCTATTGTATGCATTGATGAACCTGAACTTACCCTACATCCTGAATGGCAATTAAAAATTTTAGATTTTTATAAAAATATATTTATGGATCAGAATGGTAGTTTGTCTGCTCAATTATTTATAGCAACTCATTCTCCGTTTATTCTCCATGGGCTCAATAGATATGACGATAAAGTAATTATTTTAGCTAGAAGTGATCAAGGGAGTTTATATATTAAAGAAAATCCTGAATTTTATGGTTTTAGTCAGCCAAAATTAATTCATGAAGCTTTCACATTACCTGATAATTTTTTTTCAGAAAGCTCCTATAGTAATATTATTTATGTAGAGGGAGTTACCGATGAATTATATTTAAATAAAGTTATCCAAGTTTTTAATTTAAAAATAGGTAACTGCGAAATTAAATGTATAGGCAATCCTCAGGAAAACAAGGGCTCAGGAGATCTAAATTTAAGTTCCGCATTAAATTATTTTTATAATAATAGACACGAACTTAAAAATAGAAAATTGTGTTTTTTATTTGATTGTGATTCGAAAAATTGTCGAAAAAATTTAGAAATACCTGGAAAATTATTAGTAAGAAAACACAAACAATATAATAGCAATATAAAAATTGGTATCGAAAACACCCTTATTTTACCTAACGACTTGGATATAATAGATTTTACTAGACAAAAAGAAACTCGTGATGATTACGGAATCACAAACAAAATTAATACACTTGATAAAAAGAGATTGGCTGAAAAAATTTGCTCTCTGGATAATGAAAAACTAAAAGAAATTTTCATTAATCTTAAAGAATCGATCGAACCTATAATCAATGAAATGAATAATACACATAACCAATCATTGTCTAGCAAGCCGTAGCAAGCCGTAGCAAGCCGTAGCCTGCATAAAACCTAAACCCATGCGTAGGGTGTGTGCGGTACGCACGCACGCGTTGTTCGGGCTTCTGTTCCAATGCCGTCTGAAACGTTCTTTTCAGACGGCATTGTTTTGTACATAAATAATGTGGCGTGATTTTAAAATCTTTGCAGCCGATATGCGCTGTTCCATTCAAAACCGCGTGCGTGGCTGCGCCACACACCCTACCGATGGTTTAACGTTGGCTGTTTCAAACCTAGATCCGTAGGTCGGATTCTCGAATCCGACTTATCCCTCTGATATATCTGGCATCACAGCATATCCCGATTTCGCCGGATACAAGCAAACCGTAGCCTGCATAAAACCTAAATCCCATTTGTAGGGTGTGTGCGGTACGCACGCACGCGTTGTTTGGTTTTCCGCTCCAATGCCGTCTGAAACTTTCTTTTCAGACGGCTTTGTTTTGTGCATAAATAATGTAGCGTGATTTTAAAATCTTTGCAGCCGATATGCGCTGTTCCATTCAAAACCGCGTGCGTGGCTGCGCCACACACTCTACCGATGGTTTAACGTTTATTGTTTAAATGGTCGGGCATATACTATCAGCACGCACGCGTTGTTTGGGGTATGGCAATTCACACTCAAGGCCGTCTGAAAGCAATTTTTCAGACAGCCTTCTGCTTTACAAGCAGCTTTGTTATGATTCAAAAATTCGAAATAATAACAAGGGAAACAAATGTCTCGCTATCGCCGCAACCATCTTGCGGGCGGCACGTTTTTCTTTACCGTGAAACTTGCCGACCCGAAATCGCGTTTATTGGTCGAACATATCAATCTGCTTCGCGAAGCCTATGCCTCGGTTCAAAAACGCTATCCGTTTGAAACCATAGCGATTTGCGTTATGCCCAACCATCTTCATGCGATTTGGACTTTGCCTGACGGCGATAGTGATTATTCGCTGCGTTGGCGCTTAATCAAAACCGGTTTTTCCAATCATTTTTCTGCATCAAATACTTTATCCGCCAGCAAACAGCGGCGGCATGAAAAAGGGATTTGGCAGCGCCGTTTTTATGAACATACCGTGCGCGATAATGCGGATTTGCAGTATTGCGTGGATTATGTGCATTTCAATCCGGTAAAACACGGTTTTACGGCGAGTGTTAAAGACTGGCCGTTTTCTTCTTTCCACCGCTTTGTCCGCGATGGTTTATTGCCGCCGGATTGGGGCGGAACATCTGAAACTTTGGTAATGAATTTTGGCGAGTGATTCATGGGTTTATAATATTATTAACCATAAAATCATCCGCACTTTACCAACGGCTATCATCAGACCGTGTGAAAAAATCGGTTCATTTCTATAAAGTTTGCAAGATTGGATCCGAAGATCCAACCCACTCAAGTTACCTATTGCTTGAGGCCGTCTGAAATACTTTTCAGACGGCCTCGGTGTCTTCTTGCAGGTGGGATCTATAGCGCAAGCCACGCAGGCGGTTTCAAAGATTCCAACAACAGCGTGCGTGCCGATGGCACACACCCTACACATGCAGGCTACGCTTGCTACTGTTGGATTTATACCCCAATCTAGAACACACATACAGATTATGCTCTTAGAGTTCTTTTTTCCAAATCAGCAGCGGTACCAATTAAATTTAAAAAAACAGATAATTGCTCAGGTAAGGAAATATTTCCTCTTGTCCAAAAAATATCAAAATTACAGTTTAGCTGATTTAATTTCCTCACAATATTTCTCTCTTTCAAGAATTTATTTTTAAACTCTTTTTCTCCTACCGCAGAAAAACACCTAAATAATATTTGTTTTTTACATGAACAGGCATATGAGAGCTCATCTTCAAAATTTTGCTGCTGTATTAACAAAACTAGCTTACTATTGCTTTTTAAATGTGCCCGTATTCTTTTCAGATTACTAACTAAATTTACAATCTTATCCTGAACATCAATATCTAAAATAACGACAACGATGGAGTTATCTACATTAACAAGTCTTAATAGGGCAGAAATTTGCTTTTCTGTAGATTGCCAAAGATTAATTTTCTTCACATTTCCAACGTATATTTCCTTTACAAAATACTCCTCTGTCTCTCCTTCGACTAGTATCATAAAATTTTTAGACCCAGCCATCGTTACTCCCACACCAATTCATCGATCAAACTAGTTTGTGGGATAGTACAAAAATAGTTATTTTTTACATAACCCAACAAACTTCGATCATTTTTTGAAAATTCATTTTCAGGTTGCACAACATATGTTTCACCATACTTTTTATACATAAATAAATAGCTATGCGTTGGCAAATTCATTTCTAAAATATCATAATTATGGGTTGTATAAAACATCTGAGACCTTTTCGGCAACTTATGAATCATTAAGTTTAATAATGATCTTTCAAGCTCCGAGTGACTAGACGATAACTTTTCATCTAAGAAGTGTGTCGAACTAATTAAATTCTCTCCAAACTTATTTTCATCAATTATAGATGCAATAAAATCGGTAATACTCAATACATCATAAGTACCTTTTGATAACCTATTTTTATCAGTATCTGAGAAAACTTGTCCATTATCACTTACTTTTATAGAATTGCCGTTATTAAAATAGACAGAATACCCTTCTATTTTTTTTCTAGTTCTCTTACCTTCTTTTTCTTCTGTAAATAATGCTTTAACATCTTTTATTGAAGAGTCAAAGGTTTGAAGAATTTTTAGAATTAAGCTCTCTGATATCGAAGAATTTCTTGCTAATTTAAAATCATTTGAATGATTTTCAGAAAAAACGAAATTCCAGCTCATATCTAGGAAATCAATTTCTTTGAATCTATTGAATTTATCCTGAACTAACTCCTTTTCACCACTTATCAAACAACTTCTTGGGATCTTTACACCTTCCAAATGTTTATCTAATTTCTTTCTAATACTCAAATTACTATCTGTTTTTAGCAACGGCAATGACTGATAAACAATATCTTTAAGTGGAAAAGCACTATCCTCGAATTCTAAAAATATTCTATGAATTTGATAGTTAGAAGGGGTTATAAATTCTACTTCAATCTTAGCAACATCATCTTTATCACAAATTCCTTGAGATAAGTAAGATACTATTGTTTTTTTATGAATAAAATTTTCAATTCCACATATCACCTTTCCTAGTGATGTTTTACCACTTGCATTAGTTCCCATTAAGATACACACCCTTTTGAAATTAAACTTCGGGCGCTCTTCCAAATACTCCGACTCAATATTAGACTTTGGATTTTTTTTAGGATATGTAAAATCTATCTCTACATCATTAAAACTGTAAAGATTATTAATTTTTAATTTCGTGATAATCATATTTTTTCCAAATTTTGGATTTAACAGCACTCATTCTACTTGGAATTGATATAACCGTAAAGAACAAATCACTCCGCCCCAAACAACAACCCTTCCTTAATCCCCCGTATCTTATCCCTCAACACCGCAGCCTCTTCAAACTGCAAATCCCTTGCCGCCTGCTGCATGGCTTTTTCGAGTTTGGCGATTTCTTTAATGGCATCTTCTTCGGTGTGGATTTCGCCCACTTTCACTTTGGTTTTCAGACGGCCTTTGCCTTTGGAGCTGCCTGAATCATCGTGGTACACGCCGTCGATAATGTCTTTTACTTGTTTGGTAATCTGTTTCGGCACGATGCCGTGTTCTTGGTTGAATTTAATCTGTTTTTCGCGGCGGCGTTCGGTTTCGTCGATAGCGGCTTTCATGGAATCGGTGATTTTGTCGGCATACAGAATCGCTACGCCGTTTACGTTGCGGGCGGCGCGGCCTATGGTTTGGATCAGGCTGCGGTGGCTGCGCAGGAAGCCTTCTTTGTCGGCATCGAGGATGGCGACGAGTGAAACTTCGGGGATGTCCAAGCCTTCGCGCAAAAGGTTGATGCCGACAAGCACGTCAAACAGCCCAAGGCGTAAATCTCTAATGATTTCAACGCGCTCGACGGTATCGATATCGCTGTGCAGGTAGCGCACTTTGATGCCGAGTTCGCTGTAATAGTCGGTGAGCTGTTCGGCCATGCGTTTGGTGAGGGTGGTAACGAGTACGCGCTCGCCTTTTGCGATGCGGTCGTTGATTTCGCTGAGCAAGTCGTCCACTTGGGTGGCGACGGGGCGGATTTCGATTTGCGGGTCAACCAGGCCGGTGGGGCGCACGACTTGTTCGACCACTTGGCCGGCGTGTTCTTCTTCGTATTTGGCGGGGGTGGCGGAAACGAAGATGGTTTGCGGCATGATTTTTTCAAATTCGTGGAATTTGAGCGGGCGGTTGTCGCAGGCGGAAGGCAGGCGGAAGCCGTAGTCGACGAGGTTTTGTTTGCGGCTGGCATCACCTTTGTACATGCCGCCGATTTGGGTAACGGTAACGTGGCTTTCGTCGATAAACATGATGGCGTTATCGGGCAGATAATCCATCAGCGTGGGCGGCGGTTCGCCTTCTTTTTTGCCGGAAAAGTGGCGCGAGTAGTTTTCGATGCCTTTGCAGAAGCCCATTTCGTAGAGCATTTCGAGGTCGAAGCGGGTGCGCTGTTCGATGCGTTGGGTTTCGACGGGGCGATTTTCTTTAGTAAAGAAATCAATGCGTTCGCGCAATTCTTCTTTGATGCTTTCACAGGCGCGCAGCACGGTGTCGCGCGGGGTAACGTAGTGGCTGGAGGGGAACACGGTGTAGCGGCCGACGCGCTGGATGTTGCTGCCGGTGAGCGGGTCGAAGATGTCGAGGCGGTCGATTTCGTCGTCAAACAGGCTGATGCGCAAGGCGTTGTCGGAGCTTTCGGCGGGATATACGTCGATTACGTCGCCGCGCACGCGGAAGGAGCCGCGTTTGAAATCCATTTCGCCGCGCTCGTATTGCATGGAAACGAGGGTGGAGATGATGTCGCGCTGTTCGATGGTGTCGCCTTCTTTTACGGAAAGCACCATTTGCTGATACTCGGTGGGGTCGCCGATACCGTAAATGGCGGACACGGTGGCGACGATAATCACGTCGTTGCGGGTCATCAGGTTTTTGGTGGCGGAAAGGCGCATCTGCTCGATGTGTTCGTTAATCGCGGAATCTTTTTCGATAAATAAATCTCGCGACGGCACATAGGCTTCGGGCTGATAATAGTCGTAGTAGGAAACGAAGTATTCCACCGCGTTTTCGGGGAAAAACTCGCGCATCTCGGCATAAAGCTGCGCCGCCAGCGTTTTGTTGTGCGCCATGATGATGGCGGGGCGGCCGCTTTGGGCAATCACGTTGGCCATGGTATAGGTTTTGCCCGAGCCGGTTACGCCGAGCAGGGTTTGGTAAGCGAGGCCGTCTGAAAGCCCTTCGAGCAGGCCGGCAATGGCGGTGGGCTGGTCGCCGGCGGGCGGGAAAGGCTGGTGGAGTTTGAAGGGGGAATGTTCGTATTGGATGACTTGCATGATGCGGCCTGATGCTATTGAAAACAGAAACATAACATTATAACAAAGGCCGTCTGAAACGCTGCGCCTTGTTTTCAGACGGCCTTTGTTATAATGCGGCTGATATTTCGATTTTGATTTTATGGAAAACCCAATGAACATCCTACCTTTTCAAGCAGAAATCGCCGAACGCATGTTGGTCAACACCGAAGGCGAAAGCATCCACCCCGACGCACAATTTGTTCAGACGGCCAACGGTTATTGGTTGGCTTGGCATGAAGGCTTGGCCGCCGTACTCGCGCCGAATACGCCGCTCGATATTCCCTGTTTTTGGGTGGAAGGTGCGCACGATTTGGAAGAATTGGCGGCACTGGCGGAAAACGGCGAGTTTGACCAAGTGGAAGAGTTCGACGGCGACGACGATGCTTGGCTTGCTGCCTGCAATGAAAACCATGAACACTAAAGGCAATTATTAAAATGAAGCTATTTATCCGATTAATATCTATTACTATTTCATGCGCCCTACTCAATGGCTGCGTAGTTGCCGCCGCCGCAGATTTGGCCGCTACAACGGTGTTGACTGTCGGTAAGGTGGCCGTAAAAGGCACGGGAGCAGTAGTGCGGGCGGTCATTCCTGATGGAGATGACAAAGAAGAGGAAAAGGAAAAGAAACGGAAGAAATAAAATATACCTTAGATATTTGAATGCCGAATAATTTAACATCAGATTATCATTCAATTCTTTTTATAGCTTCATCCAAATATAAATTCCAAAATGAAAGGTACCTTTTTAAAATATTGCCTTTATTTGATTCAATAGCTTTTTCAGACGGCCTAATATCCTTCGGCCAGATAATCGATAACACGATATAAATAACCATATTCTCTCAATAATAACAAAATATCTTCAGGGCAACGAATTTGGAGCAAGCCTTAGCTGCTGCCGATTAAAACATCAGCCGAAACATAAATAAACAAAGGCCGTCTGAAAACATTTTTCAGACGGCCACAATCAAATTATTGTTTTACGCGATATCTCAGGCCGCCCGCCGATGGTAATAACGCAAAGCATGCTCTTTACGCCGCCCGCTGCTGAAAGCGGACACCCGTTTCAGGTAGCCGATGATGCGGGTGCCGTAATCGATATCGTGCGAGCCGCAAGCACTGCATGAATGCAGGGTGCGTTTGTCGATATGGCCGCAATCGTTGCAAATGGTAATACGCACGTTCACGCAGAAATAATTGCAACCGGTTTTGGCCGCGATATCCAGCAACGAGCGGTAACCCCCGGCAGTTAAGGCTTCATCCAAATTCAGATGCAGTGCCGAACCGCCGTCCAGCCAGTCGATCAACTCTTTGCCGTGCAGCAAAAATTTATCAAGCGTGTTGATGCTTTGGTCTTCCACCACATAGAAATAAGAGTTGTAGCAATCGCGCGGTACTTTGTAGCCGTCGATTTTGTCCCACATGGCGTTTTTCACACCGAGATTTTCAGCGGGAACAAACTCGGTATTGAACTTCACGCCGTATTGTTTGGCTGCAGCTTGATTGGCCTCGAATATGGTTTTCAGACGGCCTTGTACGAATGAAACATACTCCGGATTGTATCCCACCTTGATGCCTTGCGATTCCGCCGCTTCCGCCATACCGTTGATGCCGATGGTAAGAAACTGTTTGTCCAGCGTGATAAAGCCTGCATCATACACGGGCAACATGCCGGCGGCCTGATAGTCTTCCATCAGTTTGCGGTAGGCATATTGGTAGCGGTGCAGTTTGCCCACTTCTTCCGCAAGATCGCGCCCGTCTTGCTCCAAACGGTTCATATTGAGGGTAATCACATTAATCGAGCCGGTGGCCACCCCGCCCGCACCGAGTGTGTAAGAAAAGGTGCGGTCTTCAATTTTGTTGCGCAAACGGCAGCAGGAAGCCAGCGAATCGGGATTGTCGGAAAGATAAACGAAAAACGAATTGCCTTCCGCCAATTCTTGTGCCATTTGTTGGGCAAATTCATCGTCTTTGCACCGGCCGTTTTCGGTAAGCATCGCGGCCGTAACAACCGGAAAAGTGAGAATGGCTTTGGTGCGCTCACGATTGAACCATTTTAAGAAATAGTTTTGCAGGCGGGCTACGCTTTTCCATTCAGGTTTGCTGAAATCAGGGAACACAAAATCGCCGAACATCGCCTCGAAATAATGGCGGTCATACACGGAAATATTCCAAAACACACTCTGATAACCGCGTGCGGCCGCAGGTTGGTTGATGCTGTACACCACATGCTGCAAATGATTGCTGATGTCTTCGGTATGCGTTTCCAAATAATCGTCGCCGAAATCGCGACGGGCAAAATAATCAAAATAGGTGAGAAATTCAACGGTGGCTACGGCACCGGCAAATTGCGCACTGATGGCAAACACCAGATTGATGAACGACCCGCAAAACGAAGCCAGATGTTGCGGCGCTTTCGATTCGCCGCCCAATTTGGTCAGGCCGTCGCGCAAAAACGGATACAGTGTTACCGACACGCAATAAGGCTTCAAACTGGTTTCATCGTGCACATAAATCTCGTGTGCCTCAATCTGGTGGATATATTCGTCCGCCCATTCTCGGCCGAACAATTCCATGATTTTCCGGCAAATCTGCGCACGGTTAACCTGCACCAGAAAATCTTTCATCAACTCGCTTTCCATCGTAGCGATGTTTTTGTGGGTTACATTGGCATTCGCATCCATTTTGGAGCCGTCGGCCGCATTATGTGCCGAGATATAATCGTCCATAAATTTCAGCTTACCTGCCAACTGTTCGGGACTCAGCCTGATCATGGTGTTTCTCCTCTGATGAATAAGTGGTTCAGGTCGGCACCTGAACGAAGATCGGTAAACCGCTGGTTGGTTATCGGGCTGTTCAGCCCGCCAAGTTCGGCAATCCAGCGGCCGGTTTTCAAATAAGTGAGATAAGGCAGAAGGCCGTCTGAAAGCTCTTCCCGTTCCAAACCAGTATAAAGGCAGGTTTTCAAACCGGCTTCATTCACAATCTGCAACATGGTTTTCAATGCGTCCGGCTGCCATTCGCCGCCCAAAAACAGCACGCAGGTAATCAACCCCTGATATTGTTTCAGACGGCCTTTCAGATAATCTTCGGTTAATACAGCGCCCGAGCCTGTTTTCCAAGCATCGGCACTATGGCAGCCTTTACAGCGCAACGGACAACCGGAAAACAAAAACGCCAGCGACACTTCACCCGGCACTTCCTGCCACACCACGTCTTCTGTGATAAATCTGAGCGGCCGCATGTTTAATACCATATTTAGTATTTAAAATACAATATAACTACTAGATATGGTATTTTATGGATTATAGAAATAAATTTATTGAGATAAATCAAATTAACTTACACAACAAATGTAAAAGATTCTTTTTAAATAAATATTTAAAAGGCCGCCTGAAAAAACTTTTCAGACGGCCTTTAGCCTTACTTTCAATGAATTCGGTTACTGCAAGATTTCAGCGTATTTGCAACCGTCTTTATCACCATTCCGACAGGCTTGTTGAAACAAGTCTTTGGCTTTAGCAAGGTTTTTTACCACGCCCCGGCCGGACAAATACATATTGCCTAAATTATATTGGGCAATTGCACTGCCCTGCTCCGCAGCTTGTGTATACCACAGCGCAGCTTTTTCTTCATTTTTCGGTACACCTTGCCCTGCATCATAAAGTGTGCCGATTTCCACTTGTGCCTCCAGTAAACCTTGTTTTGCTGCCTGCTCATACCAATGTGCGGCTTGAGCTAGGTTTTTTTGAATACCTGAACCTTCGGCATACATATAAGCCAAGTTTTTTTGAGCAGTGTCTTCCCCTTGTTCGGCAGACTGTCTGAACAAGTCAAATGCTTTTTGATAATCCTGGTTCACGCCATAACCATAAAAATACATCATTCCCAAATTGTTTTGCGCGTGTCGGTTACCTTGGTCGGCAGCTTTCTGATAAAGCTTTACAGCCCGGGCCGCATTTTTTTTCACTCCCCGGCCCTCGCTATACATTATCCCCAAGCTGGTTTGGGCATCGGCATGGCCTTTGCGTGCCGCACGGCGGTAAAATTGGGCGGCAATTTCTTCATTTTTTTCCACTCCCGCCCCTGTTTCATAAGCCAAGCCCAACTCATACTGAGCAGTTTTATCACCTGATTTTGCGGCTTTCTGCCATTGTTCGATTTCTTCAGGTGTGTTTGCGGCTGCTCCGAACGCCAATCCCAGCGTTAAAACAGCCATGGTTAAGTGAGTTTTAAATGTTTTCATGTATATATCCTATTTCAGACGGCTTTCTCTATGTGCGATGTACTGCCATTTGCGTATTGCTTTCAAAAACTTCTGTTGTTCATTTTCATCTGCAAATACTTCGGGCGGCAGCACGATAAAACTGGTACCCATATCCAATATAATATCCCCCGTGCGCGGATGATGACGTATCTCCAACACGGATTTCCAAGTACAACGGACTTCATAGCCGTCGTTCTGATACATCTGGTGAAAGCCCCGGTTATTGGCGAAAAAAACGCTTGCCGGAGCCAGACAGCTATTGCGGTAATGGCGCTGCATCAATATTTGACGCTTCATGCTGTGAAACCCCCAATAGCCGTTGCAAATCAATAAAAGCGCTGCATAACTGAAACCGATATAAGGAACAAGAAAATCTACTTGATGCTTATATAAAATGGCACTTATCCAATAAACTATGCAAGCAAACAAAACCGAAGCAGTCATCAAAAATATGCGTTGGTTCAGCTTCAATTTGCCAAATGCACCTTTATGTCTTTCCACAGCAGCAGCCCACACCGAATGAGAGGCACGCGCATTCGCCTCCGGACATGGCGGCAGGTTCAGTTCAAACAACATACAAGTCCCTTTTCACTTTTTGCTTTCAAAACATAAGCTATCCCTTACTTATGTGATATTGCCTTATTTAATATCAATAATAACAAATGAATTTCATGATGATGGCAAAATCGGATATGCGGACGTTTTAAACGGATTTAAGGTATAAAATCATAGGAAGAAAAGGAAAAGGCCGTCTGAAAATTAGTTTTCAGACGGCCTGCGGGTAAATACGGGCATAATATTTAAAAACAACAGCAGAAAAACTATCTTATCCGATGCCTCGGCGATACCGATAAAACCACCACACACAACACAGCCGGCAACATAAACCAACGGCCGGCTGCAAATACAGAAATCCATGCGGCCTATCGAAAACAAAATACAACGTAATAACGGCGATCAGCACACAGCCGGAGCGGCTCCATTACGGCAGCAGCAAGCAATAATCTACTCCGCAATATTTGCCGTTCTGCTTTCGCACCACTCAATAACAAACGCCATTATCTACAAAATATCAAAAAGGCCGTCTGAAATATTTCAGACGGCCTTTTTGATATTTAAATTACAAACCGCTCAAGCGTGCAGTATCGTGTGCAATCATCAACTCTTCATTAGTCGGAATAACCACAGCCACAGCTTTACTGTCGGCGGTAGTAATCACACCTGCGTTACCGAAACGTGCTTTTTCGTTAGCACCCGCATCTTCGGTCAGACCTAAAAAGCCCAAATAGGCCAATACTTTGCTGCGGATTAAGTTGGAATTTTCACCGATACCGCCGGTAAACACCAAAGCATCCAAACCGCCGGCCGCCACGCTCATGCTGCCGATATACTTGGCCAAACGGTAAGAGAACACTTCCAGCGCCAGTTTCGCACCTTCATGACCTTTACCTGCTTCTTCTTCAATGGTACGACAGTCGTTAGAAAGCTCGGACACACCCAACAAACCTGATTTTTTGTTCAACATATCAGTGATTTGGGTAATGTTCATATTGGCATTTTGAGCTAAGAAAGAAAATACGCTCGGGTCGATATCGCCGCTGCGTGTGCCCATTACCAAGCCTTCCAGCGGAGTCAAGCCCATGCTGGTGTCTTGGCATTTGCCGTCGGCAACTGCGGCAATAGATGCGCCGTTACCCAAATGCGCGATAACCATACGCAGTTTGTTTTTATCTTTACCGAGGAAGCGGGCGGTTTCATCGGCAACGAAACGGTAGCTGGTACCATGTGCACCATAACGGCGCAAACCGTATTTGCGGTAAAGCTCGCGCGGCACGGCATAAGTGTAGGCATGTTCCGGCATGGTTTGGTGGAACGCGGTATCGAATACGGCTACATTCGGCAAGCCTTTGAAAATGCTTTGTGCGGCACGAATACCGAGCAAGTGGGCGGGATTGTGCAACGGAGCCAAAGGAATACATTTTTCAATGCCTTCCACCACTTCGTCGGTAATAAGAATGGATTCGCTGTACAATTCACCACCGCTCACAACGCGGTGGCCGATAGCACCGATACGGCCGTCAAGACTATGGGCACGCAATTCTTCCATTAAAGCTTCTACCGCACCGGTGTGATTGGGATTGGCAGCTAAAGACGTAGTGTGCTTTTCGCCGTTGAATTTAAACGTGATAAAAGCATCGGGAAGATTCAGTTTTTCAGCGAGGCAGCTCAGCAAAACTTCGCCGCTGTCGTTATCCAGCACGGCACCTTTCAACGAAGAGCTGCCGCAGTTTAATACCAAAATCAGTTTGTCAGACATGTAAACTCCTAAATTTTCAGACGGCCTGTCAGCCAATGCGGGTTAATCGACTTTGAGTTCGGCATTTTATCAAAGTTTATAGAAATATAACTAATGCTTCCTTTTGCAAAACTGAAATTGAACTGATTTAAAACAAAATGTTTCGCATAGGTATCTGTATGAAAGGCCGTCTGAAACAAAACCTGTTTTCAGACGGCCTTTGAACTCCAACCAAACGTGGAGTAAAATCCGTTAAAGCAAATTCACAAGGCAATATATAAATGAGCAATAAACTGACGGCTCCCGCCGAATTACCGGACGAAAACGATTTACGTGCCGTGCTGGCCTATAATATGCGCCTTTTCCGTGTCAACAAAGGTTGGTCGCAGGAAGAGCTCGCCCGTCAATGCGGTTTGGATCGCACTTATGTTTCCGCCATCGAACGCAAACGCTGGAATATCGCTCTTTCCAATATCGAAAAAATGGCAGTAGCTTTAGATTTGCCGGCTTACCAACTGCTGCTACCGCCCCAAACCCGTTTGGAAATGAAGGTGTAATCATTGAAAGTTGAAAGCTGCTGCAAAGTTCAATTTTGGTAGCAGCCTTCACATCAATTTATCTCCGGCAGGAGCGGCTTTCAATCCCACCTCTTAAATCGGTTCGGTTTATACATTTTGAGTTTGTTTTATTTCAGGCGGCCTCTTACCTTACCATCCCCCGGTCAGGGCCATAACCATGCCCAGACGCGGCGGCCTTCGCTCTGTAAAATCTTAAAAGTACTGCACGCAGACGCAGTAGTCATACTTTCCAAACCGATACCTTTTGCCGCCAAAGCAGCCGCTATTTTGGGATGTAGAAATACCTGTTTCTCCCCTGTTCCCACTAATATCACTTCGGGCAGCATTTCATCTGATGAGGCCGTCTGAAAAAAATCTTCCGCACTAAGCTCCACCGCTCTTTCCTTTAACGGTTTTCCGATAAACTTGCCTTGTAAAACAACCGCCTCATTATAAGGTTCGCCGTTGATTTCTATGGTTCCCGGTACACAACCGGTAATATCGAACTGTTCGGACGTGGCTTTTTCTTCAATCAACATAATCAGGATTCCGTAAAAATTCAGATGCAGAAACAGGCATTTTCGGTTAGGATTAAATCCTTTTTTATAAAACAATTTTACGTCTTCATACTAACATACAACGGCTTAAGGAGATACGATGAAGCCAGTCAATATCGGGATTTTAGGTTTAGGAACAGTCGGTAGCGGCGCTGTCGGCGTTTTACGTAAAAACGCAGCAGAAATCAGCCGCCGTTTAGGGCGTGATGTCAATGTATTCATCGTATCCACCCGCGACGCTGAAAAAGCCCGCGCGGTTTGCGACACACACACATTGGTTACCAACGACCCTTTCAGCGTGGTCAAACATCCCGAAGTCGATATTGTCGTGGAGCTGTTCGGCGGCACCGAAATCGCTCGAGAACTGGTGCTCGAAGCCATCAACAACGGCAAGCATATTGTTACCGCCAATAAAAAACTGCTGGCGGAATACGGCAATGAAATTTTCTCGCTGGCCGAGCAGAAAAACGTTATGGTGCAATTTGAAGCGGCGGTTGCCGGCGGCATCCCCATCATCAAAGCCCTGCGCGAAGGCTTAACTGCAAACAATATCAAATCCATCGCCGGAATCATCAACGGTACCAGCAACTTCATCCTAACCGAAATGCGCGAAAAAGGCAGCGCATTTGTCGATGTGCTGAAACAGGCTCAAGAGCTGGGCTATGCCGAAGCCGACCCCACTTTCGATATAGAAGGCCATGATGCCGGCCATAAAATTACCATCATGAGCGCATTGGCTTTCGGCACACCCGTGAATTTCAAAGCCTGTTATCTCGAAGGCATCAGCAAACTCGACAGCCGCGATATCAAATACGCCGAAGAACTCGGCTACCGCGTAAAACTTTTGGGCATTACCCGCAAAACCGACAAAGGCATCGAATTGCGCGTGCACCCCACCCTGATTCCCGAATGCCGCCTGCTGGCCAATGTAAACGGCGTAATGAATGCCGTGCGTGTTGATGCCGATATGGTTGGAGAAACCTTATATTACGGGGCAGGGGCAGGCGCATTGCCGACAGCCAGCGCGGTAGTGGCGGATATTGTCGACATCAGCCGCCTGATTACCGCCGACACAGGCAACCGTGTGCCGCATTTAGCCTTCCAACCCAGCCAAGTCAAAGCGCAAAACATGCTGTCTATGGATGAAATTACCAGCAGTTATTATCTGCGCGTACAAGCCAAAGACGAACCGGGCGTGCTCGGCCAAATAGCCAACCTTCTGGCGGAAGAAAATGTTTCGATTGAGGCACTAATTCAAAAAGGCGTAATCAAACAAACAATCGCCGAAATTGTTATCCTCACGCACAGCACGGTTGAGAAAAACATCAAAAAAGCCATCGCAGCCATCGAATGCTTAGATTGTGTTTACGAACCGGTCGTGATGATCCGCATGGAGAGCCTGCATGCAAGCAACGGATAAACCGGAATTATCCCCCGAAGAACAGCGCCGCAAAGCCAAAGCCAAAATCCGCACCGTCCGTATCTGGTTTTGGGTGGTAATGGCTTTGCTGGCCGGTTTTTACTTTCTGTCGCAATGCGCCCTTTCCAAGCCGAAAGCCAAGCAAGTGATTATCGATTCCTGCATTAAAAACGTACCGTTTTCCGAAAAATGGCAGGCCGATTTAAAAGCCAACGGTTTGGAAAACAAATCGGAACAAATCATCGCCGATTATTGTGTTTGTATGTGGAACGAACCGTTGGAAAAACTTTCCGAAAAGCAAATCCAATCACTCAGTAAAATCAGCGCACAAGAACAACTCGAGTTACTCGGAGGTGCGCAAGCATTTGAAACACGCGATAAACAGTGCATCAATAATTTAAAAAACCGCTAAACACCTTTTTTCATGTATACATCAACGTACCGATAACAAAATATTCAATTTTAATTAACTAATTGAATTTCTATAAATTAATAGCTAATGAAATAAATTAGCCATTATATTTTCCTCTAACTTGCTGAAAATAACCAACGTTACCACCTGATGTTGCAAGTATGTTGTTATCAAACAATTTATATGGATCATAACAATGCACTTTTGAGTTTATGTAAAGGAAAACCATAAAAAAAACCAGTGTGCCTCACGCAGAATTGTCCAAACTGATTGCCACTCTCGGACATGCGGCGTCGGAAGAAGTTTATTTGGAAAAAATCACGTTAGCCGCCCTCACGGAGACCCGTAGCCCGAAGGCGAAGAAAATCATCGTCGGAGAAACCGTGGAAAAATTCATTCCAATAGAATTGGAATTGATTAAACAATAAATCCCGCTATTTTCAGGAACACTCCTCAAAAATCGACAGGCCGTCTGAAATATCGTTTTCAGACGGCCTGTTGCTTTTTTTTTGAGATATTAATCCGACTCAAAATTCGGCGGCAGAAAAAATGCAGACACATCATCCGGCACCCAACCGAAGAGCCAGCGGACAACGCACGACAAAAAACTCTCGACCCTCAATATTACCGCTCGAGCTAACGCCACAGCAGCAAAACCAACGATACCGAAAAGAACGACACAATGGTTGTAAACAATGCCGCCGCCGCGGTTTGCCGTTCAAAACCGTATTTATGTCCAAACAAAGCGTACATGCTTGCCATCGGTGCACTGGCCAATAACGCTCCCGTGAAAACCGTGTCCCTATCCGCTCCGAAAAGCCACAAGCAAAGCACTACCAGCAGCGGAAACATCAACAACTTGCCCGCCGTTACCACCACAATATCTTTCAAACTGCCGCGAATTTCCAACCCGTACAAGCCCGCACCGATCACAAACAGAGCCAGCGGAGAAGCCGCAGAAGCCAACATGGAGCTGACTTTCTCCAGCACCGCAGGCACGGGAATGCCGCCGACGGCAAACACCAAAGCAACCAGCAAGCCGATAAAAATCGGATTCTTCATCAAGTTTTTGAATATCTGCCATAATGTTCTGCCGATATGTGCGTTATCGCTTTTAGCAAAATCAATCAAAATAAACATCAAAGGCACCACAAGCACGTTTTCAATCAACGCATTCATGGCAAAAAATACCCCGGCAGGCGCACCTATAGCCATCAGCAATAACGGGTAGCCGATAAAGCCCGTGTTCGACATACCGGTACCCACCCCGTTAAGCACTGCCAGCACTTTATTCTGCCCACGTTTCAAACTCAGCAGCCAACCTGCCGTAAAAGCCAACAACGAAGCGAGCGCATAGCCATACATATAAACGGGGTTCAGCACTTCGGCAATCGGACGCGTGGCAATCGCCGAAAACACCAGCATCGGCATACCGATATGGATAATGAATTTACCCATGCCGTTAATCTGCACGGGGGTAAAAAAATTGAAGCGCATGGCGAAATAGCCCATGCCCATAATGATAAATACGGGAGCAGTGATGGTAAGGATGGAGAACATAATGCACCTGAACAGGCCGTCTGAAAAAGCAATCCGCGCAACACAACGGCCTTTGCGTTATCCGTCTGCTTCAGAATAATAAAGTCGGATTCTAACAGAAAGCCGTTATATCGACGGGCACTTTATGCCCCGACACCGTTTTCAGACGGCCTCCAGAAATCCCTTTAAGCCATGCCGACCAAGCGTTAAAATATAAACCGTACACCTAACGCACAAAAAAGGATTCCCATGCAAACCCGTCTGCCCTTTTTCGGCATCGTGCGCGTGAGCGGCGACGACCGCGCCGCTTTCTTGCACGGACAACTTTCCAACGACATCAAAAACTTACAAGAAAACCAAGCCTGCTATGCCACCTACAACACCCCCAAAGGCCGCGTAATCGCCAATATGCTCGTGCTGAACCGCGGCGGCGATTTGCTGCTTGCGATGGCCGCCGATTTGGTCGAACCCGTTATCAAACGCCTGCGCATGTATGTTTTACGGGCCAAAGTCGTGTTCGAACCATTGCCTGACTTTGCCGCAGCCTGCGAACTGGGCGAAACCGCCGTACCGCAAGCTGCCGAATCCCCCGCGCTGGCTTTTGCCGCCGAAAACCGTAACGGCATCTGGAGCCTCGCATTGCCCCATCAAGGCCGTCTGAATATCGGTTTGGCAGGCTATCTACCCGAATACGATGCCTCCGCCGAAAATAATTGGAATGTGCATGAAATCGAAAGCGGCTATCCGTGGATTTCCGCCGCCACTACCGAAACTGCCGTTGCCCAAATGCTCAACCAACACACTATCGGCGGCGTGCATTTCAAAAAAGGTTGCTATCCCGGGCAGGAAATCATCGCCCGCGCCCAATACCGCGGCCAAGTAAAACGCGGCTTGGCCGTCTTAACCGGCACTTCGCTCGAAACCGCCGGCGTTGCCGTTCACAGCGAAGGCGAGGAAGCCGGCATCATTATCAACAGCGCGTTAACCGAAAACGGCAGCATCAGCTTGGCCGTGATTAAATTTTCCGCCGCCGAAGCCGTCCTAACCGATGCCGACGGCAACCCGCTCCGGCAGAAAAAACTGTTTTTCAACACCGAACCCCAAAAATAACGGCCCAACCGTTTCAGACGGCCTCAGGCTGTCTGAAAACCACCTTGAACAAAACCATGCTCCGACTCCGCTCCCGCTTCCATAATGCCGCCCAAGCCCGTTTTTTATTGAACCTGTGGCCACCGCTCCTCTTCAGCGGCATCCGCATCACCGAGCTTTCACCCGACTTCCGCCATATGAAAGCCACACTGAAAAACTGGCCGGGCACGCGCAACGCCCACGGTACGCAATTCGGCGGCAGCCTGTTCGCCATGACCGATGTTACTTATTCGGTGATGCTCAACGGCTTGATGGGAAAGCGTTATTTTGTGTGGGATAAATCTGCGCACATCGATTTCATCAAACCCGGCCGTAGCGCGGTTTATATCGAATGCACGCTCACCGACGAAATGCTGCAAGACATTTACAAACACACCCAAACCGGCGATAAATATCTGCCCGAAATGAAAGTGCACATCTTCGACAAACACGGAGACACCGTAGCGATTGTTACCCGGGTACTGTATGTGAGGCTGAAACCCGCATTCCGGCCGAAACAGCAAGAAAACTGAATTACACCTGCCCCAATGGTAAAAAGGCCGTCTGAAAATATGGTTTCAGACGGCCTTTTTACCATTGACGGCACATTCAATCCACAATCCTCTGCTCCGGCAACCTGCCCGCCCAGTCGCAGGCAAACTGCCATGCCACACGCCCCGAACGGCTGCCGCGCGAAAGCGACCAGTTCAATGCGGCTTGGCGGGCGGTTTCGTCAAAAGACAGGCCGTAATCGTCCAACCAGTTTGCCACCGCTTGCAGATAATCGTTTTGGTCGAACGGATAAAAGCTCAACCACAAGCCGAAACGGTCGGACAACGACACTTTTTCTTCCACCGCCTCTTGTGGATGCACTTCGCCGCGCCCGCCCGTAACCGCCAAATTTTCATCCGAATATTCGGGCATCAGATGGCGGCGATTGGACGTGGCGTACACCAGCACGTTGCCGCACCGTTGCGAAAGTCCGCCGTCAAGTGCGGTTTTCAAGGCTTTGTAAGTATCGTCGCCGCTCTCAAACGACAAATCGTCGCAAAAAACGATGTATTTCTCTTTGCGCTTTTCCAGCAACGTCAGCAATGCAGGCAAACTGGTCAAATCGGTTTTGTCCACCTCGATCAGGCGCAAGCCGCGATCCGCATATTCGTGCAGCAAAGCCTTTACCAACGAAGATTTTCCCGTACCGCGCGCACCGGTCATCAACACGTTATTGGCCGGACGGCCTTCCAAAAACTGCTCGGTATTCCGCACCAGCCGCGCCGTCTGCATATCCACCGCCGCCAGCCTGTTCAACGGGAAAGTGTGCGGCTGCGGCAGGCTTTCCAACACACCGCGGCGACCGATGCTCTGCCAACGGTAAGCCAACGCTTTCCAGTCCGGCTCCGCCGCCTCCGGCGGCAACAGCGCATCCAAACGACGCAACACCGAAGCGGCCAGTTTCAAAAATTTCGCGGGTTTCATCTATTTTCCTTTCAGACGGCCTGACGGCTTTTATCGATACGGTTCCGTTTACATTCAAAACCTGAGCATTATGGCAGCTTCAAAGGCCGTCCGAAACCTTTTTCAGACGGCCTTTTGCTATAATTCCATCCTTATCCTTTAGAGGCCGTCTGAAAACCCATGAACACCCCCAAAGCCTTTGCCCTGCTCGGCCCCACTGCCAGCGGCAAAACCGGTTTGGCTCTGAAAATCGCTGAAACCCTGCCGGTCGAAATCATCAGCCTCGATTCCGCCCTCGTTTACCGCGATATGGATATCGGCACCGCCAAGCCCACTGCCGCCGAACGCGCCGCCGTGCCGCACCATCTGATAGACATTATCTCTCCGTTGGAAACATACAGCGCAGCAGATTTCGTCAACGATTGCGTGCGCCTGACTAATGAAATCCACGCACGCGGCAGGCTGCCTTTAATCGTCGGCGGCACCATGATGTATTTCCATGCCCTGACCGAAGGGCTGAATGCCCTGCCCGAAGCCGATGCCGGAATCCGCGCCGCATTACAGGCAGAAAAAACCGAATATGGCTTGCCGCATCTGTACCGACGTCTGCAAACCGTCGACCCGCAAACCGCCGCACGCTTGGAATCTGCCGACAGCCAGCGTATCGAGCGTGCATTGGAAGTATTCATACTCACCGGCAAACCGTTAAGCCGGCACTTTGCCGAACGGCAAACCTATACTCCGCCGCTGGACTTATGCACCGTCGCCCTGCTTCCCGCCGACCGCGCCGAACTGCACGCACAAATCGCCAAACGCTTTCTCACCATGCTGGAACACGGCTTTATCGACGAAGTAAAACGGCTTCAGACGGCCTATCCCGAACTCACCGCCGACATGACTTCCATGCGTTGCGTCGGCTACCGGCAAGCATGGGACTATCTGACAGGCGCATACGATTACGATACTTTTGTCGAAAAAGGCATCGCCTCCACCCGTCAGCTTGCCAAGCGCCAGCTTACATGGCTGCGGAAACTCCCACTGGCACACAGCTTGGATTCGTATGCAAACAGCCGCTACATTCAGACGGCCTCAGATTTGGCCAAGCGGCATTTCGCCCTCGCTTAAAACACAGGAACCCTCATGGCAAAAGCACCGAAAACCGTTTACCAATGCAGCGAATGCGGCGGTACCACCCCGAAATGGCAGGGCAAATGCCCGCATTGCGGCGAGTGGAATACCTTGCAGGAAAGCCTTGCCGCGCCCGAACCGAAAAACGTGCGCTTCCAATCGTGGGCGGCAGATACCGCGCAGGTGCAGGATCTTTCCAAAGTAACGGCCACCGAAGTGCCGCGCGAACCGACCGGCATGGGCGAACTCGACCGCGTATTGGGCGGCGGTTTGGTGAGCGGCGCGGTGATTCTGCTCGGCGGCGACCCCGGTATCGGCAAATCGACGCTGCTCCTGCAAACCATAGCGATGATGGCGAAAAACCGCAAAGTGCTGTATGTATCCGGCGAGGAATCCGCCCAACAAGTCGCCCTGCGGGCGCAACGCTTGGGCTTACAAAGCGAAGGCGTGAACCTGCTGGCGGAAATCCGCATGGAAGCCATTCAGACGGCCTTAAAACAACACGAACCCGCCGTGGTGGTGATTGATTCGATTCAAACCATGTATTCCGACCAAATCACTTCCGCACCCGGCTCGGTATCGCAAGTGCGCGAGTGTGCCGCGCAGCTCACCCGCATAGCCAAGCAGATGGGCATTGCCATGATTTTGGTCGGCCACGTTACTAAAGACGGTGCCATCGCCGGCCCGCGCGTGCTCGAGCATATGGTCGATACCGTACTCTATTTCGAGGGCGACCAGCATTCCAACTACCGCATGATACGCGCCATCAAAAACCGTTTCGGCGCAGCCAACGAGCTGGGCGTTTTCGCCATGACCGAACACGGCTTGAAAGGCGTGTCCAACCCTTCGGCGATTTTTCTCGCCAGCTACCGCGACGACGTGCCCGGCTCGTGCGTGCTGGTCACGCAAGAAGGCAGCCGCCCGCTGTTAGTAGAAATTCAGGCATTGGTTGACGACGCACACGGCTTTACGCCCAAACGCCTTACCGTCGGCCTCGAACAAAACCGCCTTGCCATGCTGTTGGCCGTGTTGAACCGCCATGCCGGCATCGCCTGCTTCGACCAAGACGTATTCCTGAACGCCGTAGGCGGCGTAAAAATCAACGAACCCGCCGCCGACCTTGCCATCATTCTTGCCATGCTCTCCAGCTTCCGCAACCGCCCGCTGCCCGAAAAAATGGTGGCCTTCGGCGAAATCGGCTTAAGCGGCGAAGTCCGCCCCGTAGCACGCGGGCAGGAGCGTTTGAAGGAAGCGGAAAAACTCGGCTTCAAACGCGCCGTCGTGCCTAAAGCCAATCTGCCGCGCAACCCGAAAGAATTTCTCGGCTTACAGATTTTCGGCGTGAGCAGTTTGCAGGAAGCGGTAGAGGTGTGCAGGAATAGTGAAGAATGAAAATAAAAAATATCAAGGATATAAAGATTGGGTAGTGTGGAGCGCCATCCTCTTAACATCATTATCATTGCTATGATCTGCAATGTGGCTTTTTAATCAATAAATTGATTTAAAAAGGTATTTTTGATTGACTACTCATCACAACTACTGCAGCCTCTCCCCTCGTATTCTCGTTCTTGCGAATTATAAAATATCTGCCATTTTTGAAAAGATTTCCGGCCAAATGTGGAGATATGTTTTTGAGCTTTATAAAGGACGCGAAAACTTTTTGGCCGACGAAGTACACAACCCCACCGACGAATAAACGGATTCATCATACTTGAGGCCGTCTGAAAAAACATTTTCAGACGGCCTCATCATTTGCTTCCCATGTATCTAATGCCGAACCATACCGGACAAAGTATTCAAAATCAACACACCCGTTAAAATGAACCCGATGCCTACTATACCCGCAACATCTGCCTTTTGTCCGAAAAACACTATGCTTATTATGCACGTCAGCACCAGCCCTACCCCCGCCCATACCGCGTATGCCGTACCGAGCGGAATGCTTTTCAAAGACAACGACAAAAAATAAAACGAACATAGAAAAGCCACCGCCATCGCTGCAGTAGGCCACGGTTTGCTGAAGCCCTCACTAAGCTTAAGCATGGAAGAGCCGAATACTTCGCTCAAAATAGCCAACGATAAGAAAAACCAAGGCATACCACCCTTTCTACATCAGATTCCTGAGATTGCTGCACAACAGACAAAATGTGCTTAACTCATCCAACGTCCCAATACAGCCGCCGATACCACTGCAATCAACACCGTTGGCAGCATTCCCCAACGGCTCGCCACTAATATCGTAACAGCCAAAGCCACCAGTTCGTGGGGTTTACTGGATGCAAAGTACGGAGCGATCACCGCAACCAGCACACAGCCCGGCGCAGCGTCCATTACTGCTGCAGCACGCGGGCTTAGCGTGCGGTTACGCAGCATAAAAAAACCGATTAAACGGGTCGAATAAGTTGCCGCCAACATCCCCATCACCACAGTAAACGACACCCACGAAATCATTTGCCGCGCCCTCCCCAGTAAGCAGCCAGCAAACCCGCCAAAGCTCCGGCAGGCACATACCAAGCACCGTCGATGCCGAGATAAACCGATACGGCCACCACCAAACTCACCAACCACGGCACAGCCGCTTTCCATCCTTTCCACAAACCGCGCAGCAACACCAAAAACACGGCGGGAAAAGCCATACCGAAACCCAATAACGCGACATCCCCGAAAGCGGGTCCCACAACCGCTCCCGTTCCCGTTGCCAACACCCATACCACATACAGCGACAATGCCGTACCCATATAATAAGGCAGGCTGAAAGCGGGCAAGCCCAGCTGCTTGCGCCGGTGGATATCGGCCATACTCAAAGCCCAGCTTTCGTCGGTCATAAAAAACAAAGCAGGCAGCGCTTTTTTCATCGGCACATCTTTTAGATACGACGTTAAAGCCGCGCCCATCAGAATATGGCGGGTGTTGATCATAAACGTTACCGTGATAATCAGCAGCACCGGCAGCGGATCCGCCCACAGCCCCACCGCGGCAAATTCCGAGCCGCCGGCAAAATTCAGCCCCGTCATCATCGACATTTCCAGCGGGCTCATGCCTTTCTGCCCGCCCTGTACGCCTAAAATCAAAGCAAAAGGCAGCATACCGATAATCACAGGCAAACAGTCTTTAGCCCCGCGCCAGAATTCGGATTGCGGAGAAACGGCCGTATTCATGATGGATTCCAAAAAGCGAAAGATTAATTATAACAGAAGGCCGTCTGAAAACCTGTTCAGACGGCCTGTTTGTTTTTTAAACCAAATTACTCGGCAGCAGCTACAACCGCTACGGTAACAGTAGCAACAGCATCGGTATGCAGAGCTACTTCAACTTCATATTCGCCAACGGCTTTCAAAGGACCGTCAGGCAAACGAACATTTGATTTAACAGCCTGAATACCGGCAGCAACTACTGCAGCAGCAATATCGGCATTAGTAACGGAACCGAACAAGCGGCCGTCCACACCGGCCTTTTGAGCGATAGTGATGGTTTGACCATTCAATTTTTCTTGACGGGCTTTGGCATCAGCCAGAATTTCAGCCTGTTTTGCTTCCAATTCAGCGCGGCGGGCTTCAAATTCTTTCATGTTGGCTTCAGTAGCGCGTTTTGCTTTACCGCTTGGAATCAAGAAGTTGCGGGCATAGCCGTTTTTAACGGTAACCACGTCGCCCAAGTTGCCCAAACCACCGATTTTTTCTAACAGAATAATTTGCATCTTACTAATCTCCGTCAATTATTTATGTTGGTCGGTGTAAGGCAGCAGTGCCAAGAAACGGGCACGTTTAACCGCAACAGACAGTTGACGTTGGTAACCTGCTTTAGTACCGGTGATACGGGCAGGGATGATCTTACCGTTTTCAGAAATGAAGTCTTTCAGCAAATCAACTTGTTTGTAATCGACTTCTTGGATTTTTTCGGCCGTAAAACGGCAGAATTTTCTACGTTTGAATGATTGACGAGCCATTGTCGTTTAACCTTTATATTCTTGAATGTTCTGTATCCGCAGTACCGGCTTGGGGTAGCGTTGGCTTTTTTGTGCCAGAAACCCGCTTACTTCTACCATTACGTTCTGCCGGTGCTGCCACTTTAGCGCATCCTTACCGATAATCTTGGCTGCCATTTCAAATTTCACCAAGCATTGCTGCCCGTTTTCATGCTGCCAAGATTCATGTTTCAATATCACCTCCAGTATAGGAATTCCTGCCGGGGTGTATCTTAAACTGCCGCATTCGGCAATTTGTGCGGTAAGGTTGAAAAGATTGTTCAATCTTTAATTACGCTTCGGCTGTTTCGGTTTCTTCTTTAGCCACACCTGTCAGCAGGTTTTTAGACTTCTCTTCTTTCATCATCGGAGAAGCTTCGGTAACGGCATGTTTGGTTTTGATGGTCAGATGACGCAATACGGCATCGTTGAAGCGGAAAGCGGTTTCCAGCTCTTCAACCACTTCGGGAGTGGTTTCGATGTTCATCAAAACATAGTGTGCTTTGTGGATTTTATTAATCGGGTAAGCCAGTTGGCGGCGGCCCCAATCTTCCAAGCGGTGGATTTTACCGCCTGCTTCGTTAATCATGGTTTTGTAACGTTCAACCATTGCGGGCACTTGCTCGCTTTGATCCGGATGAACGATAAACACGATCTCATAATGACGCATGCTATCTCCTTACGGCTATTAAATCCTTTTACCATGCGAAAGTAAAAGGCAAGGTTGGAAAACATGAAATTATAACGGCTTTGTTTTTATAAAGCAATATGATACTCCGAATATCCCGATTCGGGCTGCAAAACGGTATTACAATATGTTTTTCAGACGGCCTCTTTCGGAAACACCAGCCATGCAAACGCGCAAAATCATCCATATCGATATGGACGCTTTCTACGCCTCGGTAGAATTGCGCGAACAGCCGCACCTGCGCGGCAAGCCTGTTGTGGTGGCGTGGAACGGCCCCCGTTCGGTTATTTGTGCGGCTTCGTATGAAGCGCGGCAATTCGGATTACGCTCGGCCATGTCGGTGGCAACGGCCAAACGGCTGTGTCCGCACGCTGTTTACATACCGCCGAACTTTGAGCTTTACCGTGAAATTTCACGCCAAATTCACGGTATTTTTGCACGCTATACCGATTTAATCGAACCGCTTTCGTTGGATGAAGCCTATCTTGACGTTACCCGCAATTTTGCCGGAATCGCTTATGCCAGCGAAGTTGCCCGTAGAATCCGCACGGAAATTTTCAATGAAACCGGCCTGACCGCTTCGGCAGGTGTTGCATCCAACAAATTCCTTGCCAAAATCGCTTCCGACTGGCGCAAACCTAACGGACAGTTTGTATTGCCGCCGCAGCATGTAGAGGCATTTTTGGAAACGCTCCCGCTTAGTAAAATCCCCGGCGTGGGCAAGGTAACGTTGCAGAAGATGAACGCCCTCGGCATGCACACGGCGGGCGATCTCCGCCGTTTCGGAAGAGGGGAACTGCTGCATCATTTCGGCCGTTACGGTTATCGTTTATATGATCTGGCGCGCGGCAACGATGAGCGGCCGGTAAAACCGAGCCGCGAGCGTTTGCAGATTTCTACCGAAATCACTCTGCCCGAAGATTTGCCGCTGGCAGATACGGTAAAACACCTGCCCCACTTGGCAGATGATTTGTGGAAACAAATCAAACGTAAAAACGTGCTGGCGCGTAGCGTTACCTTAAAACTGAAAACGGTTGATTTCCGTATCATTACCCGTTCGCTCACATATTCTTCGGCACTGCCTGATGCTGCGGCTTTATCGGAGGCCGCACACACGTTGGTTAAACGCGTACCTGCACAAAACGAAAATGCTTTCCGTCTCATCGGTATCGGTGTCGGACATTTAATGCCGGAAGGGAAACAGCAAACTTTATGGAACGATTAAACCCGGCTGATAAAAGCGGGCCGTCTGAAATTTCAGACGGCCTTTGCACTCAGGTTTCATCATGCCGAATAGAATAAATTTCCTGTTTTTCAACACTGTGCATTTACTTTACTGTTTATTTTTCAATAAAATGCTGTAATTTCATCTAATCGTCCTTATTTGTACCCAACACAATCAAGCTGTTACACTCATACGAATGAAAAAAATAACACCTCAGTCTTTACACACTCTGCTTGCCGAAAGTCTGGAAACCACCGACTTCGTTACCATACTCAACGCGATTATCGATTTTTTACGCAAAGGCGGCGTCCGCCATGCTTCGGGCAGACTGGATATGCTTTTGCACACGCTGGAGCGCGATAAAACGCTATGCGGCACTTTCGGCAGCCGTTTTTACGCGTGGCTGACCAAGGTGCACATTTATCCGGCCTTGGTGGGCTTGGGCATTTTTTCCAGAAGCGGTTTCAGCCGCGAACTCGGTATCCGTATTTACGAACGTTTCAGCCCTTCTTATAAAGATTTGAACAACCTGCAAGATGTGTTTCTCTATCTTTTCCACTCGCAAAACGACGAAAAATGGCTGCAAAGCATCCATCTACGCCAATGGCTGAACCTTCACCAACTTCTGTTGGCACATGCCGATCCGAATATCGTCCAATCCGCTTCGCGTCAGCTTACTCAGGAAAGGCTGCATGCGCTGGAGATGTTGTCGGTATGGGTGGCGGCGGAGGAGCTTGAGCCTAGTCTGATACGCATCGAACCGCGCCTATTGGATGTCGATTCGCCGTTTGTGGCCCTCAAGCGGGAAATCGCCAAATTGGTGGAACACTACCAAACCGAAACCGCACCTTACGACACGGCACACATCGAGGTGATGCTAGACCAATGCCGCAATCAAGTAGAACGCCTGCAAAGAAAAGGCACGGGGGCAGGTTCCGGCTCGTCGGTTAAGGTGGCACACCTGCTCGAACGTTTGTCGCAAACTTTGGAGCGCCTGAGTCTGCTGCTGGAAATCCAAACCCATCCCGAAGACCAACGCCGTTTGGCCGTCAAATTGATGAATTCAATGGTTGTCGCCGCTGTCGAGCAGCACAGCACCACCCTGCTGCGCCGCCGCAGCATCAAAATGCTGGCCAAAAGCATCAGCGAAAACAAAAGCGGCCACGGCGAACATTACATCACGCGCACACGCAAGGAATATTGGGCGATGTTACGCTCGGCCGCCGGAGGTGGCGCTTTGATCGCACTGATGGCATTAAACAAAATCCATATCGGCGAAATGGGCTTCGGCGAATTTACCACTTCGTTTTTAAACGGCTTGAATTACGGCATCGGCTTCATGCTGATTCACATGCTGCACTTTACCGTGGCAACCAAGCAACCGGCCATGACTGCTGCCAGTTTTGCCGAACAGGTGGAACGCAACGAGAAAGGCCGTGCGGTAGAGCTTAAACTGTCCAAGCTGCTGGTAGATGTGGCCCGTTCGCAAAGCGTAGCCGTTTTCGGGAACGTAAGCGTAGCCGTGCTGCTCGCTGCGCTGATTGCCGCCGTTTTTACCGCACAAACCGCCCAGCCGTTATTGAGTATGGAAAATGTTGCTTATCAAATCAAATCGGTGCAGCCGTTTACCCAACCTACGCTATGGTATGCCGCTATTGCCGGCGTTTGGCTGTTTTGTTCAGGCATTATTGCAGGCTTTTTCGACAACCGCGCCGCCTATCTTGATTTGCGCCGCCGATTGACGATAAACCCGTTTTTAAAAAAATGCCTGCCTGCTTCAGCCCGCACGCATTTTGCTGAATATATGCATAACAATTACGGCTCGCTTGCCGGTAATTTCGTCTTCGGCATGCTGTTGGGTATGACCGGCTATTTCGGGCATATGCTGAACCTGCCGCTCGATATCCGCCACGTGGCTTTTTCTTCCGCCAATATCGGCTATGCTGCGGTAAGCGGACATATCGGCGTTTTTTCTTTCCTCATCAATCTGGCCAACGTATTATTGATCGGCCTGGTCAACCTGTGGGTAAGCTTCATGCTGGCCCTATTGGTTGCCCTGCGTGCCCGCGATACCAGTATCGGCAGTATTCCCAATCTGGTCAAAAGCATATGGCAACAGATAAAAGCCAACCCGCTCAACCTGATTTTTCCTGTTCAGACGGCTGCACAAACCGTCAAAGCGGCCAAAACGGACGAAAAAGAAAAAGACGATAAAAAATAATCAGTTCCGGCTCGACCCACAAACAGGCCGTCTGAAAACCGGCAAGCAAACCGTTTTCAGACGGCCTGCAACATTCCGCCGTTTATCCGCAAGCCCGCAACTTGAAAATCCCGTAAAATAGCGCATTCTCCATCAAACTTTTTCAGACGGCCCCGCCACTATGCTCAGCTACCGCCACGCCTTCCACGCCGGCAACCATGCCGATATGCTCAAACATTTCGTGCTCTATCTCACTCTGGATTACTTCAACCGCAAAGACAAACCTTATTGGTATATCGACACCCACAGCGGTGCCGGTTTGTATGATTTACATAGCGGCGAAGCGCAAAAAGTCGGCGAATACAAACAAGGCATTGCCCTGCTGCAACAAGCCGCCCATCTGCCGGAGCCGCTGCAAAACTTCACAGGCCGTCTGAAAAACATTCTGCCCGCACCGAATTTATACTGTGGCTCGCCGTGGCTGGCGCAATCGCTCACCCGCCCGAACGACAAATTGCGGCTGTTTGAACTGCACCCTGCCGATTTCCAGCATCTGCAAAACAATATGCACGAAGCCCGCTTGGGCAGGTGCGGGCAAATCACGCAGGCCGACGGCTACCAAGGTTTGATTGCCTTGCTGCCGCCGCCCACCCGCCGTGCCGTGGTGCTGATCGACCCGCCCTACGAAGAAAAGCAAGACTACGCCCGCGTGGTTCACACCTTGAAAGAAGCGCGAAAACGCTTTGAATCAGGCTGCTATATGGTGTGGTATCCCTGCCTGAGCCGCGAAGAAAGCCGCAAGCTGCCGGAGCAACTCAAAAAACTGTCGCCCGACAATTATCTGCATGCCGAACTGCATGTGCACACCCCCCGCGCCGACGGTTTCGGCATGCACGGCAGCGGTATGTTTGTGATCAACCCGCCTTATCTGCTCGCACAACAGCTTCAAGAAACCCTGCCAGCGCTGACGGAAATTTTGCGGCAAGACAACGGGGCGCGGTTTGTTTTGGATGCGCAAATCAAATAAAACCTCGGCAACTGAATAAACCTGCTTTATCACGGTTCGCCATATTCGGCCTCAGCCCGCGTATGGCGGCCGGCGGCTCTTTCCGGCAGAAAAAACAGCCCTCCCTTCGCCCGAATACGGCAAAGCCGTCTCTGCTTACCTGTGCTTCGCGATGATACAAAGGCCGTCTGAAAACATGTTTCAGACGGCCTCTCTCAATCTGCGCGGTTAAAAACTGTTTTTCAATTCCCTCAACGCCGCGAAAACCGCCGCTTCTCCGTTTAGCCCTACGCCCGACAACTCGGCCGTTCTCGCCACTACTTCGGATTTTGCCGTGCGCAGAAACGGGTTGATTTTGCGCTCGTGCGCCAATGTAACCGGCAAGGTCGGCGTACGGTTTGCCTGTGCTAAGGCCGTCTGAATATCGGGATTATCGGGTTCGATATGGGCGGCAAAGCGCAGGTTGGCGGCAGTATATTCGTGGGCGGGATAAAACAAAGTGTGTTCAGGCAAGCCGTTGTAACGTTGCAGGCTGGCGAAAAGTTGCGCCGCAGTGCCGGTAAACACGCGCCCGCAACCTCCTGAAAACAAGGTGTCTCCGCAGAAAATATGCAGGCCGTCTGAAAGATTCAGCAGATAGCCTAAGTGGGTATCGGTATGCCCCGGCGTGGCCCATACTTCGATGGCGTACCCGCCGAATTCGAGTTTGCCGCCTTCTCCTATTGTTTTGTCTGCACCGGTAACATCACGGTTACCGTAAACCGTGCAGGCCGGGAATACTTTTTTCAAAGCGGCCACTCCGCCGGTGTGGTCGTGATGGGCATGGGTAATCCAGATTTGAGCCAACGTTAAGCCGCGCTTTTGCAGATAATCCAGCACGGGCGCGGCATCGCCAGGGTCGATGCAGGCAGCTTGGTTTTGATGTACCGCCAACCAGATGTAGTTGTCGTTGAAAGCGGGAACGGCAATGATTTCAAGCGTGTTCGACATGATATTTATCCTTTTTCAGACGGCCTCACTATAACAAATCCGATACGGCGGAAACAAGCCGTGCCAAACGGTTGCAGAATACGCCGCAACGATACCATGCCGCCTTGAGGCCGTCTGAAACGTGTTTTCCCGCTTTCCCGCCTCCGCGCATCTGTATAATGGCCGGATTTTCCCAACCCCTTTCCGCAGGATTTTTATGAATTTTCTTGCTGCGTGGTTCAACCCCGCCTCCGCACTTGCCGCACATTTTATTTTGGCCGCATTGCTGGCCGCTTGTGCCAAACCTGCTTTTGCCGCCGTGTCCGTACGGCCTGCCGCGGCGGGCGCGGCGGCGGTGTTTTTAGCGGTGCTGTGGAGCTTGAACGCGGGCGTGGGCGGCGGGCAGCTTGCGGGCATGAATTTCCACCTGCTCGGCATCAGCCTTGCCGCGCTGATGCTCGGCGCACCCGCCGCTTTGTGGTTGGGCACGCTACTATTGGTGCCCTACACTTGGCTGCACGGGGCGGAAAACCTGCATGCGGTAAGCCTGAACGTGTTGTTTCTCATTCTGCCTTCCGCCGCGTTGAACCTGTCGTGCCGCCGCATTGCTGCCAAACTGCCGGCGAATCTGTTTATCTATATCTTCTTCAACGGCTTTATTACTGCCGCCCTCGGCATGATACTGACCGGCGCACTCTTGGCCGTACTGTTACAAGCAGCGGGAGCGTATTCGGGCGAAGTGTTATGGACATCCGTATTCCCCGTATTTTTTCTGCTGGCATGGGGCGAGGCTTTTTTAACCGGCATTTTCACCGCTATTTTCGTAGCCTTGCGCCCACAGTTTTTGGCAACTTTCGACGACAACCGCTATCTGCGCTCTAAAAACGAAATTTGGAAATCATAAAGTTTCAGGCCGTCCGAATTATGTTTTCAGACGGCCTCTACAATATAAATACACGGTAAAACAAAATGTTAAACAATCTTTCTGCCATTATTATCGGCGCGGCCTTCGGTGCGGTGTTGCGCTGGGCTTTGGGCTTGTGGTTCGCGCACACGCTTTCGTGGGCTGCTTTCGGTACGTTGGCCGCCAACTGGCTGGGAGCATACATCATCGGCGTTGCCGCCGCCGTGTCCGAACTGTTTCCCGCCCTCAGCCCGCATTGGCGTTTGCTGCTCATCACCGGATTTTTAGGCAGCTTAACCACTTTTTCAGGCTTTTCGCTCGAAGTGGTGGGCATGTTGCAGATGCAGCGTTGGGGCGCGGCGGCGGCAACGGCTTCGCTACACTTGTTCGGCTCGCTGCTGCTGACGGTGCTGGGTATGACGACGGTGCAGATGTTCCGTTGATCACGGAAACCGCTAATCGATTCCGATATCCAAACACACAATCTCGCCGCAGAATTTCTTGCCGCTCTCGGTTAAATGCGCGGGCTTGTAGGCGGCGAATGTATAGGTAATGTCGGCTTGGAACGTATCGGCATCAGCTTCGGCCGTGTCGCCGTTCAAACCGGTGGGAATGTCCAAAGCCACTTTCAGGCCGTCTGAAAGATTGAGCCGGCGGCACACCGCCGCAACCGTATCGGGCAGTTTGCCGGTGAAACCGGTGCCGAAAATGCCTTCGATAATCACGTCGTAGCCCGTTTTCAGACGGCCTTCCATGCTTTCCGTGCCGATAAACTCGATGCCCGCCAAATCCGTCAGACGGCGGCGGTTCAGCTCCGCCAGCTCCGACAGATTTTCGCCCAGCACGAACACCACGTCCGCGCGCCAGCCGTACCGCTGCAACACCCGCGCCATCACTAATCCGTCGCCGCCGTTATTGCCTTTGCCGCACACCACCAACGCACGGCCCGCCTGCGGACGGCGTTGCAGCAAATCGGCGGCGGCACCCTGCCCCGCATTTTCCATCAATTGCTCGAAACTCGTGCCCGCATCAACGGCGGCCTGCTCGTGCACGCGCATTTCGGCGGCGGTATAAATTTTCATCGCATCATCCTTTCTCGCATAGGGCATTGCATGTAAACACACGTCCGGCCTTGTATTTCTTTTCAGACGGCCTTTTACTTTCAATAGTTTAGATAAACTCTGCAAAAGAAGTTTTGCCGCAGCGCAAGGGCTTGCCGTGCATCGGAGCCTGCAGATACAAAAGGCCGTCTGAAACGGCTTGTTCAGACGGCCTCCGCATTACTCAATTCCTTTTTGCTTCGCTTCCAGTTGTTCCCAACGTTCCAGCTTTTCCAACAGCAACATTTCGATTTCTTCGGCACGCATCTGCAATTTAGCGGCTTCTTGGTAATCTTTGAAAATTTCCGGGTCGGAAAGGCGGTTGTTCAACTCGCCCTGCTCGGCTTCAAGCGCGGCCAGCTCGTCGGGGAGCGCATCCAATTCGCGCTGTTCCTTATACGAGAGTTTTACCGTGCGGTTGGCTTTCGGCTTGGCTTTTTCCGGCTCGGCCTGAACCGTTTTCGGCGCGGCGGCGGTTTGGATTTTTTCCTCGCGATCTCTGGCATCGATATAGTCCTGATAGCCGCCGATGTATTCTTTCAGACGGCCTCCTCCTTCAAAAACAATGCTCTGCGTAATCACATTATCGAGAAACATACGGTCGTGGCTCACCAGAAACACCGTGCCCTGATAATCGCGCAGCAAATCTTCCAGCAGCTCTTGAGTGTCGATATCCAGATCGTTGGTCGGCTCGTCGAGCACCAGAATATTGGCGGGGCGGGTAAACAGCTTGGCCAGCAGCAGGCGGTTGCGCTCGCCGCCGGAAAGCGACGAAACCGGACTTTGCGCACGGGCGGGGTGGAAGAGGAAATCTTCCAGATAACTCATCACATGCTTGCGCTTGCCGCCCACTTCCACATAATCGTTGCCCTGCCCCAGCGTATAAAACACCGTGTCGTTTTCGTTTAACGCACTGCGGAACTGGTCGAAATAAGCCACTTCCTGCTTGCTGCCCAAACGGATTTTGCCGAACGTAGGTTGCAGTTCGCCCAAAATCAGCTTCAAAAACGTGGTTTTGCCGATACCGTTGGGGCCGATCAAGCCGATTTTGTCGCCGCGCTGAATTACCGTGGAAAACTTATCCATAATCACCTTATCGCCGTATTGAAACGAAGCATGTTCCAACTCGGCGATAATGCGCCCGCTTTTCTCGCCGCTGTCGAGCTTGAAATTTACCTGCCCCTGCACATTGCGGCGTTCCGCACGCTGGCGGCGCAACTCTTCAAGACGTTTCACACGGCCCTCGTTGCGGGTGCGGCGCGCTTCGATGCCCTTGCGTATCCACGCTTCTTCCTGCGCGTGAAACTTATCAAACAAGCGGTTATGCTCCGCCTCAACCGCCAATTCCTGCGCCTTTTTCTCGCTGTATTTGGAAAACGAACCCGGATAAGAACGCAACACGCCGCGATCCAATTCCACAATGCGGCTGGCGATATTGTCGAGAAAACGGCGGTCGTGGGTAATCACCACCAAACTGCCGTCAAACTGCTTGAGCAAGCCTTCCAGCCAAATGATCGCATCAATATCCAAATGGTTGGTCGGCTCGTCCAGCAGCAGCACATCAGGCTTCTGCACCCATGCCTGCGCCAACGCCACCCGCTTCTTCTGTCCACCCGAAAGATTGCCGATAAGCTCATGCTCAGGCAAACCGAGCTGGCTTAAAGTCTGCTTTACCGCCGCATCCGTCTGCCAACCGTTTTGCGCCTCGATCGCAAGTTGCAACTCGTTTAACTCTTTCAGCAATTCGTCGTTCTGCCCGCCTTCGAGCAAATGGCTTACCTGATGGTAACGGCGCAGTAAATCGCGCATCTCCCCCAAGCCCTCGGCCACCACATCAAACACCGAAGCGGCAGAATCGAAAAACGATTCCTGCGGCACATACACGATTTTCAGATTATTCTGAATAATCACCTGCCCGTCGTCGAGCTTCTGCACCCCCGCCAGAATCTTCAAAAACGAAGACTTCCCCGCCCCGTTGCGCCCGATCAGGCCGATTTTTTCACCGTTGTCGAGCTGGAAAGACGTTTTATCCAAAAGAGCCACATGGCCGACGGCAAAAGAAGCATTTTCGACAGATAAGATATTCATAACATTAAGGCGCAATAAAAAGCCGTTATTCTAACCCATTTAAAAGCCGCTCGATATGCCCGCACCCGCCGATTGAAACCTTTTCAGACGGCCTCTATCACATCTAAAACATAGAACGCCCGTTTTGCCGCATCGCCCGCAAAACACTTCTATCCGAGAAATACCGACAAACAACTTCATACGGAAAGGAAGAAAGATGAAACAAAGCATCAAACTGTTACTGCTCAGCCTCGCCGCCGCCCTCAGCCTCAACGCATGCGGCCTCGGCGACAACGATTCCGACCGCCGCGAACACAATCGGCAGTACGAGCAAGACAACGACGACCGCCGAGATGACCGCGACCACCGCGACGATAGAGACGATCATGATAACGACCACGACGAAAACCGGAAAGATAAAAGCGACGACAGAGACGATGATCGGGATAACGACGATAACCGTTGATAGCGCAGCTTGATAACAAAGAGGCCGTCTGAAAAGTTTCAGACGGCCTCCTTTTTATGGCAGAGCTTGAACGGCTGTTTAAAAATGCAAAGCATGCGGCACAAACACAAGCAAGCCGGCCGAACCCGACAGAACCAAAATCTGAAATGGTTGCAACAAATAGGGCGAGCATCCCTGCCCTACGGGTGTTTGGCTGAAAACCGAAGGCCGCCTACAATTTTCAAAAGACTCCAAAATTTAGTTCATTTACACTCTTTTTTAGAAAAAACCAATCATGTAAGTCTTGACTACATTGTAAATTTCTAATAACTATATTCTACTATACTAAATCTATATAATTTACCAGAAAATAATTTATCATTAATATAAAGGAGGGGTTACATGAATGAAAATAATTATATCGGATACATGAAATTTTATGGAGAGCGAGTAGAGAAAGGTATTATTCAAGCAGATATAGCTGGACAAGCTTTGTTAGGATTTGATGAATGTATAAAATTTTTTAATCAACAGCAATTACCTACAATAAATTCATACGATTATAAAATACCTGTCAAAACTGAAGAAGGTTCTTGGGTTGTTTGGGTATTAGGTACTGTTGTTACTGGTTCAAGTATTTTTGTAGGTAGCTATTTAAAAAAAGCAGCAGAAAAAATGGCAGAAAATGACTTTAAAGACATTGGATTGTCTGATGTTTTCAAAAAGTCAATTGAAGCCCTTAAAAATCTTATTGAGTTAATTAAACATAAAAAAGGAAATTTTGAGTGGAATTACGAGGATTACAAAATTGAACAACATGGTGATCGATATGTTGTATCAATTAAGAATGAAGTTGGAAAATTAATCTATATACCAGTTGAGCAATTAGAATGGTTTAAGAAAATTCCAAAAAAATCCCTAGAAAAGATGGTTAAAGGAGTAATGGCAGGACAAAATTTATCCATTGGTGTTAAAAATAAAGAAAAATTTGACTCAACATCTATTACCATTAAAGATAAGCCTTTGTTTTTACAGAAAGAAGATGAAGAACTAGAAGAAATTATTTTTCCAGAGCTTATTCATGGAGAAGAAGTTCAATTAGAAGGTAAACTCATAAGAGGAAATGAAAAAACTAATTCCCTTGGATTTGAATACAAAGGAGTGATCTTAAACTGCCATCCTGCACGCGGATCCATTAGACAATACAAATCCTCACTTTTTCTAAAATGTAAGATATATTGTTATGTTAGCAGATTAATGAAAAACCACTTAATTCCTGATAAGAAGCCGACTTTATTTTTAGAAGATGTGGAACCTTTAGAAAATGACCAATTTGATCTATTCAACCATTAGATTAGATTGATTACAGAAGTTTTTTATAAAGGCCGTCTGGAATTTTTCAGACGGCCTTTTCCAATCAAATGCAAATCAAGCCAGCTTGCCGCCAACCCAATCATCCACGCTATTTAAAGCATCGGGCAGTTTAGCGGCATCCGTACCACCAGCCTGTGCCAAGTCCGGCCGTCCGCCGCCTTTGCCGCCTACTTGTTTGGCAACAAATTTCACTAAATCGCCTGCTTTCACTTTGGCTGTCAACGGTTTGGAAACGCCTGCACATAGGGAGACTTTGCCGTCGTTTACGGCGGCGAGCAGCACGACGGCTTGGTCGGATTTGCCGGTAAGATCGGTAACGATTTCGCGCAAGGCGGCTGCGTCGGCTTCGATTTGGGCCACCACGAGTTTGGCTTCGCCTACGTCTTTGGCGTTATCCAAGAGTTTTGCACCGGCGTGTACGGCAAGCTCGGCTTTGGCTTTGGCCAAATCTTTTTCCAGCGCTTTGGTTTGGGCGGCGTTGGCTTGGATTTTGGCCAATACGTCGCGCTCGGTTTGGGCTTTGACTTCGGCGATGATGTTGTTGATCAAACGCTCTTGGTTTTGCGCCCATTGCAGGGCGTTTTGGCCGGTGATGGCTTCGACGCGGCGGATGCCTGCTGCGATACCGCCTTCGGAAATGATTTTAAAGAAGCCGATTTCGCCGGTGCGGGTAACGTGGGTGCCGCCGCACAGTTCGGTGGAGTATTCGTCCATAATCACAACGCGCACGAAATCGCCGTATTTTTCGCCGAACAGCATCATGGCTCCGGTTTTTTGGGCTTCTTCCATGCTCATGGTTTTGACTTCTACGGGCACGTTTTGCATGATGGCGTGGTTGACGCGGCGTTCGACTTCGGCGATTTCTTCGGCGGTGATGCCTTGCGGATGGGAAATGTCGAAGCGGGTGATGTCGGCGTTTTGCAGCGAGCCTTTTTGTTCGACATGAGTGCCGAGCACGTCTCGCAGGGCTTGGTGCATCAGGTGGGTAACGCTGTGGTTTTTGGTGATGGCATCGCGGATGGCGTTATCGACTTGCGCGCTGACGCTGTCGCCTACTTTCAGACGGCCTGTTACGACGCTGCCGAAGTGACCGTTAACGGCGGCTTTGATTTTTTGTGTATCTTCCACGCGGAAGTTGAGGCCGTCTGAAACGATATGGCCGACATCGCCCACTTGTCCGCCTGATTCGGCATAGAAAGGGGTTTGGTCGAGCACAACGATGCCGCTTTCGCCTTCGTTCAGTTCGGTTACGGCTTCGCTGCCTTTATATAAGGCCAATACTTTGGCTTCGGTTTGGCGTTGGGTATAGCCTTTGAACTCGGTATCTTGGCCGTCGTAGGTGATTTGGGTGTCGGCTTTGAAGCTTTGTGCGGCGCGGGCGCGGGCGCGCTGGGCTTCCATTTCGCGGTTGAAGCCGTCTTCGTCCATGTCGATACCGCGCTCGCGGCAGATGTCGGCGGTAAGGTCGTAGGGGAAACCGTAGGTATCGTAGAGTTTGAAGATGATTTCGCCGTCCAGCACTTTACGACCGTCTGAAAGGGCGTTTTCCAACAAGGCCATACCGGTTTCGAGGGTTTGGGCGAAGCGGGTTTCTTCGTTTTTCAAGGCTTCTTCGATTTGGCTTTGGCGTTCTTTCAATTCGGGATAGGCTGCGCCCATTTCGGCCACCAAATCGGGCACGAGTTTGTGGAAAAATGCGCCTTTTTGGCCGAGCTTGTAGCCGTGGCGCACGGCACGGCGGATGATGCGGCGCAGCACATAGCCGCGGCCTTCGTTGCTCGGCAGCACGCCGTCGGCAATCAAAAACGAGCAGGCGCGGATGTGGTCGGCAATCACTTTCAGGCTGGGTACGTCCATGCTGAATTCGGTGCCGGTTTCGCGCGCAGCGGCTTTGAGCAGGTTTTGGAACAAATCAATTTCGTAGTTGCTGTTCACATGCTGCATGACGGCGGCCATGCGTTCCAAGCCCATGCCGGTATCTACCGAAGGCTTGGGCAGCGGGTTCATATTGCCTTGTTCGTCGCGGTTGAACTGCATGAACACGCAGTTCCAGATTTCGATAAAGCGGTCGCCGTCTTCTTCGGGGCTTCCCGGAGGGCCGCCCCAGATGTGGTCGCCGTGGTCGTAGAAGATTTCGGAGCAGGGGCCGCAGGGGCCGGTATCGCCCATTTGCCAGAAGTTGTCGCTAGCGTAGCGGCCGCCTTTGTTGTCGCCGATACGGATGATTTTTTCAGACGGCATGCCGATTTCGTTGAGCCAAATGTTGTAGGCTTCGTCGTCTTCGGCGTAAACGGTGGCCAAGAGTTTTTCTTTGGGCAGGTTCAGCCATTCGGGAGCGGTGAGAAATTCCCAAGCGAAATGGATGGCGTCGCGTTTGAAGTAGTCGCCGAATGAGAAGTTGCCCATCATTTCAAAAAAGGTGTGATGGCGGGCGGTGTAGCCTACGTTTTCCAAGTCGTTGTGTTTGCCGCCTGCGCGTACGCATTTTTGTGCGGTGGTGGCGCGGTTGTAGGGGCGTTTGTCGAAGCCTAAGAATACGTCTTTAAATTGGTTCATGCCCGCGTTGGTAAACAGCAGGGTGGGATCGTCGTGCGGCACGAGTGAAGACGAGTGAACGATTTGATGGCCTTTGCTTTCAAAGAATTTGAGGAATTTTTGGCGGAGTTCGTTGGTTTTCATAATATTTTCTGTATATCAATTAAAATATTTCAGACGGCCTCTCCAACTGCATCGGGCCGTCTGAAAAGTTAAAATAAAATCTTATATATATTACAGCAGTTTTTGTTTACCGCCTACTATCAACGGCATACGGCAGTTATTGTCCGTAATCAATAATATCCTTTCCCCCTCTTTCAAACTATCGGAAAACCAGACCCTACTCTATAATCAAGCCGGCTTCTCTTTTTAAATCAAAAATCAAAGGAAATATAATGAATAAATATTTGTCTTTGTGCGGCCTTATCGCACTGGCGCTTACCGGTTGCGGCAACAAGGCTGAAACCCAGCCTCCGAATGCGGCACAAGCCGGCCCCCTTCCTGAAACCCGTGAATTGAAAATCTATAACTGGGTTGAATACGTAGACCCTACCACTCTAGCCGATTTTGAAAAAAACAATGACGTTAAAATCACTTACGACGAATACGACAGTGATGAAACTCTTGAAGCCAAAGTATTAACCGGAAAATCCGGTTACGACATCGTAGCCCCCTCAAATACTTTCGTAGGCCGCCAAATCCAATCGGGCGCATACCAAAAACTCGATAAAAGCCTGATTAGCAACTACAAAAACCTCAATCCCAAATTAATGAAACTGATGGAAAGCGTAGACCCCGGCAACGAATACGCCGTGCCGTTTTTTTGGGGCACCAACACTTTCGCCATCAATACCGAACGCGTGAAAAAAGCCTTGGGCACCGATAAACTGCCCGACAACCAATGGGATTTGGTATTCAACCCCGCATACACCGCCAAACTGAAAAAATGCGGCATCAGTTATCTCGACAGCGCCGCCGAAGTTTATCCGATGGTTTTGAACTATTTGGGTAAAAACCCCAACAGCAGCAATCCCGAAGATTTGGATGCCGCCACCGAATTATTGAAACAAAACCGCCCGAACATCAAACGCTTTACTTCGTCCAGCTTTACCGACGACATGGCCCGCGGCGATACCTGCGTCGCCATCGGCTTCGGCGGCAACCTGAATATTGCCAAACGCCGCGCCCAAGAAGCGGGCGGTAAAGAAAAAATCAGAGTGATGATGCCCAAAGAAGGCGTGGGCATTTGGGTGGACTCGTTTACCATCCCGAAAGACGCAAAAAACGTGCTGAACGCACACCGCTATATCGACGACTTCCTGAAACCGGAAGTGGCCGCACGCAACGGCAATTTCGTTACTTTTGCCCCTTCCAGCGTACCTGCCAAAGATTTAATGGAAACACAATACCGCAACGACAATACGATTTTCCCCACCGATGAAGATTTGGAAAACAGCTTTATCATGGTGCCGATAGAACCGGAAACTTTGAAATATATGATCCGCCAATGGCAGGAAATCAAAGCGGGCAAATAACCCGCTTGGCCATTAAGCAGGCCGTCTGAAAAGTTTTTCAGACGGCCTGCTTGATTACTTGCGGCTTAATCAACGGACATGTTTATGCCTGTGATCATGTTAATGATGATGGTGGTGATGCCCTGCTCCGGGCGTGTTTTTTACTTCCACTTCTACGGTTTTCGGCTTGGCTTTTTTGAATTTCAGGGTCAGCGGAAATTTTTCACCTTCTTTCAGCGGACGTTTCAAGCCCATGAACATAATGTGGTAGCTGCCGGGTTTAAGCTCGACTTCGCGCCCTTTAGGCAGGGGAATCCCGCCTTTCACTTCACGCATACGCATCACGCCGTTGTCGTTCATGTGGGTATGCACTTCGATGTGCTCCGACACGGGGCTGGAAGCGCCGATTAAAGTATCATCGGTTCCGGTTTCGTTTTTAATATCCATAAACGCACCGCCCATGGTCATGCCTTCTACGGTAGCCCGCGCCCAAGCGTCATCCACGTCGATGCCGCCCGCCAGCGCGGTTTGGCACAGGCCGGAAAGCACTAATACGCCTAATAATTTTTTCATATTCGCTCCTTTGTCTTTGTGCATAGAAAAATACGGTTGCCGTCGGTTACTGTATACGGCAAAAAACTAAAACGGCTGTTGATATACATTAAAAAAGGTTCAACCCGTATTCGCGCCAAACCGCCATAAACCACAATACCGACAACAACAGCAAAGCAAGCATTTGGGCTGCCGAACCGGCATCTTTGGCACGTTTCGCCAACTCGTGGCGGGCGGTTGACGTATGATCGACCGCCGCTTCGATGGCAGTATTGAACAGCTCGACAATCAGCGATATAAACGACGCGATAATCAGCATCATACGGGTTGCCGGCCCGAAATCGAGCACAACCGCCAACGCAATCAGCAAGCCGTTGAGCCATACCAGCTGGCGGAATGCGCTTTCATAACGGTAGGCCGCACGCAGGCCGTCTTTCGAATATCCGGCTGCGTTGATGATGCGGCGGATACCTTTTTTGCCTTTCTTTTGGCAGGCATAGTTTTCGTTCGACATAATGGTTTATCCTGTTAACGCCATCATCCACAACACTACCAAAGCCGCCAAAGTGATGTATTGCGCGGCAGATCCGACATCTTTAGCTGTTTTCGCCAGCTTGTGCATTTCTTCGGAAGTATAGTCAACCGCCGCTTCCAAACCGGTGTTAATCAGTTCGACTACGATAGACATCACCGACACCAGCACCAATATCATTTTCACCGCCAAAGTAAAGCCTGCAAAAAACAGCCCGGCGAAAAAAGCGGCATGAATCCACAAAAGCTGGCGGAATCCCTGCTCTTCGCGAGCCGAACGCATGCCGTCGGCGGAATAGCCCAAGGCACGGATGATGCGTTTGATTCCGCGGCCGCCTTTCATCGAAGCAGCATAAGTTTGCAGCTTATGCTCCATGTTTTCAGACGGCCTCAGACCATTCGGCCACGGCATCGGCAAACATGGCAGCTACATCAAAGCCTTTCTGCTTCATGATTTCCTGAAAACCGGTGGGGCTGGTTACGTTGACTTCGGTCAGATAGTCGCCGATCACGTCCAAACCGGCGAGCAGGATACCCCGGCGTTTCAGCTCGGGTGCAAGGGTTTCGGCGATTTCGCGGTCGCGGGCCGACAGTTCCTGCGCCACACCGCGCCCGCCGGCAGCCAGATTGCCGCGCGTTTCGCCCTGCTGCGGAATCCGTGCCAGCCCAAACGGCACCACTTTGCCGCCTATCACCAGCACGCGTTTGTCGCCGTGCACGATTTCGGGGATATAACGCTGCGCCATAATCGTGCGCGTATCAAGCTGCATTAGGGTTTCGAGAATGCTGCCGATATTGGGGTCGGCTTCGGTTAAACGGAAAATGCCCATGCCGCCCATACCGTCGAGCGGTTTCACGATGATGTCGCCATGCTCTTTCAGAAACGCGCGCACATCGGCGGAACGGGTCGATACCAAAGTAGGTGCGGTAAAGCGGCTGAAATTCAGAATCGCCAGCTTCTCGTTGAAATCGCGCATGGCCTGCCCGCTGTTAAACACCTTCGCACCTTGCTGTTCTGCCAATGTGAGCAACTGGGTGGCGTAAAGGTATTGCATGTCGAACGGCGGGTCGGTGCGCATAATCACGGCATCAAAGTCTTTTAAGGCCGTCTGAATTTTATCGGCGGCTTTAAACCACTGTTTATCATAATCGTCTTTCGCGCCGCCGAACTCAAACGCCGCAGCCTGAGCCGTTACCACGCCGTTTTTAACCGCCAACTCGCTGCTCAAGGTATGCGATAAACGCCAACCACGCATAGCCATTTCGCGCATCATTGCATAAGTGGTGTCTTTATAGGTTTTAAAAGTCGCCATCGGGTCGGCGATAAACAAAATGTTCATGAACTTTCCTTATCATATCAACGGCTTCATCATGCCGCATCGAGGCCGTCTGAAACGTTCAGACGGCCTCATCTGTTGTGCTATATCTGCCAATCTATCGGCATTTCACCGTGCTCTTGTAAATAACGGTTGGCTTGCGAGAAATGGCGGCAGCCGAAAAAGCCGCGGTGTGCCGACAAAGGCGAAGGATGCGGCGAAGTCAGCACCAAATGGCGGTTGCGGTCGATAAACGCACCTTTTTTCTGCGCGTGGCTGCCCCACAAAAGAAACACGATATGCTCGCGGTGTTCGTTCAACTGCGCGATCACGCGGTCGGTAAACTGTTCCCAACCCAAAGAAGCATGCGAATGCGCCTGCCCCGCCCGCACGGTCAGCACTGTGTTCAGCAGCAGCACGCCCTGCTCCGCCCAATGTTGCAGAAAACCGTGGCGCGGAATTTGGAAACCGGCAATATCGTTCGCCAATTCTTTATAGATGTTTACCAACGACGGCGGAACGGCAATATCCGGCCGTACCGAAAATGCCAACCCGTGCGCCTGCCCCGCGCCGTGGTAAGGGTCTTGCCCCAAAATCACCACTTTAACTTGATCAAACTCAGTTGCTTTAAACGCATTGAACACATCGGAAGCAGGCGGGTAAATAATCCGGCCGGATGCACGCTCCTGCTTCACGCTTTGAATGATATGTTGAAAATACGGCTGCTGTTTTTCTGCGCCGATGGCCTCATGCCACGTATTCATGATATTTCCAAACCAAATAACGCTGATACGGCAGATTATAGCAAAATATTTTTTTCAGACGGCCTCCCTATATAAAATGAGGCTGTCTGGAAATGTAGCCGGCTGTCTTTGAAATTCATCAGCAAATTCTTTAAACTGCCAACCATGCATTCAAACACTTTTATCGGCATATCAAAGAAAAGGAAACATTATGCGCTCACACCGCCTGCGTGAACTGTTGGAACTGCTCGAACCGTATTGGAAACAAGACCCAGAAATGCATTTAATGCAAATTCTGCAAAAAATTGCCGATGAAGCGGGTTTTGACAAACCGCTTACCGAGCTTTCCGACGAAATCATCATCTACCATCTGAAAATGGCCGGCAAAGATAAGCTGGCTCCTATTCCCGGTTTGCAAAAAGATTATGAAGAGGACTTCAAAAGCGCATTGCTGAAAGCACGTGGCATCGTCAAATAAATCTCTTTTCTGCTCCTGCTGCAAAAAATCGCCGAAGTAACGACAGCGGCATCATACCCGATTCCATTATAAAGGTATAAAGGCCGTCTGAACTTTTTTCAGACGGCCTCCCAACTTTCTTATTCTACTTCAAAGCCCGGATGCCCACGGCATCGCGCACTTGATCAAGCAATACGCGCGCCTGTTTCCGGGCTTTTTGTGCGCCTGCCTGCAAAATATCTTCGATCTGCGCGGGGTTGGCGGTTAAGGCGTTGTAGCGTTCGCGCGGTTCGGCCAATTCGGCGTTGATTTTCGCGGCAAGCATTTTTTTGGCTTCGCCCCATGCCAAGCCTTCGGCCAGCATTTGCGTGAATTCGGCGGTTTCGGCAGGTGTGGCAAAGGCTTTGTAAATCTCAAACAACGGGCTTTCGTCTGGCTGTTTCGGCTCGCCCGGCTCTTTTAAGTTGGTGATGATTTTATTCACCGATTTTTGGGTTTTCTTATCGTTTTCCCACAGCGGAATGGTGTTGCCGTAGCTCTTGCTCATCTTACGGCCGTCCAAGCCTACCAGCAACTCTACGTTTTCGTCGATTTTCACTTCGGGCAGCGTAAACACTTCTTTAAAGCGGTGGTTGAAACGGCCGGCAATATCGCGCGCCATTTCAACGTGTTGGATTTGGTCGCGGCCCACCGGCACTTCTTGCGCGTTAAACATCAAAATATCGGCGGTCATCAGAATCGGGTAGCTGTACAAACCCATTTCGATTTGGTGGTCTTGGTCTTCCTGCCCTTTATCGAGATTTTCCTGCACCGCCGCTTTGTAGGCATGGGCGCGGTTCATCAGACCTTTGGCGGTAATGCAGGTCAGAATCCAGTTCAACTCCATGATTTCGGGAATGTCGCTCTGGCGGTAAAACGTGGTTTTTTCGGGGTCTAAACCGCAAGCCAGCCAAGTAGCGGCAACGGCTTGGGTGGATTCGTGAATCATCTCGGGATCATGGCATTTGATGATGCCGTGGTAATCGGCGAGAAACAGGAAAGATTCGGTATCCGGCGCATGCGAGGCCGCAATCGCAGGGCGGATAGCGCCGACGTAGTTGCCCAAGTGCGGAATGCCGGTGGTGGTTACGCCGGTTAAAACACGTTTTTTATTCATTTTGTTCTCTTTAAATAAGATTTCAGACGGCCTGTTCAAACAGAGGCCGTCTGAAACGGCAATCATAAAAATCAAGTGGCGGATTATACATCAAACACGGTTTTCAGACGGCCTTTACACACAATCCGCCGCGTTTTTCGTAGAGGTATATCAAACTTATCCACAAGCATATTTTATTAATATTCATGAATTTATAAAATATTTTAATCTGTTGGATAGAAAAGATATTGACTTACCCACAGGCGAACCCATATAGCTTTCATCCGAACAATACACAAACTTTAAAGAAAGAAAACAGATGAGATTCGACAAACTAACCGCAAAATTCCAACAAGCGCTGGCCGATGCCCAGAGCTTGGCTTTGGCTGCCGACAACAGTTATCTCGAAGCAGGCCATGTATTGAAAGCTCTGCTCGACGATGCCGAAGGCGGCACCGCAGCCCTGCTTTCACACGCCGGTGTAAACGTACCCCAAGTAAAACAACAACTTACCCAAACCTTAAACAACTTGCCCAAAGTATCCGGCACAGGCGGCGAAATCCTGCCCAGCCGCGAATTACAGGCCGTCTTAAACCTGATGGACAAAGCCGCCATGAAACGCGGCGATGCCTATATCGCCAGCGAACTGTTCCCGCTGGCACTGGTACAGCAAAACGACAGCACCGGCAAAATTCTGAAAAACGCCGGAGCCACCGAACAAAACATCAACGCCGCCATTGATGCGGTACGCGGAGGAGCCGCTGTGGATAACCCCAATGCCGAAGACCAACGTGAAGCCCTGAAAAAATACACACTCGATTTAACCCAGCGCGCCCGCGAAGGCAAACTCGACCCTGTGATTGGCCGCGACGACGAAATCCGCCGCGCCATTCAAGTTTTGCAACGCCGCACCAAAAACAACCCCGTGTTAATCGGCGAACCCGGCGTGGGTAAAACCGCCATTGTGGAAGGCTTGGCTCAACGCATCGTCGATGGCGAAGTGCCCGATTCCCTGCGCAACAAACGCCTGCTGGTGCTTGATTTGGCCGCCTTGATTGCCGGTGCCAAATACCGCGGCGAGTTTGAAGAACGCCTGAAGGCCGTCTTAAACGATTTGGCTAAAGACGACGGCAACACACTGATTTTCATTGATGAAATCCATACTTTGGTTGGCGCGGGTAAAACCGACGGCGCGATGGACGCGGGTAATATGCTCAAACCCGCCCTTGCCCGCGGCGAACTGCACTGTATCGGTGCCACCACTTTGGACGAATACCGCCAATACATCGAAAAAGATGCCGCGCTGGAACGCCGCTTCCAAAAAGTATTGGTGGGCGAACCGAGCGTGGAAGACACCATCGCCATTCTGCGCGGCTTGCAGGAGCGTTACGAAATCCACCACGGCATCGACATCACCGACCCGGCCATTGTCGCTGCCGCGGAATTGAGCAACCGCTACATTACCGACCGCTTTCTGCCCGATAAGGCCATTGATTTGATCGACGAAGCCGCCAGCCGCATCAAAATGGAATTGGATTCCAAACCTGAGCAGATGGACAAACTCGACCGCCGCATCATCCAACTCAAAATGGAAAAAATGCACGTTGAGAAAGAAAGCGACGATGCCAGCAAAAAACGCTTGGAACTGATCGACGAAGAAATCGCCGGCCTGCAAAAAGAATACGCCGATTTAGACGAAATCTGGAAAGCCGAAAAAGCCGCTTCCGCCGGCACCGCCGACGTGAAAAAACAAATCGACGACATCAAAGTCAAAATCGAGCAGGCCAAACGCCAAGGCGATTTTGCCCGTGCCTCTGAACTCGAATACGGAGAACTGCCCAAACTTGCGCGCCAACTGGAATCGCTGGAAAGCAATCCCGAAGAAAAACAGGCCAACAAACTTTTCCGCACCAAAGTGGGCGCGGACGAAGTGGCCGAAATCGTATCGCGCATGACCGGCATTCCCGTGAGCAAAATGATGGAAGGCGAACGCGAAAAACTGCTGAAAATGGAAGACGTGCTGCATAACCGCGTTGTCGGCCAAAACGAAGCCGTGCGCGCCGTATCCGATGCCATCCGCCGCTCGCGTTCAGGCTTGGCCGACCCCAACAAACCTTACGGCAGCTTCCTCTTCTTAGGCCCGACCGGCGTCGGCAAAACCGAATTGTGCAAAGCATTGGCGAGCTTCCTGTTTGACAGCGAAGACCATTTAATCCGCATCGATATGTCGGAATACATGGAAAAACACGCCGTTGCCCGCTTAATCGGCGCGCCTCCCGGCTACGTCGGCTACGAAGAAGGCGGCTACCTAACCGAACAAGTCCGCCGCAAGCCTTATAGCGTGATCCTGCTCGACGAAGTGGAAAAAGCTCACCCCGACGTGTTCAACATCCTGCTGCAAGTGCTGGACGACGGCCGCTTAACCGACGGGCAAGGCCGCACGGTAGACTTTAAAAACACCGTGATCGTGATGACTTCCAACATCGGCAGCCAACACATCCAGCAAATGGGCGTAGCCGACTACGATGCGGTGAAAGAAGTGGTGATGGAAGACGTGAAAGAACACTTCCGCCCCGAAATGATCAACCGTATTGACGAAGTGGTCGTGTTCCACGGCTTGGATCAGGCCAATATCCGCAGCATCGCCAAAATCCAGCTCAAAGGCTTGGAAAAACGCCTTGCCGCGCAAAACCTGCATCTCAAAGTCGACGATGCCGCGCTGGACATCATCGCCAAAGCAGGCTTCGACCCCGTTTACGGCGCACGCCCGCTCAAACGCGCCATCCAAGCCGAAATCGAAAACCCGCTGGCCGTTGCGCTGCTGGAAGGCAAATATCAGCCTGAAAGCGTGATTCATGTGAAAGCGGACGGGGATAAGCTGGCGTTTGATTGATTGGCTTCAACCGTAGCAATCAGGTAGCAATCAATCAGTATAAATGGAGGCCGTCTGAAATTTCAGACGGCCTTTAGCAATCCCTCCTTAACCTTCTCACTCAAAAAAGCGCGACCCACATAAGCTGCATAAAGTTTTGCAGTCAAGAAATGGTAATCGGGCAGCAGGCGCACTACTCTGTCGCCAGCTCAAATAAAGCTACCGTTTTCAACTATTTAGCAGAAAACTTTGAAGCTGAACAGAATGTTCATTATTTCCTATTAAAAAATAATTATTAAACAAAAATAGTATATATCTATCAGAAAGAAAAATATATACTGCCCCATCTTTCCACTCTCATGAAATAAATAATCATTATGACTAATACCAATCACAATTTGAGGCGTTTCCAACCTGTTTTATTATCTATTCTTCGCATCACTTCAGCCTATATGTTTATGTTGCATGGCACAGCAAAACTCTTTGCATTACCGCATATTGAGATGTTTGACGGCTTGCAGCTAATGTCGATTTACGGTTTGGCCGGCATTCTCGAAGTAGTGGGCGGCACGTTACTTCTACTAGGTTTATTTACCCGTCCAGTAGCATTTATATTGTCAGGTATGATGGCCGTTGCTTATTTCATGGCCCACGCGGCTCAAGCCCCTTTATTGCCGCTGATGAATGGGGGCGAACCGGCAGCATTGTTCTGCTTTATTTTCCTGTATATCGCAGCAGCTGGCGGTGGCAGTTGGGCTTTGGATAACAAATTAGGTAAAAAAGCATAATGCCGTTCGAAGCTGTCTTGCTCTTTCCTTTATTTAAGAGAATCCATATTGCTTAATTTATGGTGACCTCTTACTTATCGTATAAGCAAGGCAGCTTTTTTAACAACCTGTTTTTTTATCATTATCTGTTCCGTCATGTTTGAGCTTGGTTCGAACATGATGGATATGCTACTTTATTCAATTTATTTGTCATAGTTTTACCAAACCTATATTATCTGTTTTAAACAAAAACCGCGATATTTCAGGTAGCAATATGAACAAAACCCCTGCTTTATTTCTCGGCCACGGCAGCCCGATGAATGCGATCGAGACCAATAATCCGTTTAACTTCGGCTTTAAACAGACAGCGGAAAAGTTTCCTAAACCCCAAGCCATCTTGATGATTTCCGCCCACTGGTACAGTGATGATCTGCAAGTATCCGGCAACGCAACTCCTGACATGATTTATGATTTTTACGGTTTCCCCGAAGAGCTAAGCCAAGTACAGTACCCTGCTCCCGGCAGCCTCGAACTGGCCGTCGAAGTGCAGCGTTTGCTTGCGCCCGAAACGGTATCTGTAGATAGGCAGCGGGGCTTCGATCACGGCACATGGAGTGTACTCAAGCATCTTTATCCCGAAGCCGATATTCCTGTCGTGCAACTGAGTATAAGCCGAAATCAGCCCTCTGAATGGCATTTCGCGCTGGCTCAAAAGCTCAAACCATTGCGCAAACAAGGTGTATTGATTGTCGGTAGCGGCAATATCGTTCACAACCTACGTGTCATCAGCTTTGCCCATATCCGCCAAGCGGGTGCAGCTTACGAATGGGCGGAAATTTTTCGCAACGGCATCAACCAGGCTATTTTGAATAGAGATAACGAAACATTGGTTCATTATCTGCGCTTGGGTGAGCCTGCTGCTTTGTCCATGCCTACGCCCGAACATTATCTACCCCTGCTCTACATTATGGCGTTGCGCGATGGCGATGATGAAGCTAGACTGTTTAATGATGAAATTGTCGGCGGATCGTTAAGCATGACTTCGGTGTTGCTAGGGCAAAATTTTACCTAATTCATTAAATTATAATATTATTTTTTCAAACAGCTTTTCCAATCAGATAATCCACCAAGGCCGGCACTCCGTCTTCAGCTTTTTTGGCAATCACTTCTATACCTACTTCTACTTGCTGCGGATTCGGATCAACCAAATAGCACTCAGCCGTCGGCGGTGCAAAATGAAGCAACGAAGCCGCTGGATACACTTTCAACGAAGTACCGATTACCACCACGATGTCGGCATCCCTCATGATTTCAACCGCCAGAGGGAACAATGGTACTTCTTCACCAAACCACACAATATACGGGCGCATCGGATAGCCGTTGCAATCAGTGTCGTTTAAAGACTGATCGCCACTCCATTCAAGCACATCATTGTCATTCACACTGCTGCGAACCTTGTTTAATTCTCCATGCAGATGCAACACATTTTGGCTGCCTGAGCGTTCATGCAGATTATCGACATTTTGAGTAATAATCTCTACATAGTAACACTGTTCTAACTTTACCAATGCTTTATGAGCAGCATTCGGTTCTGCCGCATTGGCTTGCCGGCGACGTTCGTTATAAAAATCCAATACCAACTGCGGATTGCGCTCAAAAGCTTCAGGTGTGCAAACATCAGTTACTCTATACCCTTCCCATAAACCACCAGCATCACGGAAAGTTTTCAAGCCACTGTCAGCACTAATACCTGCCCCGGTAAGAATCACGCATTTTTTCATGATTTCATCCCGATTGTTGTATTCAAACGATTATAACGTATTAGTGATAGCTGCATTGTTTACGCAGCAGATTGAAAATGAAGCCTGCAAAGCCGCAAAAAAGCATTTTGCTTTAAAAAATATACAGTGTTAGTAATCAAAACAATGATTTATATCACTTGGTCATTTTGTAGAAAGAATAGGAAATAAATATGCTTTATATTAATAAATAAGAGGCTAATGTAAATTAGCCTCTATTTTTTATTACTGCTTACTGCTTTTTACCACCGATTTGTTCGCATTTTCCACTAGTATCATACCTTGTAGCAGAAACTGCATCTTCACAGCGATAAGCATTACCCAAACTATCCATCCATATGGATAATGTATAATTCGTACCTGCTTTAGGTACCACGCGCAGATTATAACGTTTACTCTTTGGATCTGGTATTTTTACTGAAATTTCGTATCTTTTTTTTACCTCAGGCTTTTGAGCATAGCCATTTACAAATTTAGTTACTTCTGCCTCAGTATTCCATTTAGAAGGCTCTCTTATTCTTGCTGTTTTTAGTGCAGTATTAATATCAATCAATTCCGCATGAGCTTCTGCTAAATGGCCTCTTTCAACATAATGAGAATAGGAAGGTAAAGCAATAGCTGTAAGAATACCAATAATAGCTACCACTATCAGCATTTCTATTAAAGTAAATCCTCTACAATATTTTATTTTTTTTAAATCCATTTAGTTCTACCTTTACTCGACAGATACATAAGATTGCAACATAACAACCGTATTATTATTTTTGCCCCATGCCTTTGAAGTAACTCGGTAAATAGGGGAGCCATCCGGCTGCGTACCAACATATTCCACGATATATCTGGCGTTACGTCTACCTCTTGAAGAACCTACATTATAAATCTTACCATTCGTATCAATACACAAAGAGCCTCCGCATTCCTTTTTTCTTTTCCATGCCGGAGTATCACCACCTGCCTGCACAACCCTCCGTGGAGTTGTAGATACTTCAGAACCTGCAGCAGCACATAAGCCATTACTACAATCGGCTGAAAAAACAACCTGAGAATCTTTGAAATTTAAAATCTCTGCTTCCCCTACTTGTAAGGCCGCCTCAGCCAAAGATAAAGCAAATTTTCTATCTGCATCATTAGTACTGATACGTTGCTCAGTGTTATAAGATTGGGTAGCCGACACAACCAAAAATGCAATAACAAGCATTACTATTAATACAATAAACAGTGAAAATCCTTGCTGTGCGGCTTTCAAATTATGTCTTAAAATGTACGATTTGCGCATGTATTTCCTCCGCGAACAGCAGCTTCAATAGTATAAACATTAACGTTATTAGCTTCAGCTCCAACTTTTCTCTCTGCGTTAATTGAATTATTATTCAATGTGAAACGTATCAATGTTGGTGCTACGGCATCTGCACCAGTTTTTAATGTATCAGTAAATTCAAAAGTTTCTGTTAGAGACTGATCTTTAGGGCAGTTATTAACATACACATATTGAATAGCCATATTATTAACACCAGATATCAATAGCTGAGGTTCTCCCCAATTGCCATCATTAGCCAATTGGAAACGAAATAACCCCTTTTGTTCTCCAACTGTTCCTACTGCATAAGCATTAACAATGTATTGCATTACAGAGATATCTCCTCTCCTATCAGGACCGGGATTCCCTAAATGCACTAGATTATTACTAATAACATTGTTTAATTCATTACTAACGGGACGTACCAAACTATTACAGCTACTTAAAACAATTTGTGAATTAGTCGGTATTTCCTCTGTCGGATTTGCAATAGAACCTGAACCTATTCCATATTGGAAAACCAGTGCATTTGAACTTGGAATAAAGTTCTTTGCAGTAAAATCACTTTGAGCTATTACCCTAATTGGAATTAAATTATCGGATGTTCTCCCTCCTCGACTCACTAACTGAAAAGCAGGATTTCCAGAAAGTGTGCTTCTATCTAACGCATTGACTTTAGTATGAGTTGCCATATTAAAACATCCAAAACTACCGGCCATCCGTGCATCACGAACAATTAAATTGGATGCATTTCTTAAATCCTGCTGCACATCCAGCCTTGACCCTGCCGTATGATTTAACTGCCTGGCAATAAAATATCCAGAACCAACTGCAATCAATACAATCATACTCAACACACTTGCTATTAAAAATTCTATCAAGCTAAAACCTTGTTGCTTTTGATTGCTTGTAATGTGTGGGTATATATTATTTTTTTTCAAATTCATATTTATTCTCCCACCCGAGCTTGATAAGAATAAACAATACTTGTACCATTTTGATTTAATGGGCTTTTACGATTTTCTGTATCTTTCCCACCACTTTCAATATCCATTTGCCAAACTACTTTAATAACAAGTGGGTCTCCATCGCTACCTTGACAATTATGTACAACTCTCCCATTGGTGATGGTCATATCTCTGCCCGACGAATCATTACACACCGAATAATAAATTGTGGCATCAGGAAGTGCCTTAACCAATGCGTCTTCAAATCTACCAAGTTGATCCTCTAATAAAGCCCGCTTATCCAAAGAAGTTAAACTGTCTCCCGATTTACACCATCTACTAGCTTCACATGTCCTAGCTTTTCTAGGGTTTGAAACTCGATAGCTTAATTCCTTATTGCGACCTAAATTTCTACTATTATCATCATATCTTTTTCTTACTCTTCCTGTATCCTTCCTTTCACCCTCGGGTGTTGTATTAATTTCCTTAGATAATGTCGGATTAATCATCATCCCTTCAATTAAATTCTGTACAGCCTGTGCAACTACTGTTTGCCCTTCTGCTTCACGTACACTGGATACCGTACGTAGTTGCGTCGCCAATAAAGCTAATACACCTATGGCAAGTACAAACATCGAAATTAAAACTTCTAGAAGCGTCATACCGCTTTGTTCACGCTTAAAGTGGGGATTACGGGAATTTAAATATTTTTGAAATGATTTTTTCATAGCAATTAATAATATTCTCTATTGTTACTTTAAGTTTTGCTTGAAGGGGCTTTGTATTCACATTTTTTGCTATCGTCTGAATTCAAGCACACACTTGCTCTACCACCACTATTAATTAATACCACTCTTGATCGCTCTTTTTTAGCATTTTCATTCGTTACAGAAGCATCTGTCATAGAAATTTTGACATAACCAGCAGATCTTTTAAGAGCTTTAATATCGATACCACCTCCGTTACCCTTCGTTAACGTTGAATAGCCAAATGTACCGTTAGAGAAGAAACCCCATCCCAAATTACCTTTAGTGCAAACATTATTGAAATCACAAGTTTCAAAAGTATGAATTACTCGCTTGGCTTCATTATTTGAGTTAAAAATAATAGCACGCAAATCCGTATCTACTTTGCGCTCGTATTTTCCATTTCCATTTCTATCTGCGAAGGCAGCCAACCCTTGGCCTGCATATTGTTCATTACAATATGCATTAGGATTTCCATCTTTTCTAATCTGTACAGGACAAACGTAAACAGGGAGGTTCAAACGAATTGCTTCGCTTCGGGCAAAGCGTAAAAGATTGACCATTTGTTCTGCCTGCGAAGCCACACGGCGGGAGGCGATCCAATGGTTCATATTGGGAAGTGCGATAGCAGCCATAATTGCAACAATGGAAATTACAATTAAGAGCTCGATTAAAGTGAAGCCTTGTTGTTTAGGGCGCATGAGCAAACCTGATGACGTTATTTATATTTAAGTAATGTGTAAGATTAGTTGCAACTCATAATGCAAACTTTATTTAAATTATGCCTCTTATTGTAAACGACAAAGACATCATAAGCCTAATAAAATATGAAATCAGGCTAATTTTTACAATAATCTGTATCAATCTTCCATCATTGCCGCTTCCGGCACATAAGCTGCATTTTCAAATTTGGTAAATTGACCGATGAACGTGAGAAATACTTTACCGGTAGGGCCGTTACGGTGTTTACCGATAATACATTCTGCCAAGCCTTTAAATTGCGTTTCGGCATTGTAGTACTCATCACGATACATAAACATAATTAAATCTGCATCTTGCTCAATCGCTCCGGATTCTCGCAAATCAGACATCATCGGGCGCTTATCGGTACGCTGTTCCACAGTACGGCTTAATTGGGACAAAGCAATAACGGGTACTTGCAACTCTTTTGCCAACGCTTTGAGCGAGCGTGAAATTTCACCCAGTTCAGATGCCCGGTTATCGGAGCGGCCGGAACCTGCCATTAATTGCAAATAGTCGATAACGATCAATCCCAACTTGCCGTCGAACCGGCGAGCAAGGCGGCGGGCACGGGCGCGAAGTTCAAGTGCAGTTAGGCCCGGCGTTTCGTCGATAAACATCGGAGCATCCGAAAGTTTTACTACCGCTTCATTCAGACGGCCCCAATGCTCGTCTTCCAAACGGCCCGTTTTTAAAACATGCTGGTCAAGCCGGCCTACCGATCCGAGCATACGCATAACCAGTTGTGCACCGCCCATTTCCATTGAAAATACGGCAACGGGCAGTTTTGACTCTACCGCCACGTGTTCGGCGATATTGATGGAAAACGCTGTTTTACCCATAGACGGGCGGCCCGCTACGATAATCAGGTCGCCGGGTTGGAGACCAGAAGTTTTTTTATCCAAGTCGATAAAACCGGTAGCGACACCGGTTACTTCATCGGGATTATCGCGTGAATAGAGCATGTCGATACGGGCAACCACTTCCCGCAGCAGCTCCGGCATTTCAAGAAACCCCTGCTTGGCCTTAGCCGTACTCTCTGCAATTTGAAATACTTTGTTTTCCGCCTCATCCAAAAGCTGCCCTGCATCCCTGCCTTGCGGATTGTATGCACTGCGTGCGATTTCCGTTCCCACTTCCGCCAGTTGGCGCATAATCGAACGTTCACGCACAATTTCGGCATAACGTCCGATATTGGCTGCCGACGGCGTGTTTTGTGCGAGGGTAATCAGATAATTAAATCCACCGGCGGCCTCAAGTTCTTCGCTGCGCTCCAATGCTTCCTGCACGGTAATGACATCGGCAGGGCGGCTGCTGTTAATCAAAGCAGCAATTGCCCGGAAAATCAGACGGTGTTCGTGCCGGTAAAAATCTTCGCCTGAAACGACATCTGCGATTCTATCCCATGCTGCATTTTCAAGCAGCAAGCCGCCCAACACCGACTGCTCCGCTTCCATCGAATGCGGAGGCAATGACAATGCACTGACTTCACGGTCTTCAGACTGCATCATATCGGTGTAATCGTCCATGGAGTATCCTTAAAACGGATGTATGTTGCGAAACTTCGTATTATAGCCGAACGGAAGTTTTTATTGGTCTTTTAAAAGCGGAACGGGTAAAATTCAAAACGTATCTTTTTGCAGATACATACGACGCAAACCTTTGCAGCCGTCAATAAAAACCAGTAGCAGCTGGTAGTCGGCCGCACTAAATAAAACAAACCACAACAGGAGTACCCCATGGAACACCAACTACCACAATTACCGTATGCTTTAGATGCTTTGGAGCCTCATCTGTCTAAAGAAACGTTGGAATACCACTACGGCAAGCACCACCAAACCTATATCACCAATTTAAACAACCAAATCAAAGGCACCGAATTTGAAAATGCGTCTTTGGAAGAAATTGTAAAAAAATCTTCAGGCGGCGTGTTTAACAACGCAGCCCAAACTTGGAACCATACTTTTTATTGGCTCAGCTTCACCCCCAAAGGCCAAGGGAAACCTTCCGGCAAGTTGGCCGCTGCAATCGATGCCAAATGGGGCAGCTTCGAGAAGTTTCAAGAAGCCTTTAATGCTTGCGCTGCGGGCACATTCGGTTCAGGTTGGGCTTGGTTGGTAAAAACGCCTGCCGGCGAATTGGACTTGGTTTCTACCGACAACGCCGTTACCCCTCTGGCTACTGAAAATACCCCGCTGCTGACTTGCGACGTGTGGGAGCACGCTTACTACATCGATTACCGCAACAGTCGCCCCAACTACCTGAAAGGTTTCTGGGAAATCGTAAATTGGGACGAAGTAGCCAAACGCTTTGCCGCTTAATATCGGCTGATAATCGAAAGAGGCCGTCTGAAAGTTCAGACGGCCTCTTTCGATTATCTCAGTGTTTCCGCAGATGAAGCGTCTGCCGCACTATTTTTCAAACCATCCAATTTCTTCTGTGCGTCGCTTACCGCTTTTTCCAAACCCCGAATGCGCTCTTGATATTTCGCATAATTACGTTCATTGCCATAGCGCACCTGTTTACCTTCGGTTAAATTTTTTTTAGCCTGCTCCAACAGTTGTTGTGCAGCACGAATATCGGCAGATACTGCATTACCGGCGTGTTTTTCAGGCGTATCGGAACTCGGTCGGGTTGGCACGACGGTCGCAGGAACAGACGTATAAACAGCCGGACGGCCCAAATCGGTTTTGTTGCAACTGCTGCCGGGATTTTGCGTATAAATACGCTGGCCGTTTTTATCGACGCACTCATAAACGGAGGCGGCCGATGCCGGAAAGGCGGCAATCAAAAACAGTGGCAGAAAATATTTTATCGTTTTCATCGGTTTTCCTTATTTTTCATGTTGGTTTGCTATCGGAAGTGATGGTTTTCAGACGGCCCCTTAACGCAGCCAAAACCACCATATTGCCAACAATATCAATGCAATCAATATATTACTTACCCACACCGTTTTCCATTGGCGTTTGACATGGCGGCCGTTTACGGTATTGCCGCGGCGCACATAAAAAAACGGGCCGAGCAAAACGGAAACCGCAGAAATCAGGATAACGGCGGCATAATATATTTTTTCTTTTTCCACTTTATCCCTCGCATTCGATATTGCTTTCGACAGCATTATAACCGAATCGCCGACCTTTATATCCGTCCTCTACCGGGGCAACGATTTTCCGCACGTCCAAACTGCCGTTACGCAATACGTTCACAAAATTAAAGATTACGTAAATATTTAATATATAAAAAAATCTTTGACTTGGCACAAACAGAGCCCGCCATAACCGGCGTATAAATGTAAGAAAATTTCACGTATCCGAAACATTCAAGAAAGGAACGCAAATGGCAACCGTCAAATCCATCACCTCCCCTATGAAATTCCTCATCCAAGCCGGTTTGTTGGGCGATTTGGGCAAACACATCAAGCAATACGGCAATGCCGGTTTGATTATCTGCGATCCGTTCATTCTTGAAAAAGCCAAAACCGAAACACGACCCAGTTTGGAAGAACACGGCTTAAAGGCAATATTCAGCGTATTCGGCGGCGAAAGTTCCGATGAAGAAATCGAACGCCAGAAAACGGAATTCGGTACCGGAAATTGCGAATTCGTTGTCGGTATCGGCGGCGGCAAAACGCTTGATACCGCCAAAGCGGTGGCTTATTACCAAAAAGTGCCCGTCGTTATTTTCCCCACCCTAGCCTCAACCGACGCACCGTGCACGGCTTTAACCGTGATATACAACCCTGACGGCTCGTTCAACCGCTATCTGTTCCTGCCCAACAATCCGGACGCGGTATTGGCCGACACCAAGCTGTTGGCTGCCGAACCCGCACGCTTTTTTGCAGCCGGTGTCGGAGACGGTTTGGCCACTTATTTTGAAGCACGCACTTGCTACGCCACCAACGGTATCAATTTGGTATTGATGCAGCCGAGCCTAACCGGCTTGGGTATTGCCAAAATGTGTTACGAAACCATCCGCGACTATGCCCCTCAGGCCATGAGCGCCGTTGCCGCCAAATCCGTTACTCCGGCATTGGAACGCACGATCGAAGCCACTATTTACATGAGCGGCGTAGGGGCGGAATCGGGCGGATTGGCCGCCGCACACGCCATCCATAACGGCATGACCGCCGTTCATGACCTGCACGGGGCCATGCACGGCGAAAAAGTGGCGTTCGGATTGGTGGCTCAACTGGTGCTGGAAGGTGCGCCGACCGAAGAATTGGAAGAAGTTATCGGCATTATTAAAGCCGTCGGCCTGCCGCTTACCCTGAAAGACTTAGGCTTGAAAGAATTTAAAGAAGCCGAATGGCACGAAGTGGCGAAACTTGCATGCGCGGAAGGGGAAACTATCCACAACGAGCCGTTCAAAGTAACGCCCGACATGGTATACGATGCCATCGTGGCCGCCGATAAACTGCTGCAACAATATCGATAAACTCCCGCTTTAAGCGAACCGACAGGCCGTCTGAAACTTTTCAGACGGCCTGTTTGTTTCAATTTGATTAAAGCCCGCCCGCTATCGCTCCTATTATCGTGCGCCCGACATTCAAGGCTATAATATCCGTTCCCACACCCTGTATAGGAACGCGGTTTGAAACTCAAACACCATACCTCCGCCGTTTTGTCGTATCTCGGTTCGGCTGCCTTTTTACGACCCGGCCGTCGTCCCGTTTATCCCGCCGGCGATCACTATTGCCCTACGAAAAAGAAATTTTTCAACACCCCGCCGATTGGTGCGATGGATTTAAAAGGCGTGCTTTCCGCACAATGGGAAATCATGTTCAACCGCTCGAAATTGGCTCCGCCCTCCCCTTTGCCGATGATGAAACCTGATTGGCAGGCTTTCTTGGCTCCCGATTCGGACGGCAAATTTATCTGGTTCGGCCATTCCACTTTAATGATGCGCCTGAACAATCAAACCATCTTAATCGACCCTGTGTTCTCGGACTACGCCTCGCCCGTTCCGGCATTCATCAAACGCTTCCAACCTCCGCCGGCCGGCTGGGAAGAACTGCCGCCCATTGATACGGTAGTGTACAGCCACGACCATTACGACCACTTCGATAAAGATGCAGTGCGCCATTTCGCCGATAAACCGGTGCAATTTATCGTGCCGCTCGGTTTTGGTGTTTTGCTGCGAAAATACGGCATCCGGTCGGAACGGATACACGAACTGGACTGGTGGCAATCGCTTGAATATCACGGCGTAAAATACCATGCTGTACCTGCGCGGCATTACAGCGGGCGCAGTTTGTTCGACCGCAACCGGTCTTTATGGGCGGGTTGGGTGTTTCAAACCTCTACCGGGCAGATTTATTATTCGGGAGATTCGTCTTACCCCGGTCATTTTGCCGAAATAGGCAAACGTTTCGGCGGTTTCGATATCGCTTTCATCGAAAACGGGCAATACAACACCGCTTGGACAGACAACCACATGATGCCCGAACAAACCGCCCAAGCCGCCCGCGAGGTAAAAACCAAACGCTTCGTACCCGTGCATTGGGGTGCTTACGCCCTTTCCATCCACGCATGGAACGATCCCGTTTGCCGAAGCGTGCCGCTGGTCAAACAATACGGCATCGAGCCACTTACGCCTGTTTTAGGGCAGGTGTTCGACCAAAATACGGTTACACGCGAATGGTGGCCGGAAGTAAGATGAGGCCGTCTGAAAACATCGGTATGCCTTTATACTGAAATGGCTTACCATTCATACTCTGCTACGATTGGAAGATGTCGGCGCAATGCCGAACCGTGCGCCTGAAACGCACAATGATCCGATTTATTGATTATTTGGGAAATATCATGGATTTACACCATATCCGCGAAGATTACAGCAAGCAGGAATTATCTGAAAACGAATGCGATGCCAGCCCGATTGTACAGTTCGAACACTGGCTCGATGAAGCAGTACGGGCGGAAGTAAACGAACCGACCGCGATGAACGTCGCCACCGTCAATGCCGACGGCCGTCCGAGCAGCCGCATGGTTTTGCTGAAAGAAGTCAATTCGAGAGGCTTCGTGTTCTTCAGCAACTACCGCAGCCGCAAAGGGGAGGCGCTGGAAGCCAATCCGTTCGCTTCGCTAACCTTCTTCTGGCCGGAATTGGAACGTCAGGTGCGCGTGGAAGGCAGCGTTGAAAAACTGAGCGCAGAGGCTTCCGACCAATATTTCGATTCCCGCCCCTACACCAGTCGCATCGGCGCATGGGCCAGCGAGCAAAGCACGGTTATTTCAAGCAAAACCGTATTGGTAACGCGGGCGGCGGCGGTCGGACTGAAACACCCGCTGCACGTACCGCGTCCGCCGCATTGGGGCGGCTACATCATCATTCCCGACCGCGTGGAATTCTGGCAGGGCCGCCCGAGCCGTTTGCACGACCGCATCCAATACCGTCTCGAAAACGGCACATGGGTTAAAGAAAGGCTCGCCCCCTGATTTTCAGACGACCCGATGAAACTAAAATAAAACATTTGCATCTATTTAAAACCCACCCTGCCCGTCCGCCCGCCATACGGGCAGAACGGTCGGATACTCCGAACACACACACTAAAAGGAAACGCTATGCCGAACAAACCGCTCACCCGCTCGCTTACCATAGCCGGTTCCGATTCCGGCGGCGGCGCAGGTATTCAGGCAGATTTGAAAACATTCGGGGCACTCGGCGCTTACGGAGCCAGCGTGATTACCGCCGTTACCGCACAAAATACGCAAGGCGTACAAGGCGTGCATGTGATTCCGCCGGAAATGATTGCCGAGCAATGTCATTCCGTCCTCTCCGACATCCGTTTCGACTCGGTCAAAATCGGCATGCTGCCCGACACGGCATCCATTCTGGCCGTGGCAACTACCCTGCGTAAATACAGCGTTCCGTTTATAGTGCTTGATCCGGTGCTTATAGCCACCTCAGGCGACAAACTTGCTTTGGAAGACACCGTCGAAACCATCTGTGGAGAATTTTTGCCGTTGGCCGATTTAATTACCCCCAACCTCAACGAATTGGCCCAACTGACCGGCAATCCTTTGGCAAAAGACGAAACCGAAATGCTGGAACAAGGCCGACAATTGCTGGAAAAAGGCGCAAAAGCCGTGCTGCTCAAAGGCGGACATTGGGAAAACAGCAAAGAAGCGCGCGATTGGCTGATGCCTTACGAACACGAGCCCCAATGCTTCCGCAACAGCCGTATCGACACACCGCATACCCACGGCACGGGCTGCACATTGGCCGCCGCTATCGCTGCCCTGCGCCCGCAGCATACCAATCTGAATACCGCCGTTGCTGCGGCCAAAACCTATCTGCACGGAGCCATCGAACGGGGTGCAGGCTGGCGGTTGGGCAAAGGCCGCGGCCCTCTGGCGCATTTCTGGCGTTTATACAGAGATTAATCCCCCTGCATCCGCTTCTTTCCATATGGAAGGCCGTCTGAAAAGATGAACTTGCCCCACAGTCGGGTCTTTTCCCTCGGCTTGATATCCGCCGTTTGATGATGCAATCGTGTTCGAACTTTGAAAGGCAATTCAAAGATTCAGACGGCCTAAAGCCTTGCCGCTACCGATAAATAAACCGTTCTCCCAAATATTCTTCCAGCACGGACACATGCGAACGGACAGGATGCTTCACGGCGGTCAACAGCAATACCGCGCGGCTTCCAGCCGCCAATGTTTTCAGACGGCCTATCGCTTGTTGCTGCCTTTCTCCTTGCAATTCCCCGACATAGCGTACGGCAAACTCTTCAAAATGCTGCTCGGGGTTTTCGTGATACCAACGGCGCAGTGGCGTGCTCGGCGTAAGGTCTTTCAACCATTCCACCGCAGCCATTTTTTCTTTGGCAATTCCGCGCGGATAAAGGCGGTCGATAAATACGGCCGTCTGAAAATCTTGCCGTTCCGGTTGGTAATCGTAAATTCTTTGCACGACAAACATGGTTTCAGACGGCCTCCAACGGTTTTACATCCAGATAACGTGCCGCCTCTTCAGCCCCACCGTCCGGCAAATACGGCATCACACCGAGCAGAGGCGCGGGAATGCGCTGCTTCAAAGCGGCCAAATAATCATCCAAACGATGCGGCTGTGCGCTGATACAGTTGGCAATCCATCCCACCAAAGGCAGCCCGGCCTGCTTAACGGCTTGCACCGTCAAAAGCGCATGGTTGATGCAGCCGAGTTTCATGCCCACCACTAAGATAACAGGCAATTTTTCTGCCGCCACCCAATCGGCAAAATCAGCTCCGCCGCTCAACGGTGTAAACCAACCTCCGGCTCCTTCCGTCAAAATAAAATCGCCTTTTTCTTTAACCGCTTGCAGCCCGCGGCTCAATACTTGCATCTCTATCTTTCTGCCCTCGTCCGCCGCGGCAAGATGCGGAGCGGTGGCTTCGGCAAAGGTATAACGATTATGCATGTGATACGGCAACTTCACGGCGGAAGCGGCTTGCAGAGCCAATACGTCGGCATTGTATCCTTCGGCATCCGCTTCCGAAGCCACCGGCTTGAATCCGATACTGCGGTACCCCGCCCGCGATGCGGCATGCAGCAAGGCGGCGGTGCAGAACGTTTTGCCCACTTCGGTGTCGGTGCCGGTAACGAAACAAACGGTTTTCATGTTTTCAGACGGCCTTTTCAAATATTCATCCTCACTCATCGGCAACATTATATCGCCATGCAAAACAATACGGCTCACAGGCTTTTCAGACGGCCTCATACAAAACGGCCCGAGCAATACACTCAGGCCGTCTGAAAAACCTTTGCAGCAAAACGGTAAAGATTAAGGCAGTTCGCCGCTTCTGCGCTTGGCTTTGAAATCCTGCGTTTCGCTGACGATAATCTTCGACAGCAGAATCAGGGCAATCAAGTTCGGAATCGCCATCAGACCGTTGAACGTATCTGCCGCCAGCCAAACCAAATCAAGGCTCACCACCGTACCCAACATCACGGTAGCCACATAAAACACCCGGTATAAATTTGCGAAACTGTCGCCGAACACATAGGCCGCACATTTTTCGCCGTAGTAACACCACCCCAAGATAGTGGAATACGCGAAGAAAATCAAACCGATGGTAACAATCCAACCGCCGGGGCCGGGCAAAAGCCGGTTAAAAGTCGTGGTCGTCAACGCCGCACCTGAAATTTCGGGTTTCACAAACCCGCCGTCAGCACCGAGCAACCCCATTACCAACACAATACCGGTAATCGAACACACCACGATGGTATCCAGAAACGTGCCGGTCATAGAAACCAGTGCCTGACGCACGGGATGGTCGGTTTTGGCTGCCGCCGCCGCAATCGGAGCCGAACCCATACCGGCTTCGTTTGAAAACACGCCGCGCGCCACACCGTAACGGATAACGCTGCCGATCGCACCGCCGGCCACGGCCTGCCCGGTAAAAGCATCGGTCAGAATCAGCTGGATAGCGGGTGCGACCAGAGACAGGTTAAGCAAGATAATGCCCAAGCCGCCCAACACATAAAGCACCGCCATCACGGGCACGATAAACGAAGAGGCGGTCGCAATGCTGCGGATACCTCCCAACACCACAATCGCAGTAAGAATCGTCAAAACAATGCCGGTATAAACAGGATCGACATTGAAACTGATATGAATCGCCTGCGCTACCGAGTTCGACTGCACCGAACTGCCGATACCGAACGAAGCCACCGTACCGAAAAAAGCGAAAGCATAAGCCAGCCATTTCCATTTGCGGCCCAAACCGCGTTCAATGTAATACATCGGGCCGCCGGACATTTCACCCTTTCTGTTGACGGTACGGTATTTCACCGCCAATACGCCTTCGCCGTATTTGGTCGCCATACCGAAAATAGCAGTAATCCACATCCAGAATACCGCTCCCGGGCCACCCGCCACAACCGCCGTAGCAACGCCGGCGATATTACCCGTGCCGATGGTAGCCGAAAGCGCGGTCATCAACGCGCCGAAATGCGAAATATCGCCATCGTGATCGCTACCGTCTTCCTTTTTCGTATGCGGCCTGAACGCTTGCTTCAAAGCATAGCCCAACATACTGAATTGCAAGCCTTTCAACATGAACGTCAGCAGCACGCCCGTGCCGACCAGCAATATCAGCATCACCGGTCCCCAAACCCAACTGCCGACGGTGTCGAAAAAATTCTTCAATACATCCATACACTCACTCCTCAATATTGGCATTATTCTGATTGACGGCATTTCAGCATAAGGAGTTAAGAAATGCAAGCTGGGGTTAATCTGCTTTAATCGGTGATTATTTTGCCCGTCGGCATTTTCCGAAACCAGCCGATAACGGAAAAAAACACGTAGAAACCGCTGTAACGATACAAACATACCTTGTATATACCGACAGGCCGTCTGAAAATATAAACTGCACCTCCAACTTAATGAAGGTGCAGTTTACTTGCGAGCCGATATACTGAAAACTTCCGGTATCAGCAGCGCGATTCGAATGAATTTAACCGTACTCCGAATTCAAAAAGGAAATGCATATTTTCAGACGGCCTTGCGTTGCCAATCCTTTATTTAGCAAAAATCTCTTCGTAAGAGGCCGTCTGAAAACCGGCATAATACCGCCCGTTGCAGTTCAAAACAGGGCGTTTGATCAAACTCGGCTGTGCAACCATCAACTCCACGGCACCTTCCTGAGTATCGGCCAGTGCCTGCTCTTCAGCGGTAAGTTTGCGCCAAGTGGTGCCGCGTTTGTTCAGCAGTGTTTCCAGCGGAATATCCCTCAGCCAGCTTTGAACCAATCTTTCATCGGGCGGCGTTTTTTTGAAATCGACAAATTCGGCAACAATACCGTTTTCCGCCAACCAAGCACGGGCTTTTTTAACAGTGTCGCAGTTTGGAATACCATAAATAATCGTCATCGGATTCACTTCAATATATTTTTAGACGGCCTGTATTGTACGGATACCGGAAGGGTTTGTCATGAAGCATGAAAAGGGCTATGCTAGCAGCCGTTCCCTACATCTTGGAGATACGCATGAATAAACTTACCCTAACCGCAGCCGCCTTGCTGTTGGCTGCCTGTTCCAACGGCAACAATGCCGATAAAACAACCTTCGAAAAAACCATCAACCGCTATGCATCAGGCAACAGCGTTTGCCTGCCCATTGCCTTGAGCGTACAAAACCACAACGGTATCAATATCATATCAACCGACACCGTTTTAGGAGAACCCGTTATCAAAATCGTCGAAAAAAACCTCGACGGTAAAAACGTTAACGAACAAGCCATCAAACAAATGCAGATTCTCGACAGCGAAGGCCTGTATAAAAAAGGCGAATCCGAAACATTGAACATACTCGGCAGCAAAAACAATATTAAAATCCGCGTATACACATTAACCGAAAAAGGCCAAGCCCGCACCCGGCTAACCCCGCAGGGCCCGCGTTTCTGCCTCGGCAAACAAACTGTTAAAAAAATCAACTGGTTTACCGAACCCGCTCCCTACAACGGCGTGATCATGACCAAAGTATCTTACGAAGCCCGCTTCGAACCGGAACGCTGGGCGGAAAAACTATTGAAAGAAAGCGGCAAAGACTGGGCACATGCAAAACAAGACGTTCACCAAACCGCCACACTGGTTAAAACCAACGACGGCTGGCGCGATATCCGGGAATTGAAACAGCCGTAAACACACTGTTTGGCCAACAAATAAAGGCCGTCTGAAAAAGCTGTTTGGCATTTCAGACGGCCTATTATATTCTTTTAAAATTTCAAACTGTTAAGATAAACCCAACACCAGCCACACCACTGCCGCAGCCACCGCAACGGCGGCGATAAATTTACCGGCACCGGCAAATTTCAGCACGGGCAGTTTGCCTTCGAGATATTTATAACCGGTGATCATCGGAGTGACAAGGTTGTGTTTCTTCACAAAGCGGTACAGCAAAATCGTGGCAACGTGTACTGCGGCCAAGCCCAATAATATATTGAAAAAAGTGATATGGATTTTGCGTATTGCACTGCCGGTATCTTCGCTGATTAAAGCGTTCAGATATCCATTGTTGTCGAATGTGTTTTCGTCGGGCGAGAACAAACCGGTTGTTACCTGAAACAGCACTGCTCCGAGCAAGGCCAGCACCATCAGAGCCCCCAGAGGGTTGTGCCCGGGTTGTTCGTTTTCGGTAATTTCGCCGCGGATATAGCGTTTAATTTGTGCAGGGCCACGGACGAAGCCAGAAAACCGTGAGGTATCGCTCCCCCAAAGCCCCCAGCACACTCGGAATACGGCCAACCCCAGAATCAACAGCCCTACGCGCAAATGCCACAACAACATGTTTCCGCCTGTTTCTGCGCTATACCACATAAAGGCAATCGCCAGAACCAGCGTCCAGTGAAATATACGTGTGGGTAAATCCCATACTTTTAATTTTTGCTTCATATATTACTTTCATTTATGATGGTTTGTGTCCGGTTATTGTAACCAATTTGTATTCTGGAATCATTATGTTTTCCGCCGCTTATCAAACTTTGGATTTCGACACGCAGTTTCAGACGGCCTTACGGTTTCCGCAAGTATTCAGCCTCCGCGACGAAAACAGCCATAAGGGTACGCACGGCACGCTGGGCATTATCGGCGGGGCCACAGGTATGAGCGGTGCGGTTGTTCTGGCAGCAACGGCGGCCGTTTATACCGGCTGCGGCAAAGTGTGGGCGGGTTTTAATCAACCCGCCCTGCCTTTACCTGTTATTCCCGAACGCCCTGAAATTATGCTTGCCACCGCGCCGATATTGCAGCAACGCGATGATGTCAGTGCATGGGTAATCGGTTGCGGTTTGGGTTTGGACGCAAATGCACTTACTACTCTGCACACCGGATTAACCGCGCATACCGAAACCCCTCTGCTGCTTGATGCCGATGCACTTACCTTATTGGCCCGTCATCCCGAATCAGCAGAAAAAGCGAAACAACGCCGCGCTTTGGTGCTCACGCCCCATCCTGCCGAGGCCGCCCGTATGCTCGGTATTTCTACTGCCGAAGTGCAAGCCGACCGCCCTGCTGCCGCACACCGCATCAGCAGCAATTTCAACGCCTATACTGTACTGAAAGGCCGTCAAACGCTGGTATGCAACCCCTACGGCAATCTTTACACCAACCATAGCGGCAACGCAGGCTTGGCTACCGCAGGCAGCGGCGACGTATTAAGCGGCATCATCGGCAGCCTGCTGGCTCAAGGTATCGACACGGAGCAAGCGGTATGCGGCGGCGTATGGCTGCATGGTGCGGCAGCAGATGTATTGAGAGATTCGGAAATCGGTGAAATCGGTATGCTGTCCGGCGAAATCGCTCCTGCCGCCCGCTGGTTGCGCAACCGTATTATCGCGGCTTTGCAGATAACCGCCTCATAGCAAAGGCCGTCTGAAAACATTAATCTGTTTCAGACGGCCTTTATCTTCATACATAATGAAAATATACTGGAAATACCACCGGCTGGCGGTATTAACTAAATAATCGCCTTCATAGTAAAAAACGGATAACCTATTTTTATGTCGGCTTTTTCAAATCATGTTTCAACAGCACCAAACCGGCACCTATTAGCATCACATCTTTGAAAACGAAACCATTAAAACCGAGCTGCAGCAACAGGCTTAAGGTAACAAAGCCGGTAACGACGACTAAAATATCTCCTATAATACTCAAACGCGGTTTGAAAAAGCCCAGAAACAAAGAAATATAAGCCACGCCTTCTACAACACCGAGCAGATAGCTGACACCATGCGCGCCTAGAAGCGGATAAAGAAAAACCAACCAAGTTTTCGGCAGCATAGCTTCCAAAGCGTCCACTTCAAACTGCATCCATTTGAAAATGCCGTAAACTAAAAAAACCAGAAACACACCGGCACGAAGAGCAAAAATATCAAAATCCGATTGTCGGAATTTTTGAATCAGTTTTTCCATTTAATTACCTAATCGTCTGTTGAAAAATCTACATACAGAAATGGACGTACCTTTCCGTTAAAACTTACATAAATGTCGCCCCCTTTTTCAGACAGCCGGAAACAAATCCCGTTCAAAAAATAAAAGAGCCGTTTGAAAACAAATATTTCAGACGGCCCCCATCTCCACTCAATAACGGCAATCTGCATCAAACCGGCAAGGCAGCAGAACTTTCACTACCGTCAGCACTCTTTAACACGTACACATCGTAAATATTGAAACAAATATTTACTTACAGATTCAGAAAAATATAAAGCCATACTCACTAGAAATATTTTTACCGATCCACCTTATTCATGCATACAAAGGAAAAAACACCCTTTGCCGCTAAATTTAACTTTATTATTTTTCACAAAATGGAGAATGGATGATGAGTATAAAACAATGGTTGGGAATCAATGGTGCCGAAAGCCGCGACATTGACAATAAAGAATTCAAATCCAATAACGGGATGCTTAAACTTACCGGTCAAGTTTCCTCGGAAACCGACAGAATCGAAATTCACGTTTACAGCCCTGAAAGAGATAAAAACAACAAAATATTCGAACAACATTCTCAAGTATCGCCCAACAACATTAATAAAGACGGCACTTTTTCAGCAGAATTGAACATTCCGTCATCAATCAGCGGCAACGTCCGTGCCGAATTAAAAACATTCGATAAACAAGGTAACGTAACCACGACGGAAATGACAGGATATTTGGACGGAAACAATCAGAAAATCGATATTATTTCCGACAGCGGCGTTATCAAAGACAATGAAAACGCATGGCACAGCTATTCCAACAATTTGGAAATCAAAGGACAAGTGGAACCGGGCAGTAAAGTGGTCCGCATCAGCACAGGCTATGAAAAACCCGGCCACAATATGAAAAACATCACACAATCAATTGATGAAGACGGCAACTTTTCCTACAAGCTCGACAACCTTCCTCCCGGCAACCATGTTATCAACGTAGCTTCCATCGATGCCGACGGCAATCTTGCATCAGAGCTGTTTCACATCAGTGTCGGCCGCAAACCCGGCGGTGTGATTATGATTGATGAAGATGAAAATGTTTGGACCGTCAAAGGCAAAGAAATTACCGGTTCTCTATTCGATAACCTACATCCCGATTCCCGCGCCGCTTCGCCGCGCATCACTTCTTTTTCCGTGGCAGGAAAACATGCCCGTGTTGGAGAATCGATAGACATCGATGATGTGGGCACCATCAAAATTGAAAACGACCGCTATACATTCACCCCTCTTGCCGATTTCACCGGACGTGTCCCCGATATTGTTTACTATTCTACCACCCAGCTTGCTCCCGGTATCCGTCGCTCCTTTCCGCGAGAGCCGGATTATGATGACTCCGTATTATCTATCCGCGTAAACGATACCGCCGGCAATCCTTACGAATACAGATTGGAAACAGGCAACAACGCCCGCGGAGAGAATGCCGAGCTGCAAGGCAATATGGGTAAAGATGTTTTAATCGGCGATATGCGCAATAGTGCCGAATTGGAAATCAACGGTGAAAAAATAATCTATACCGTTAAAGCTACCCACGATACTCTGGAAGGCAATAACGGCAACGATATTTTATTCGGCGACAACATCAGCACGTTTGGGCTGGGTTTCAAAGCGGAAGACGGCAGCGATGCCTTCCACGCCTTGAAAAGCTATGTCGGCGAACATCTCGGCAGTACAAACGACCATGCCGTACGTTATTTCATTGAAGAAAACTGGTCGCGACTGCTCGACCACAGCAGCAACGGCGGTAACGATACCCTGCTTGGCGAAGCGGGCAACGACATATTGATCGGCGGAGCCGGCGACGACTATTTATTCGGCGGTGCGGGAAAAGACAGTTACGTGTTCGTTACCAACAGCGACAGCGGCCACGATACTATCGTCAACTTCAATTTCGACCAAGACAAATTGGTGTTTACCGAACTGCTGGATAAAAAACGGCACTTTCTGGAATGGGATCAGGAAGAGCATGTTTTATCTTTCCGCGGTATGAAAGACGGCCAAACTTATCACAATTCGATAAAATTCGAAGGTATCAAATCCGATGTTACTTTGGATGATATTTTAAAAGTTCAGGAAGTCTTAGGTTGATAAACGGCTTTCGCGGTTTGCTGCTGCGATACCGAATTAAAGAGGCCGTCTGAAAACAAATATTTCAGACGGCCTCTTATGTTTTTCAAATCAACCGGCTGCCATCGGCGGCACCTTTACCGCAGCAAGTCTTATACTTCTTACCGCTCCCGCACGTACACGGATCGTTGCGGCCTATTTTTTCACTTTCGCGGCGTATGGTTTTCGGTTTATTAATCACACTTTGCCAGTAGTGATAAATATCCAACAACACATGCGGCAGTTCGGATTCGAGCTGGGTCAGCTCCCTATTGGTAAGGTGTAGTACCATTTCGCCGTTTTCGTCTTCGTCGTAAATGCCACCCAACGCCATAATCGGGTAAAACAAATCTTCAAATTCTTCATCGTCGATGGTTTCAAACCAATCGGTAGGCACAACATCAAGCGCATAAAGGTAGGCATTACACCAAGTATGGAAATCGGGATGCTCCGCCGCATCTTCATACAGCCATAAATCAGGCAGCATTTTTTCTTGAAACTTCATACGCATGTCCAACACCATACTCATCACCAGCGATTCGATTTCATCGCATTCTTCTTGGCTGAACAGGCTTTCATCACCGACGACTTCCGGCAGCCATTCGGATGTATTCAAATCGTCAGGGCCGGAAAGCAGTGCCATCATGTATGCCTGCACTTCGTCGCAACGCATGGTATTGGCGGTTTCCGCTTTGGCATCAAGCAACTCGGACAGCCTTTGCAGAGAGGCTTCATCAAACGGTCGCAATTGCATGGTTATTCCTTATATTAAGTCTTTTTTGGAAATTCTAATATAAGGCCGTCTGAAAAGAATGATTTTGGGTTAAACGGACTTTATTTGAAGCCGTTGGCGCATTTGCTCGAACAAACACACCGTTGCCGCCATTGCCACGTTCAGCGATTCGGTTTGCCCGGTCATAGGAATTTTCACGCAACCATTCACTTGCGCCAGCAGTTGCCTGCTGATGCCGCTGCCTTCGTTGCCGAATATCCATGCCGCAGGTTCGCGCAAATCCATCCCGTAAAGGCTGTGATTATTGCGTTCCGACAAAGCCGTCGCCCAGATTTTGCCGGAGTAATCCGCACACCATTGCGGCAAATCGACACGGGGAAAAATATCGAGTAAAAAATGTGCGCCCATGCCGGAACGCAATACTTTCGGCGACCACACATCGGCACAGTCCGCACTCAAAACCAACTGTTTTACCCCCGAAGCCGCAGCACTGCGGATAATCGTGCCGACATTGCCGGGGTCCTGCACGCGCTCCAGCACCACGCAATCGCCCTGCTTCGGCAATGTCGGCGGTTCGGGAACCACAATCAGAGCCATCACGTCTTCCGCCTCGGAAAGACTGGTGATTTTCGACAAAGCGGCATGGCTTACCACCGTAACGGCACCCTCGGGCAATAATGCCAACAATTCGCCGATTTCGGTTTGATGCACTTTAGATTCAGGCACATAAACCTGTTGCACGGGCAAGCCTACCTGTAAATAGGCTTGCAAAAGATGTACGCCTTCCAGTACCGTTTGCCTGTGTTCGCGCCGCGCTTTGGCTTGAGAAAGCAGCTTGGAAAGATGCTTGAGTTGTTCGTTATGGGCTGAAGTAATCTGTTTCATGGCAGCCATTATATAGTGAAGCAACCGAACCGTCGCACGGTACGAATAATCACACAAGCAGGCCGTCTGAAAATTTCAGACGGCCTGCACGATTTTATATCCTATTAATGCTGTTTTGCTTCGCCTACCAATTCGGCCAAAGCATCCAAACGGCGTTCGGACTTCGCCACATAAGGGTTTTCGGTATCCCACGCGTAACCCGCCAAAATCGACGACAGCATTCGGCTGATGTCGGAATTGCGGTTTTCGGCATAAATCACGTCTTGGAAACGGCCGTTATACCAGCCGGTAACATAAGTGCGGAAAGTGTTCACCCCCAGCATCAGCGGTTCGGCAAATCCGGCCTGCCAATCGACAATTTCGCCTTTAAGCTGCTTTCCGAGCAAATCGGCCGCCAGCTTAGACGAATGCATGGCGATGGTTACGCCCGATGAAAACACGGGGTCGAGAAACTCGGAGGCATTACCCAACAAAGCAAAATGCTTGCCGTATAAAGTTTTTACATTAGCGGAATAGCCTTGGATACTGCGAAACGGAAATTCGTTTTCCCACACGGCTTTATCCAGAATTTCAGCCAGCATCGGGCATTCGAGGGCAAATTTTTTCAGCACGGTTTCCGCATCGCCGACCAATGTTTCGGGCAGGCCGACCACACCGATGGAACAGCGGTTGTCGCCGAAAGGAATCGTCCACAGCCATACGTCGCGGTGTTCGGGATGGGTAGTGATCAGGATTTTATTGCGGTCGAATTTAGGGTTGTCGATATTGTCGTCGATATGGGTGAAATGGGCGATGCGCGGCGGTAGGTCGGAAGGCGTTTCCAAGTCAAGCAGGCGCGGCAGCACCCGCCCGTAGCCGCTGGCATCCAACACAAACTGTGCCCGCAATTCATATTGTTCGCCTTTATCGGTTGCCACGCTCAAAACCGCCGCATCGCCGCTGTTGTCGAACGCGGTAACACCGTGGCCGAAACGCACCTCCGCACCTTGCTTGGCGGCTTCGTCAATCAAGATTTTATCGAACACGGCGCGGCGCACTTGAAAAGTGGTGCCGGGGCCGTCTGAAAACTTGTCGGTAAAATCAAAATAAGTATAGCGCTTGCCCCAGGTAAAAGCCGCACCGTTTTTAAACTGAAACGACGGCTCGGCTTTTACGGCATCCGAAAATCCCGCTTCCTCAAGCATTTCCATACAATGCGGTAGCAGGCTTTCGCCGATCACAAAGCGCGGAAAATGCTGTTTTTCCAACACGCATACGCTGAATCCCTTTTTGAGCAGCAATGCGGCGGCAACCGAACCCGAAGGGCCTGCGCCGATAACGGCGACATCAAACGGCTTATTCATGTTTTTCTTTCTGTTTCAGGATATTTTAAGACGGCCGGATATGAGCATCATTAAAAAAACGTCTGTATATTAACCAAATAAACAAGCTGGCAAGCCGTAAATGATACGGTACGACCCTACAAATGTTAATTTCGCCAAGGTTCCGGCCCTATCCTTATTAAAATTAAACAACCGAATGACTATTTTACGCGCACCTAACCGGCTGCAACAGCCTTTGTGAACACAAAAGGCCGTCTGAAAAATCCTGACCGCCCTTCTTCCGTTCAACTGCTGTTGCCCCAAGCCGACGAGCCAGCCTGCCCAAACAACACGGTTTCTGTTAATATCGGTACAGTCTTTTCAAACAAGTTCATCATGCCTGATTTCCCCTCCGCCCCGCTTAAACGCCGTTTAGCTGCCATGCTTTACGAAGCCCTGCTTATCGGTGCCGTTACCGCTGTTGCCTCTTTGCTCGCTGGTACCGTAGCGATGGTGTTAAAGGCAGTTTCCCCGATCCTTGCCAGCCTCGCCGCCACATTATTGCTGCTTGGCGCATGGTGGCTCTATTTCAAGGCAAACTGGCACAAACAGGGGCAAACGCTGCCTATGCGCGTCTGGAAAATCGGCCTGACCAATTTTCACCGCACCCGCCCGCCGCTGCCGCAACTACGCCTGCGTTTTATGTGGGCATGCGTGTTTATTGTTTTTATACCCCTGCTGGCTTATGCCGCTTTGCGCCACTTGCTCGGTATTCCACCCAAACCTGCATTCGGTGCAGCATTGATTTGGTGGATTCTGCCATGGGGGTTCGCACTGTTAAACCCTGACCGTCAATTCTTATACGATTATCTGGCCGGTACGAGATTGATAGATTTAAAAAGGGAAAAATAACAGTATTCCCCCTATCCGCCATAATGAAACAGGCCGTCTGAAACTTTTTCAGACGGCCTTTCCACATTAATTAAGCCAATTCTTCCAACCAATCGCGCGGTTTCAGAAATTCGTTTAAGCGCGATTCGGGCGTGCCTGCTTCCGGCTCGTAGGCGTATTCAAAACGCACCAGCGGCGGCATCGACATCAAAATGCTTTCGGTGCGCCCACCGCTTTGCAGGCCGAACAGCGTGCCTCTGTCCCACACCAAATTAAATTCCACATAGCGGCCGCGACGGTAAAGCTGGAATTGGCGTTCGCGCTCGCCGTATGCGGTATCTTTGCGTCGGGCAACGATGGGGCGGTAGGCTTCGATATAGCCTTCGCCGACGGCGCGGATGAAATTCAGGCAGGTATCGAAATCCCAGCGGTTCAAGTCGTCGAAAAACAGCCCGCCCACGCCGCGCGTTTCGCCGCGGTGCTTGAGATAAAAATACTCGTCGCACCATTTTTTGTATTGCGGATAAACATCTTCGCCGAAAGGCGCACACACGGCGGCGGCGGTTTGGTGCCAATGCAGAATGTCTGCTTCAAACGGATAAAACGGTGTTAAATCAAAGCCGCCGCCGAACCACCACACCGGCTCTTTGCCTTCGGGATAGGCGATAAAAAAGCGCACATTGGCATGGCTGGTGGGCACATAGGGGTTTTTCGGATGAATAACCAGCGACACGCCCATCGCTTCGAAGCGCGCGCCGGCCAATTCGGGGCGGTGTGCGGTGGCGGATGCGGGCATGGCATCGCCTTTCACATGGGAAAAATTAACACCGGCCTGCTCGAATACCTTGCCGTTTTTCAATACGCGGCTCTCGCCGCTACCGAGTTTGCTTTGCCATTGGTCGGCTACGAAACAGGCTTCGCCGTCTTCCGCTTCCAAGGCTTCACAGATTTGGTTTTGCAGCATTTTCAAAACGGCCAATACGGATTCTGTATGCATGATTGTTCTCTTTTGCCGTTTTTTCAGACGGCCTCAATAAAGAAATAGATGGAAACAAGGCCGTCTGAATGATTTTCAGACGGCCTTTATGCGGTGAAACGCTTATTCGCCGCTTACCGGTTGCTCTTGGCGCGGTTCGCGTTCGGGCGCTTCGATCAAGGCTTTCATCGACAGGCGCACGCGTCCGCGGTCGTCCACTTCCAGAGCTTTCACTTTCACGTTTTGGCCGACTTGCAGGTAGTCGCTCACGTTTTTCACGCGCTCGTGGGCGATTTGGCTGATGTGTACCAAGCCGTCTTTGCCCGGAATTACGGAAACGATGGCGCCGACGTTGTTATCAAGCAGCTTCAATACCGTGCCGTCGTACACTTTGCCCACTTCCACTTCGGCGGTAATTTCTTCGATGCGTTTTTTCGCCGCATCGCCCGCTTCCTGAGTGGTGGCGGCAATGGTAATCGTGCCGTCTTCGGCAATATTGATTTCGGTGCCGGTGTCGGCGGTAATGCTGCGGATGGTTTCGCCGCCTTTGCCGATCACATCGCGGATTTTGTCTTGGTTGATCTTCATGGTAAACAGGCGCGGAGCGTGTTGCGACAGCTCTTGCGGGCCTTCAACGGCTTCTTTCATCTGCGCCAGAATGTGTAAGCGCGCTTCTTTGGCCTGCTCCAAAGCAATCTGCATGATTTCTTTGGTAATACCCTGAATCTTAATGTCCATTTGCAGTGCGGTAACACCTTCGGTGGTACCGGCTACTTTAAAGTCCATATCGCCCAAGTGGTCTTCGTCGCCTAGAATGTCAGTCAACACGGCGAATTTGTTGTTTTCCAAAATCAAGCCCATGGCGATACCGGCAACGTGTGCTTTCAGCGGCACACCGGCAGACAGCAGGCTCAAACAGCCGCCGCACACGGAAGCCATAGAAGACGAGCCGTTAGACTCGGTAATTTCGGAAACCACGCGCATGGTGTAGCTGAACTCTTCCGGCGAAGGCAGCACGGCAACCAGCGCGCGTTTGGCCAAACGGCCGTGGCCGATTTCGCGGCGTTTCGGCGCACCCATACGGCCCACTTCGCCGGTAGAGTACGGCGGGAAGTTGTAGTGCAGCATAAAGCGGTCGGTGTATTCGCCGCTCAAGGCATCAATGATTTGCTCGTCGCGCTGGGTGCCCAAAGTGGCTACTGCCAAAGCTTGGGTTTCGCCGCGGGTAAACAGGGCGGAACCGTGGGTGCGCGGCAATACGCCGGTTTGGATGTTGATCGGGCGCACGGTGCGGGTGTCGCGGCCGTCGATACGCGGTTGGCCGTCCAAAATCTGACCGCGCACCACATCGGCTTCCAGTTGTTTGAAAATGCCTTTAATTTGGTTGGCGGTGAGCGTGTCGGTTTCTTCGGTAATCAACGCATCTTTAACCGCATTCCATGCTTCGTCGAGCTTGGCAGAACGGGCTTGCTTTTGGCGGATTTTGAACGCTTCGCCGATGGTTTCGCCTGCGATTGCGCGGATTTTTTCTACCAATTCGGCATTGGTTTCGGCAGGTTTCCAATCCCACACTTCGGGGTTGACTTCGTCGGCAAATTCATTGATGGCGTTAATTACAGCCTGCATTTGCTCGTGACCGTACACCACCGCGCCCAACATCACATGTTCGGGCAGCTCTTGCGCTTCGGATTCCACCATCAGCACGGCTTTTTGCGTACCGGCAACCACCAAATCCATTTGCGATTTCGCCAGTTGCGCTTTAGTCGGATTCAGCACATAAACATTGTTCACATAACCCACGCGCGCGGCACCGATCGGGCCTGCAAACGGCACGCCGCTCAACACCAGCGCGGCAGACGCGCCGATCATGGCGGGGATGTCGGAATCGATTTCGGGGTCAACCGAAACCACCATCGCTACGATTTGGATGTCGTGGTAGAAACCTTCGGGGAACAGCGGGCGGATGGGGCGGTCGATCAAGCGGCTGGTGAGGATTTCTTTTTCGCTCTGCTTGCCTTCGCGTTTGAAGAAACCGCCGGGGATTTTACCCGCAGCGTAAGTGCGCTCGAGATAGTCAACGGTTAAGGGGAAAAAGTCTTGGCCTTCTTTAACGTCTTTATTGGCGGTAACGGCCACCAAAACCACGGTGTCGCCCATAGAAACTTTCACGGCTGCCGCGGCTTGACGGGCGATTTCGCCGGTTTCGAGGGTAACGGTGTGCTCGCCGTATTGGAAAGATTTAACGTGTTTGTTGAACATTTCGTTCCTTTCAAGAAGAGCCGCAGCCGCTAAAACACTAATGATGCACACAAGCTGAATATATGTGCATGGTTAGGGTTTCAGGCGGGCTTTGGCTCAGGTTAGATACGTTTTCAGACGGCCTGTGTTGCTTTAGGCCGTCTGAAAAAGAATTATAACGTGAAACAAGAGCGGACTCCAAACGGAATCTGGTGTGCCAAGTGAATATCACCACATGAGAAAGGCCGTCTGAAAACAGAGTTCTGGCAAAGCTGCAACCTTGTTTTCAGACGGCCTCCATTTAATTTTCAACTGGTTTCCCCGCCGTTAAAATATTCGGCTGCACCACCTTCGAAAAAACTCTGCAAAATAGCTTGTGCGGCCACTTGGTCTAAAACTTGTTTTTGTTTGCGGCCGAACACTTGCGCTTCCGCCAACAGGCTTTCGGCATAGAGTGACGACATCCGCTCGTCCACCCAATAAACCGGCAACCGAAACCGCCCCTGCAAACGGCGGCCGAATTTACGGCTCAAGCGGGTAAGCTCGTGCTCGGTTCCGTCGGCATGAACAGGCAGCCCCACCACCAACTGCACCGGCTGCCATTCGTCGACCAATTTGGCAATCGCGGCAAATTTGGCATCATTGCCCTCTCCCGCAACGGTGGCAAGCGGGTGCGCCGTGCCTACTTCGGCATCGCCTTCCGCCACGCCGATACGCACTTCGCCGAAGTCAAATGCCAACGTTGTGCCGTGCGGTGCTTTAAGCATGCCCCGCCCCGTTCATAATCAGGCTGGGGTTGATGCCGATTTTGGCAAACGCGGCTTCGTACCGCTCGGCATAAGGCAAATCAAACAAAATATGCATGTCCGCAGGCACGGTCAACCATGCATTTTCCGCCAACTCGCGCTCAAGCTGGCCTGCTTCCCAATTTGCATATCCGATGCTGACAACGGCCTTATCCACCGCATCGGGCCTTGAGAGATTTTCAATAATATCGCGCGAAGTGGTTAAGGCAACGTCGCTGTTTACCACCAAACTGCTCTGCCATTCTCCCACAGGCGTATGCACCACGTAGCCACGGTCTATCTGCACCGGCCCGCCCATCATTACCCATTCGTTTTGGAAACGGTCGGGGATATGGGTATCGGCAGCAGCAAAAATCAAATCCATCGTTACCGGCGAGGGCTTGTTGATGACAATGCCCATCGCGCCGTTTTCATCGTGTTGGCATAAATAAACCACACTGCCTTCGAAAAACGGGTCGTCCATCGAAGGCATGGCTACCAGAAAATGATCTGCTAAATTCATGACAAGATTCTCTCGAATATTTTTACCGCACATGGGGTCATGTTTGCCTTTTACAAGCAAAGGCCGTCTGAAACAAGTGTTTCAGACGGCCTTAATGTTTATCACACCGGCTTCATTTCCATTACTTCCAATAACGCCACCAAGGTATACCGTCCAAACGCCATTCTTTTTGCAGATATGGGCTCTTGGGGAAGTTTTTCTCCAAAACACGGCGGGCATCGTCTGCCAATTGGGGTTGGTTGATACGGCGGTAAGCCAGCTCCATAATAGCCAGCGATTCTTCCACAAAACGGGTGTTTTGATATTGCTGCACCACTTTTTGTGCACGGTTAGCCGCAGCCAAGTAAGCACCGCGCTTCATGTAATAGCGGGCTACGGAAATTTCGTTGCCGCCCAAGGCATCAACTAATTTAGTCATGCGCTCGGTAGCATCGCCTACATATTTGCTGTTGGGGTATTGGGAAACCAACTGCGAGAAAGCCTGATACGCTTCACGGTTGGCTTTAGGGTCGCGATCGGACCAGTCTTGCGAAGCCAACTTGTTTAGGAAAGATTTATCTTCGTTAAACAACACCAAACCTCTAAGGTACAAAGCGTAATCCATATTGGGATGCTGCGGATGGTTGCGTTGGAAGCGGTCGATGGCCGCCAGTGCTTTTTCCGGCTCATCATCTTTATAGTGGGCGTAGGCTGTATCCAACTGTGCCTGTTGCGCATAACGTCCGTTGGGAAAACGCGATTTCAAAATTTCATATAATTTAACGGCTCGCGTATAATTGTTGCTGTTTAATTCGTCTTGAGCTTCGGCATACAGTTTTTCCACCGTCCAATCTTGAGTGATCTGGGCATCTTTATCGACCGTACCCGTGGAAGCGCAACCGCCCAAGGCAAAACCTAAAGCAACTACTAAAAGAATTTTTTTCATGCAGAACTCTTCCTTTGAAAATGAAGCCGATTATAACGATGATTTAGAATTTTCGGCAGCCCCTGATACAGAAAGTTGCATTAATTTAACCGTTCCTGTCGATTTTGCCGGTATACGTTTAGATGCAGTGCTGGCAAAAATGCTGCCCGATTATTCCCGCAGCCGCCTCACTTCGTGGATTAAAGAAGGCAGCGTGCAGGTTAACGGAAAACCCGCTCAGCCGAAAGACAAAATGATAGGCGGCGAATTCATCGACGTAACCGTACGCCCCAGCGAAGAAAACCTCGCTTTCACACCCGAAGCAATAGATTTGGACATTATCTATGAAGACGACTCGGTAATCGTGCTGAACAAGCCTGCCGGCTTGGTGGTGCATCCGGCAGCCGGCAATTGGACGGGCACGCTGCTCAACGGCCTGTTGGCGCATTGCCCCGAATTAAGCCAGATTCCGCGTGCCGGCATCGTGCACCGATTGGACAAAGACACCAGCGGCCTGATGGTAGTTGCCAAAACCTTGCCTGCGCAAAACGCATTGGTACAGCAGCTTCAGGCACGCACGGTAAAGCGCATCTACCGCGCCATAGCCAACGGCATCGTGCCTTTCGATGGTAAAATCGATACTTTAATCGGCCGCGACCCGCACAACCGCCTGAAAATGGCCGTAGTCAAATTCGGCGGTAAGCCGGCCGTTACCCACGTTAAAGTGCTTGAGCGTTATCTTGCCCACAGCTACATCGAATGTTCGCTCGAAACCGGCCGCACCCATCAAATCCGCGTGCATATGCGCGAAGCCAATCATCCGCTGGCCGGTGATCCTGTTTACGGCAATCCGCGCCATTCGTGTTCCGGCACCGCCAAAGAAGCAGTAAAAGGTTTGGCGCGCCAAGCTCTGCATGCTTACCGTTTGAGCTTTATCCATCCCGCCGCCGGCGAAACGGTGTCGTTTGAAGCGCCGATTCCGCAAGATATGTATCACCTGCTTTCGGTATTACGCTTGGAAGCCGGTTTGGATTCTTCTTTGAGCCATGAAGCAGAGTGGCAGGAAAAAATCGGCAACGATGAAGACGACGATTGGAACGACGACGATTATGATGTGGAAGTGGTGTACGTAAGGGATTGACGAACCAACCGAAAAGGCCGTCTGAAACTATCTTTCAGACGGCCTTTCATTATCATTAAAACTATTGCGGGAACACTTCCCTTACCCTATCCAAATCTTCCTGCGTATCCACACCGGCGGCGGGAGCTTCGGCGGTGACTCTTACCGCAATCGGGTGACCGTGCCACAACACACGCAGTTGCTCCAAAGATTCCGTGCTTTCCAGCGGCGATGCACTCATGGCGGCATAATCTTTCAGAAAACCGGCGCGGTAGGCATAAATACCGATGTGTCGCAGCGGCACGGTTTCTTTCGACACTTCGCACTTGCCCTCGCGCATCAGATCGCGCGGATAAGCAATCGGCGCACGGCTGAAATAGATGGCGTTGCCGTTTTTTGCCAGCACTACTTTCACCACATTCGGATTAAGGAATTCGTCGAAATCACTGATTTCATGCGCGGCGGTGGCCATCGGTGCGCCGTTTTCCGCCAACACCTCTGCCGTTTGATTGATCAGCTCGGGAGCAATCAGCGGCTCGTCTCCCTGCACGTTTACTACGATGGTTTCGGCAGATAAATTCAGCTTTTCGGCAGCTTCTGCCAAACGGGTGGTGCCGCTTTCGTGTTTATCCGAAGTCATCACCACTTCCACGCCGTGGGTTTTGCAGGCTGTCTGAATATCGGCATGGTCGGTTGCTACCACCACGCGAACTGCCACACTCTTGGCGGCTTGTTCGGCCACACGCACCACCATCGGCTTGCCGTGGATGTCGGCCAGCGCTTTGAGCGGCAGCCTTGAAGACGACAAACGGGCAGGAATCAAAACGATAAATTCCGTCATGCGTGCAATTCTTCTTCAGTGAGTTGGCGGGCTTCATTTTCAAGCATGTAAGGAATGCCGTCTTTAATCGGATAAGCCAGCTTGCTTTGGCGGCACCATAATTCCTGCAATTCGGGGTTGTATTCCAACGGTGCTTTGCTGACCGGGCAGACGAGAATATCCAAAAATTTCTTTTCCATCGATTTATTTACCTTTTCAATTACATTCATCTTTACCGCAAATCAACTGGTTGATTTCGCGTTTCAAGCACGGCGCGTTTTGCTGTTGGTAATCATTGAGCTGTTTTTGCATCAGATTATTCATCGGCACCATCACCGCCTGCAAATATTGCGGCATTTTGGCATTGATGGATTTGCCGATGGGTGAGCTGTAAAACTTAATCAATGCATCCACTTCTTCTTGGGTCAACACTTTCGCCCCGCCCTCAATGCCCACCTTGCGGATTTCGGCACGCATTTGCGGCGTATTCATCTGTTTAACCATTTGCTCGGCATACCGGTTGATTTTAGCGGCCACCGCATCGCGTTTGGCGACCGGAATTTGTTTAAACCAATCTTGCGATTGCAGTTGCTCTTTGGCAAATGAAGGAACATTCCTGTTCATTTCATCGAGCATTTTATCGAACTGCTGCACTTCAAACAGCTTTTCCAACGAAGCCTTGCTTGCCTCCGCCGCCCAAACCGAACTTGCTGCCAAACACAAAGTAGCGGCCAATGCCCATTTATTTTTCATCTTCATCACTTCTCCCTGATGTCTTTCAGACGGCCTGCCACGAACGCCGCCAAATCAGGTTCGATTATCGCACAAACAGGCAGCACCCACACATTTTCCGCGAGGCCGTCTGAAAATTTTACCGCGTCTTTTTCAGTAACCAGCACAATATCGGCGGCGGGCAATTTGGCGGTGGAAATATCGGCATGATCGGGCAGCGCACGGGTTTCCGCCAATGCAATGCCTATGCCACGTAAAGTGTCGAAAAAGCGTTCCGGCTTGGCAATTCCCGCTACCGCCGCCACGTTTTTGCCTGTCAAACCGCCAATATCCAGTTTTTCATGCGAACGGTTCAGGCGGTAAATCTCTCCTGCCTCCACACGGCTTGCAAACAGGTTTTCAGACGGCCTGAAATAAGCTCTGTCCAAACCGCCTTTACAGCCGCTCACCACCACCGCATCCGCAGACTGCAACCGCGAAAAAGGCTCGCGCAAGCCGCCATTGGGCAGTAAATCCAAATCACGCCTGCCCATATCGGCAAACGGAAAAACTGCAATTTCCAAATCGCGCTGCAAAGCATAATGCTGCAAGCCGTCATCGGCCACAATCACCTGTACATCCGGAAATGCCGCCAACAACGCCCTACCCGCCTGCACACGGCTACTGCCTACGGCCGTCGGCGCACCGGTTTGGCGGTACAGCAGCACGGGTTCGTCGCCCGCATCGTCCGCGGTGCTGTTTTCATTCAATACATGCACTGCCGCACTCTTGCGGCCGTAACCGCGACTGATGATGCCCACCCTAATCCCACGCGCCTGCAATCCTGCTACCAACGCGGAAACCACCGGCGTTTTACCCGCTCCGCCCGCATGAATGTTACCCACCACCACAACAGGCACCGGCAGCTTTTCGCTTTTCAGACGGCCTTTACGATAACGTTCGCGACGAATAGTGGAGGCCGCCTGAAACAGATACGACAAAGGTTTCAGTAAGACAGTCAGTACGGGATTGGGGGTTTGCCAATGACGTTCGATGATTTGGTAGAGTTTGGGCATTTCAGACGGACTCTCGGAATATTCACGTTAAGAATATTTTACCTTACCCTACTACCTTTGGGCACAAACGCCTTTCAAAGATAGGTTTATCCCTTGAATATATCTATAAAAATAATCACTTGTACTGATTTCTTCTTCTCCAAAAAAACGGGATGAAACTATATTTATTTAAAATAAAAGTAATAAAGTTCCAATTTAGACTTTCCCAATCCCATCGCTTTATTAATATACCTAATATAATATCCTTGTCCTATATACAATGATTATTATTATTATGTATAATGGCGGCGATTAATTTAGAGTAATTAATTTAAAGTAACATGATATATTATGCTACTTTCCTCTTTATCTTACAATTTTCTATGTTAAAGGAGTCTTTTATATGTATAAAAAATTACTTACCGCGGTTATTATCAGCGGTTTATCTTCATCTGCATTTGCAGCTGGTGCATTCACTCTGAAAGCAGACGATATTAAAAATGGACGTTTCAGTCAGCAACAAGTTTTAAGTTCAGACTACGGTTCCGGCTGTACCGGCGAAAACATTTCCCCCGCCTTGTCTTGGAAAAACGCTCCCAAGGGTACTAAAAGCTTCGTACTTACCATTTATGACAGAGATGCTCCGACAGGTTTGGGTTGGGTACATTGGGTAGTTGCCAATATTCCGGCCGATGTTAATAAATTACCGGCCGGCATCACCGCCGACGGAAAAAATTTGCCGGCCGGAGCAATACAAACCCGCACTGATTTCGGTAAACCCGGTTATGGTGGCGCTTGTCCTCCTAAAGGTAGAAAACACCGCTATGAAATAACCCTGACTGCTTTAAAAATAGACAAGCTGCCCAATATTACTTCGGAATCCATGGCTGCCCGGGTTGGTTTCCTAACCAAAGCAAACTCACTAGGTTCGGCAAAAGTTACTGTTGTACATCAACGCCAAGAGTAAATAAAGGCGGCGATTGCCGCCTTTATTGTTTTAATGCATACTTAATCTACTGTATTCAAAGTGCTGTATTCAAATCCCTCTTTATTGATACCGCCCGAACCGCCATGTCCGAACTTTTCGCTCCTGCCGCCATTTCCGTTTCCGAACTCAACGCCTTAGCCAGAAGCCTGCTGGAAGACAACCTGTTCGGACTGTGGATAGCGGGCGAAGTATCCAACCTTACCCGCGCCGCCAGCGGACATTACTATTTTTCGCTCAAAGACAGCCGTGCCCAAGTGCGCTGCGCCATGTTTAAAGGCACGGCAGCTAAATTGGCTGCACCGCTGAAAGAAGGCGACCACATCGAGCTGACCGGCAAAATCAGCATTTACGAAGCTCGCGGCGAGTTTCAAATCACCGTAAACGAAGTGCGCTTGAAAGGTTTGGGGCAGCTTTACGAAGCCTATGAAAAGCTGAAAGCCCAATTGCAGGCTGAGGGCGTGTTTGCGGCGGAACGCAAAAAACCGCTGCCCGCCCATCCGCGCGCCATCGGCATCGTAACCAGCCTTGCCGCAGCAGCCTTGCGCGACGTGGTCAGCACATTGAAACGCCGCGCGCCGGAAATCCCCGTGATTGTGTACCCGACCACTGTGCAAGGCGCGGGCAGCGAATTTCAGATCGCCCAAGCGATTCAGACGGCCTCTGCGCGTGCCGAAGCGGACGTGTTAATCGTGTGCCGCGGCGGGGGAAGCATCGAAGACTTGTGGGCGTTTAACGAAGAGCCTGTGGTGCGGGCGATTGAGGCGTGCGAAATTCCCGTGATCAGCGGTGTGGGGCATGAAACCGATTTCACGCTGGCGGATTTTGTCGCCGACGTGCGCGCCCCCACGCCCACGGGCGCGGCGGAACTGGTCAGCCCCAACCGCTTGGAATCGCTGCACAAGCTTGCGCAGGCACAAGGCCGTCTGAAAACGGCATTGGAGCAGCGTTATTACGATGCCAGCCAAAAAGTGGATTGGTTCGCCCGCCAAATCCGCCACCCTCAACACAAATTGAACGAACAGCGCGGCCAGCTTGCCGCCTTGCAGCAGTCGCTGCGCTTTTCCATGCACAACAACCACCGTTTCAACGTCCAGCAGCTTGCCCGCCGGCAACAAAGCCTGATTCATCTGCGCCCCGATATATCTGCGGCACAACGCGACGTGGCACGTTTTCAGACGGCCTTACAGCAAAGCCGACTGTCTTTGTTTGCGCTGTACCGCCAGCGTCTTGAAAAACAGGCCGCGTTGCTCGAAGCCGTGTCGCCGCAGCACATTTTGGAACGCGGTTTCAGCGTGGTTAAAAACAGCCGCGGGCAAGTCATCCGCAGCGCTCATGCTTTGAAGCAGGGTCAAAAACTGCACATTATGTTTGCCGACGGCGAAACCGACGTGCGCGTTACCAGCGAGCATAAGCAGCCGGATTTGTTTGATTATTCCTAAAGCCTGAGCATATCGGGTGCAGAGGCCGTCTGAAACCTTTTCAGACGGCCTCAAGCCTTTTTGAGCCATCAACAACGCCCCGTGTAGTCGGATATAATAACAAAGTCGCCAACCCTCTTGCAGAGGCCGTCTGAAACCTTTTCAGACGGCCTGCTACGGAAACCCGCCATGCAAACCGTGATTCAATCCGCCGTTCAAGAGCTGCAATCGGAAAAGCAGCAAGCCGTTGCAGCCTACCGCAGCAAACGCCAGCCGATGATGTTTTTCGAGCGTTACGGCAAGGCATTAGAAAAAATGCTGTCGAGGTTGTGGCAGGAACTGTTCGGCAACAGCCATTTATGCCTGCTGGCCACGGGCGGATTCGGGCGCGAAGAAATATATCCGTTTTCCGACTTGGATTTGGCCGTGGTGTCGCCCGATCCGCTCACGTCCGAAGAGCAGGAAAAAATTACCGAATTCGTGCAGATTCTGTGGGACATGAAACTCGCACCGGCCGTGAAAAGCGGCGGCATAGAAGAATTGTGCGACAGCGTGCATGACGACATCACCGGCGATACCGCCCTGCTCGAAGCGCGTTTTTTATCCGGCAACCGCCGAGCGGCCGACCGCTTGTTGCAATGTCTGAGTTTGCAGCGCGATACCGCCTCGTTTATCGAATCCAAACTGCTGGAAATGGAGCAGCGGCATACCAAATCGCAAGGTTCCGGCGCGGTGTTGGAACCGAACATCAAAACCTGCCCCGGCGGGTTGCGCGACATCCATACCATTTTGTGGCTGGCCAAAGCGCAAGATTTGGACGCACCGATACATACACTAATCGCCCAAGGCGTGATTACCCGCACCGAAGCGGGCATGCTGATGAACAGCCACAAACGGCTGGCCTCCATCCGCATCGAGCTGCATTTGGCTGCCGGCCGCGCCGAAGACCGCTTGATTTTCGATCTGCAAAGCCAAGTAGCGGAAAATATGGGCTGGCAGGACGATGAAAAACACATCAAAAGCGAAAAGCTGATGCGTGTGTTTTACCGCGCTGTCAAAATCGTCAAACAGCTCAACGGCATTCTGCTGCCCATGCTGCGCGGGCGTATTTATTCGCTGCTGCCGCGCTCGGTACACGACATAGACGAAGATTATTATCAGGTCGGCAACCAGATTGCCGTGAGAAATAAAGAGCTGTTTGCACACCACCCCGAACATATTTTCAAAATCGTCGAAATCCTGCGAAGCCGCAACGATCTCACTTCGCTCGCCCCCAAAACCCTGCGTGCATGGTGGGCGGCCACCCGCAAAATCAACCGTGGTTTTTATGACAACCCCGCCAACCGCCGGCGTTTTGCCGGATTTTTCAAAAATGGTGACGGCTTAACCCATATATTGCGTTTTCTCAATCTATACGGCGTATTGGGACGTTATTTGCCCGCATGGGGAAAAATCGTCGGCCTGCTCCAGCACGATTTGTTTCACGTTTATCCGGTAGACGACCATATTCTGATGGTGGTGCGCAACATGCGCCGCCTCGCGTTAGATTCGCACAGCCACGAACTGCCGTCGGCTTCCGCGCTGATGCACTCATTCCCCAAACAGCATGTGCTTTATTTAGCGGCGTTTTTCCACGATATTGCCAAAGGACGGCGCGGAGATCATGCCGTACAGGGCATGGCCGACGCATGTGATTTTGCCGCCGACCATTTTTTGGACACGGAAGAAAGCGAATTGCTGGTGTGGCTGGTGGAAAACCATCTGCTGATGTCGGCCACCGCCCAAAAAGAAGACATCCAAGACCCCGATGTTATCAACCATTTCTGCGGCAAAGTGAAAACACCCGAACGCTTAACCGCGCTTTATCTGCTCACCGTGGCCGACATACGCGGCACCAACCCCAAACTCTGGAACGGCTGGCGTGCCGGCTTGTTGGAAAATCTGTTTCACGCCGCTGCACGCCGTTTTTCCGGGGAAAGCGGCAACCGCAACGTTATCGTCAGTCGCCGCCAACAGGGGGCAACCGACCAGCTTGCCTGTACGGGAACTCCTGAAAAACAACAAAAGCAGCTTTGGCGCGCGCTCGGCTCGGCTTATTTCGTGCGCCACGAATTGCAGGAAATCCTGTGGCACACCGCCAACCTCGTCCATTGCCTTGAAGAACCGCAGATACGCAGCCGCCTGTTGCCCGAAAGCGATACGCTTCAGGTAATGGCTTTCATGCCCAACGGCCCGCGCCTGTTTGCCGGCTTATGCCGTATTTTCAGCCGTCACGGTTTGGATATCCTAACCGCCCGCGCTTTCGTTACCGAACACAACTACATTCTCGATACGTTTATCGTGCAAATACCGCCACAATACGGTTATGCTGACTATCCCAATATCCAAAGTGCCTTGGAAGCAGAATTGAATAATTTCGTACACGGTTATACCAATAACAACAACGACGGATACCGCACGGCTCGCAGCCGCCGCAGCCGCCATCTACCGATTACGCCGAACGTGCTGCTGATACCCGAAGAAGATGCTCCCGGCTGGTACACGCTGGAAATTGTCGCCGTCAACCGCCCCTACCTACTGGCAGATGTGGCCGGTGTGTTATCCGACCAAAACATCAGCGTACGCTACGCCAAAATCACTACCCTAGACGAGCGCGTGGAAGACAGCTTCCTGCTGTACAGCCTCGAACTCGACACGCCGAAAACCCAGCTTGCACTGAAACAGGCCCTGTTGGAACAACTGAGTATCTGAACACGGTACCCGAGGGCTTCCTGAATTATTTTCAGACGGCCTGAAGGTTTACCGGCATATTCCAAATGTTTACCCGACCTTCCGACTACATACGTTTTCAGGCCGTCTGAAAAACCGCTATAATCTAAATTTACGACACCTGCAACAGATTGCGCCATGAACAGCCAATTCAAACACATCGGCATCGTTACCCGCCCGCAAACGCCCGGCATTCAGGAAAATCTGCATACTCTGGTGAATTTCCTGCATAACGCCGGACTGGATATTTATCTTGACGAAGCCAACGTTCAAGACGATACGGCGGCAGTGCAAGACGCAGCCCTCTGCCACATTGCCGATAAGGAAAACCTCGGCAAAAAATGTGATTTGGTCATCGTGCTCGGCGGCGATGGCACATTCCTGTCCGTTGCCCGCAAACTGGCTCCGTACCGCGTTCCGGTTATCGGTGTCAACCAAGGCCATCTGGGATTCTTAACCCAAGTGCCGCGCGAAAACATGGTACACGGCTTGAGCGGCATGCTTACCGGCAAATACCTGCCCGAAGAACGGATTTTGCTGGAAACCTCGCTGTTACGTAACGGCGAGATGATTACTACTTCACTGGCACTTAACGATGTAGTACTTTCCCGCGGCGGTGCAGGCCAGATGATTGAATTTGAAGTTTTTATCAATAAAGAATTCGTTTATACCCAGCGTTCAGACGGCCTGATTGTATCCACGCCCACCGGTTCCACCGCCTACGCACTTGCTGCCGGCGGCCCGATTATGCAGGCCAGTTTGCGCGCATTCACTTTGGTGCCGATTTGCCCGCAATCGATGACCAACCGGCCGATTGCCGTTTCGGACACCTGCGAAATCGAAATCCTGATTACCAAAAGCGGTGATGCCCGCGTTCATTTCGACGGGCAGTCTTTCGTCGACGTACAAAATTTCGACCGCATCCAAATCCACCGCTACCGCCACCCGCTACGCGTTTTACACCCCACCGACTACCAATACTACAAAACCCTGCGCCAGAAACTGCACTGGGGCGAACAGCTTATCTGAGGCCGTCTGAAAACAGTTCGGTTCGGCAAAACAAACAGATACCGTATAATACCCACAACAATCAATACAAAAGGAATCCGACCATGCGCTGGGAAGGAAGAAAACGAAGTTCAAACGTAGAAGACCGCCGCGGCCAAGGCGGGCGTATTCCGGGCGGCAAAGGCACCGGCATTATCGGCATCATCATTTTATTGATCGGCGCATATTACGGCGTAGACTTATCGGGCGTAGTCGGCACCCCGGGCATCGGCTCCCCCGCCGTGCAGCAAACCAAACTCGACAGCAAACTGGAAGCCCAACTGAAAGGAATCGCCGAAGTAACGCTTGCCAGCACCGAAACCGTATGGAGCGAGTATTTTGCCAAAAACGGCAGCCGTTATGCTCCACCCACACTCGTGCTCTACACCGCCGGCACGCAAACCGCCTGCGGCACGGGACAAGCCGCCATGGGGCCGTTTTACTGCCCTGCCGACCGCAAAGTTTATTTGGATTTGTCTTTCTACGAAGACATGCACAAAAAGCTTGGTGCTTCGGGTGATGCGGCCTTCGCTTATGTAATCGCCCACGAAGTCGGCCATCATGTGCAAAACCTGCTCGGCGTATTGCCGCAAGTGAATCAGGCACAGCAAACCGCCGGAAAAGCGCAGGCCAACGCCTTGTCGGTCAAACTCGAACTTCAGGCGGACTGTTTCGCCGGCATATGGGCGCATTACGCCGCCAACGACAATTTGTTTGAACAAGGCGACTTGGAAGAAGCGTTCAATGCCGCCGAAGCCGTCGGCGACGACCGCCTGCAACAGCAATCACAAGGTTACGTTGTGCCGGACAGCTTCACGCACGGTTCGTCCGCACAACGCCTGACATGGTTCAAACGCGGCCTGAAAAGCGGCGACATCAACCAATGCAACACATTCGCATCGAATTAAATCCGTATGATATACAAAGGCCGTCTGAAAAAAGTTTTCAGACGGCCTTCTCTATATTTAGCTACAATAACACTCTATTTCCGGCCTATAACTTTAAAAAGCTGTTAAATCAAGCTAACCTGCTTGCGTACCCTTTTCCGTAGATTTATATCTTAACCCATCCTTTCCATACCGTTTAAACATGAAAAACATCGTTATCCTGATTTCCGGCCGCGGCAGTAACATGCAGGCCGTCGTCAATGCCGAAATTCCCAATGCCCGCATCGCCGCCGTATTGAGCAACAATGAAAACGCCGCCGGTTTGGCTTGGGCTACGGAACGCGGCATCGCCACCGACTGTCTCAACCATAAAAGTTTCGGCAGCCGCCTTGAATTTGATCAGGCTATGATGCGGAAAATCGACGCATACCACCCCGATTTGGTGGTGCTGGCGGGTTTCATGCGCATTCTCACGCCCGAGTTCTGCCGCCGTTACGAAGGCCGCCTGATCAATATCCACCCTTCGCTGCTGCCGGCCTTTACCGGCCTGCACACACACGAACGCGCGCTGGAAGCCGGCTGCCGGATTGCCGGCTGCACCATCCATTTCGTTACGCCCGAGCTGGATTGCGGCCCGATTATTTCGCAAGGTGTCGTGCCGGTTTACGACAACGATACCGCCGACAATATCGCCGCACGGGTATTGGAAGTGGAACACCGCCTTCTGCCCCAGGCTGTGGCCGATTTTGTAGAAGGCCGTCTGAAAATCAACGGCAACCGCGTGATGAATCCGCGGCACCGTCCGGAAAAACAACCGTTGCTGGCCTGATTTCCCGAGAAAGGAAACCGCATGAAAAAATTAAATTTGACCCTACTTTCCGCCGTATTTGCTTCACCGGTATTTGCCTCGGAGCTTCCCCAATCTGCCGAACTCAAATATTCGGGCAGCTACGGCATTCCCGCTACCATGACTTTTACCCGAAGCGGAAACAGCTACAAAATCGTATCGCGCATCAAAGTGCCGCTATACAGCATCCGCTTCGAGTCCGGCGGCACCGTATCCGGCAACACGCTCAAACCCGCCTACTATAAAGATGTGCGCGGCGGCAAAACTTATGCGGAAGCCAAATTCGGTAACGGCCAAGTTACCTACGGCAAAACCGGTGAACAGAAAACCGAAGTCTCTTCCGGCATCACGATGGATTTATTTACTCTCGCATGGCAACTTGCCGCCAACGATGCCAAACTCCCGTCCGGCCTGCGTATTACCAACGGCAAAAAAATCTACCGCGTCGGCAGCCTGAACAGCGCGGGCAGTTCGCAATATAAAATCGGTGGCGGCACAACTACAGTCAACAAATACCGTATCCAACGCGGCGACAGTACGGTCAATTATGCGTTTGCACCGGATTTTAATAATATTCCAGCCCAAATCAGCTACACCGATGACGGCAAAACCTACAATCTCAAACTCACCGGTGTGAAAATTAACGGCAAAGAAGTCAAACCTTGACAGTATGCAAAAGTAAAGAGGCCGTCTGAAAAGTTTTCAGACGGCCTCTTTTACCATAAGAACTTCAGATTTATTATAAAAATAACTCAGCAAACAATAAACCGAATGCCAAACTGAATACCATGCTCAAAAGACCCGGAATCATAAAACTGTGGTTAAAAATAAAGCGTCCGATTTTGGTTGAGCCTGTACTGTCAAAATCAATTGCAGCAATAATCGGACCGTAGTTCGGAATGAAGAAATAACCGTTTACTGCCACAAACGTACCGATAATAATCGGTGCAGGTACGCCCAGAGAAATCGCCACCGGGAATAAAGTTGCCACGGTAGCCCCTTGGCTGTTTACCAACACAGACAACACAAACAGCGCAAAGGCAAAAGTCCACGGCGCAGTTTGCACCAAGCCTGATACAGCTTCCTGCACTTCCGGCAAATGGCCGTGCATCAAAGTATCGCCCAACCAAGCAATACCAAATACCGCAATTACCGCACGCATACCCGCATGAAATACAGAACCTTTGGTAATATCATCACTGTTCGGTTTGCAAAACAGAATAATCAACGCGCCGGCAGAAAGCATTACAATTTCAATCGTATGCGCCATACCCATCGGTTTACCCTCGAATACCGGACGTAGCCCGGGTATCGCCCCCATTACCACAACCAACAGCGCAGCAAAAAGGAAAATACCCAAAGATACTTTAGCGGTTTTACTTACTTCAGTCTCGCCTGTATCAACTTGGGCATTATTCATAGCCAAATATTCAGGGTCTTTCAAAAGGGCTTGGTAATGCGGGTCATTCTTTAACTCTTTACCCATTTTATTTACAAATACGCAAGCCAGGGCAATACCTAATACTGTTGCCGGAACCGTTACTTTCAATACATCGCCCAATGTAATATTTTGCGGTTCCAAGTAAGCCACACACGCAACAACCGCAGCAGCGATCGGGCTGGCAACAATTGCAAACTGAGAAGCAATTACGGCCATAGAAAGCGGCCGTTCGGGGCGCACACCGTTACGACGGCTCACTTCGGCGATAACCGGCAGCACCGAATAAGCAACATGCCCGGTACCGGCCAATACAGTGAAAGTATAAGTTACCGCAGGTGCGACAAAAGTGATGTACTTTGGATTTTTATGCAGGATGCGCGTAGCGATTTTAATCATATAATCCAAACCGCCCGAAGCCTGCATGGCAGCAGCAGCGGACACCACCGCCATAATCATCAACATCACATCAATAGGCGGGCTGGTAGGCTGCAAGCCGAAACCGAATGCGAGCACGGCCAAACCAATACCGCCAAAAACCCCCAAACCGATACCACCAACCCGGGCACCCATCAAAATGCACAACAAAACAATGGCAAATTGAAGAAAAAACATAATTAATTACTCCGCAGAATACAAAAATACCGTTAAGCGCCAAAAGTTCTCAATAGCAGTACCAAAACAAAAACCGGCTGCTTTTTCAACTTTACATAACTCTTAACCAATATTAACCTTTAATCAAAAAATCTATAAATCCGTGCATATTTGTAACATAATTTCACGCAATCTGGAATATCTACATAATAATCGTACTTAACGACAAAACCATTCAGAAAAGTAAAATAATATTTACAAATAACGAGTTAATATACTTTTTATCCATTTACCCGGCTTATTCCGTGTAGCCCTCCGTAACTTGATTTAAGTCAATTTAAATTCATACGCGAGGTATACAATGTTCTATCTAATTAATGAATTAAATACTAAATTCAATTTAACACGAGAAAGGATAAAACATGATCAAAGGTATTCAAATTACTCAAGCTGCCGACTCAGCCCTGCTGAACTCATTCTGGCTGCTCGACGAAGATACTAAAGAAGTACGCTGCTTGTGCGTTAAAGGCGGCAAATTCAAAGAAGACGAAGTAGTTGCTTTGTCTGCATTGGGTGAAGTTTCTTACCAAGAGGTTCCGGTTGACATTTCTGTCCGCCCAAAAGTAGAAGGCGGCCAACATTTGAATGTAAACGTACTTACCCGTGAAACATTGGAAGATGCCGTGGCAAATCCTGACAAATATCCGCAATTAACCATTCGCGTTTCAGGTTATGCCGTTCGCTTCAATTCACTGACTCCCGAACAGCAACGCGACGTTATCGCCCGTACCTTTACCAACAGCCTGTAACGGTTTGGTAGCAAAGACTGCCGCTTTATCAAAACAGCGGCAGTTTTTTATCAAAATTAAAAAATCAATAAGCGTAGGCCGTCTGAAAACTTATTTTCAGACGGCCTCTCTCCAAAAAACAATCAAACAGCTACTTCCACTGTTTTCTTACTCTCGGAAGGCCTTTTAAAACTTAAAACGGCTTCTTCTTTTTCCATATGCCAGTCTATCCTAACAAATCCACCGTCTGCAAGTTTTCCAAACAGCAACTCATCAGCCAGAGCTTTACGGATTTTGTCTTGAATCAGCCTGTTCATCGGGCGGGCACCCATTTGCGGATCAAAACCTTTTTTCGCCAAATATTGACGCAATGCAGGAGTAAATTCAACTTCCACTTTTTTATCAAGCAATTGCTGTTCAAGCTGGAGCAGGAATTTGTCCACCACTTTGACAATCACGGCTTCATCCAAAGGAGCAAAAGAAATCACGGCATCCAAGCGGTTGCGGAATTCGGGAGAAAACTGTTTGTTGATGGCCTGCATTTCATCGCCGCGTTCACGCTTCGGTGTAAATCCCACTCCGGGCTTACTCAAACTTTCCGCACCGGCATTGGTAGTCATGATAATGATTACATTGCGGAAATCGGCGCTTTTACCGTTATTGTCGGTGAGTCTGCCGTAATCCATCACCTGCAACAGTACATTGAAAATATCGGGGTGCGCTTTTTCGATTTCGTCCAACAACAATACGCAGAACGGCTGCTTGCTGATGGCCTCGGTCAATAAACCGCCCTGTTCGAAACCGACATATCCCGGCGGGGAACCGATCAAGCGCGATACCGCATGACGTTCCATATATTCGGACATATCGAAACGCTGCAACGGCACACCGAGCGAAAAAGCAAGCTGCTTGGCCACTTCGGTTTTACCGACACCGGTCGGACCGGAAAACAGAAAACTGCCGATGGGTTTTTCAGGCTGCCCCAAACCCGAACGTGCCATTTTTACGGCCGCCACCAACGCATCAATGGCATTATCCTGCCCGAATACCATGTTTTTCAGATTACGACCCAAATATTGCAGCACCTGTCTGTCATCATGCGAAACGGTTTTTTCCGGAATACGCGCCACATTTGCCACTACCGCCTCAATTTGTGCCTTACCAATTACTTTTTTCTGTTTGGACTTTGGCAGAATCCGCTGTGCGGCTCCTGCTTCATCCATCACATCGATTGCTTTATCAGGCAGAAAGCGGTCGTTGATATAGCGGGCCGAAAGCTCGGCAGCCGCTTCCAATGCCCCACCGGTATAGCGCACCTGATGGAAACTTTCAAACATCGGTTTCAGGCCGCGCAAAATCTGCACGGTTTCAGCAACGCTGGGTTCGACAATGTCGATTTTTTGAAAACGGCGGCTCAGGGCGTGGTCTTTATCGAAAATGGTGCGGTATTCGTCGTAAGTAGTGGCACCGATACAGCGCAACTGACCTTTGGCCAAAGCAGGTTTAAACAGATTCGAAGCATCCATCGTTCCTCCTGAAACACTGCCTGCTCCGATAATAGTATGAATTTCATCCACAAACAAAATAGCGTTCGGAATCTGGGCAAGCTGTTTTAAGACGGCCTTTACCCGTGCCTCAAAATCACCGCGATATTTAGTTCCTGCCAACAAGGAACCCATATCCAGCGAAAACACCGTTGCACCACCCAAAGTTTCCGGCACGCTGCCGTTTACAATCTGATACGCTAATCCTTCAGCCAATGCTGTTTTACCTACGCCGGCTTCTCCAACTAAAATCGGATTGTTTTTGCGTCGGCGGCACAATACTTGTACCAAACGCTCCATTTCATGCTTGCGGCCAATCAAAGGATCAATACGCCCTGCTTTCACTTCGGCATTCAGGTTGACGGTATAGTTGTCCAAAGCATCACTGTTTTCTGAAGATGCAGAACCATCGTCCGAATAATCGTTGCCATCTTCATGATGGTTTTCAGATGCCGTACCGTAAGCCAAGCAACGCAAAACATCGTAACGGCTTACTGACTGCAATTGCAGGAAATATACGGCATGGCTTTCGCTCTCGCTCATCAAGGCAACCAATATATCGAGCGGATATACTTCCTTTTTATCGGCCGACTGTACATGCATGATGGCCCGCTGCACGACACGCTGGAAACCAATGGTAGGTTGCGTTTCGGTTCGATCAAACAGGTGCTGCGGCAATTCAGGTGTATTTTCTTCAATACTTTCCTCGAGTTGACGCGACAAAATATCGCTGTCTACCCCGCATTGCTCCAATACATTGCGCACATCCTGACTGTGCTCGATAAGCGCCAGCAATAAATGTTCCAAACTGATTAACTCATGTTTTTTCTCCCGCGCATGTGTATAAATATACTGAAAAATCTGCTCAAGTTCGGTGGAAATCATTTAATTTAAACCTCCTCAATAATACATTGCAGCGGATGTCCCTCGGCCTTCGCCCACTGCATCACCTGCTGTTGTTTGGTATAAGCAATATCGCGCGTATAAATACCGCACAATCCTTTACCCTCATGATGAACCAGCAACATAACCGCTACCGCTTTATCTTGCGGCAACATGAAAATTTCGGTCAACACCTGCACCACAAAATCCATCGTGGTGTAGTCGTCATTCAATAAAAACACACCGATTTTTTTAGGCGGAGGAATGTTTTCCTTAACGGTTTCATTTTCAATTTTATGCTTGATATTAACTTTGCTCATATTAATTTTTACAGGTATTTTAAATATGGTTTATGTTGTTTTTTGCGTTATTTTAATAAATTTCGGCTTTTTTCCCAAACACTACTTGACTACACTCCTTAACATAGGTAAAAAGCCTTCCTAAGCAGAGCTTGGCATCCCGGCATAAAGCATAATGGTTTGGAGAAACTCAAAACTTTTAAGTTGTCCGCTTTGCCTATATTTGCTGTTTTCGTTATTTTTTTGTTATTTTTAGTATAGGAAGTGCAATGGCAACCGGTATTGTTAAATGGTTTAACGACGCTAAAGGTTTTGGTTTTATTACTCCGGACGAAGGTGGTGAAGATTTGTTCGCCCACTTCTCTGCAATCAACATGGAAGGTTTCAAAACATTGAAAGAAGGCCAACGCGTTTCTTTCGAAGTTACTACCGGCCCTAAAGGCAAGCAAGCCGCCAACATTCAGGCTGCTTAATTTGATTGAACCGGTTTTTTCCGGCTGCAATAACCAAACTATGGCGGGTTTTTAACCTGCCATTCGTTTTTTCAGACGGCCTATGAATCCCGACTACCAACGTGCTTTACAACAACTCGACGAATTAATGGTTTTTTTCCGCTCCACCGGAGAAGTAAGCTGTACCGTTGCCGAGCAGGAAGACATTATTCTGATCAAGCTCAACAGTTTGAAGCATACTCTCAAACCTGAAGACACCCAAGCCATACACAATATCGACCGATACTACCGCCGCCACATCCGCCATGACCACGATTAAACCCGGCATCTACCGCCATTACAAAGGTAATCTATACGAAGTGATCGGCACCGCGCAGCATTCCGAAACCGAAGAAAAAATGGTTGTATACCGCGCTTTATACGGCGACTTCGGATTATGGGTACGCCCCGCCGGTATGTTTGCGGAAACAATAACCGACAACGGCCAAGAACTGTCGCGCTTCACCTGCGTCAAATCATTCTGATTGTTCAGACGGCCTCTGTTAAAATACCGAGGCCGTCTGAAAAACATTTAAGCGATATCCACCATGAGCATAGCCAATAATAAAAAAGCGTTTCACGATTACTTTATTGAAGACCAGATCGAAGCCGGTTTGGTGTTGGAAGGCTGGGAAGTCAAAGCCATCCGTGCCGGCCGCGTGCAGTTGAAGGAAAGCTATATCCATTGGAAAAAAGATGCTTTCTATCTGGTCGGCTGCCATATTACCGCCCTGCCCACCGCATCCACCCACGTGAAACCCGATCCCGTCCGCCAACGCAAACTCCTACTGAAACAATCGGAAATAAACAAGCTCATTGGAAAAACGGAGCGGGCAGGTTACACCATCGTGCCCTTAAATATGCACTATCATCGCGGAAAAATCAAAATGGACATCGGCTTGGCCAAAGGTAAGAAACAACACGACAAACGCCAAAGCATAAAAGAAGCCGACTGGAAACGCGAAAAACAGCGCTTGATGAAAAACGCAGGATAATCGGTTTCAACATTTGAAGCCGCTTTTCCCTAGCAGATTGCTCAAACCGGCATAACATTTCAGCCGTACCGAACACTCTTACAACAGGCCCTTGCACCATTTGAGTAAAAACACGCAAGAATTCTATCCAAATCTTTTTCAGACGGCCCGCCATTTATACAATGCAGGCCGTCTGAAACTTTTCGGAAAACCGCCATGCCCCAATCATCACTTGCTTTACCTTTATTCCTCATTATCGCCGGTGCCGTTTGGTTCTTAAAAACAACCGGTATCCTACCAGCCACCACCACATTAATCGCCGGTGCATTGGCAATTGCCGGTGTCGTCGTGCTGATTATAGACGGCATCAACAAACAATCTATCGTATCCGGCCCGTTGCTGATTTACATCGGAGCAGCCGTTTATCTGAAAAGCCAATACTTGCTCGGCTACTCGCCGTTGATTGCTTTGGGCATGATGATACTGGGCTGCCTACTGCTTCTTTCCCGCAGCAACATAGTACCCTACAAGCACGACAAACTGCTCGACAAATAAGCCTATCCTTTTATACGGAATCTCTTCAGGCCGTCTGAAAAATGGTACAATATCAGACTTTTCAGACGGCCTCATTTTATTCCCCGCCGTCCGCATTTAACACATCCCAACCCGAAGAAGCCACCATGATTCAAGACAAAATCCTCATTCTCGACTTCGGCTCGCAAGTTACCCAACTTATCGCCCGCCGCGTGCGCGAAGCTCATGTGTATTGCGAACTGCACTCTTACGATATGCCTTTGGAAGATATTAAAGCCTTTAATCCCAAAGGCATTATTCTTTCAGGCGGCCCCAATTCCGTTTACAACTCCGATTATCAGGCTGATACCGGTTTGTTCGATTTAGGCATTCCCGTGCTCGGCATCTGCTACGGCATGCAGTTTATGGCGCACCATCTCGGCGGCGAAGTGTCGCCCGGCGACCAACGCGAATTCGGTTACGCCCAAGTCAAAACCATCGACAGCGAACTTACCCGTGGTCTTTCAGACGGCCAACCCAACACACTCGACGTATGGATGAGCCACGGCGACAAAGTATCCAAGCTGCCCGAAGGCTTCTGCATCATCGGCGATACGCCAAACTGCCCCGTTGCCATGATGGAGCTCGCCGAAAAACAATTCTACGGCATCCAATTCCACCCCGAAGTCACCCACACCAAACAAGGCCGCGCCTTGCTCAACCGCTTCGTGCTCGACATCTGCGGTGCGCAACCCAGCTGGACCATGCCCAATTACATCGATGAAGCCGTGGCCAAAATCCGCGAGCAAGTCGGCAGCGACGAAGTGATTCTCGGCTTGTCCGGCGGCGTGGATTCTTCCGTGGCCGCCGCCTTGATCCACCGCGCCATCGGCGACCAACTCACCTGCGTGTTCGTTGACCACGGCCTGCTACGCCTGAACGAAGGTCAAATGGTAATGGACATGTTCGCCCGCAACTTGGGCGTCAACGTGATTCACGTGGATGCCACCGACGATTTCATGGGCAAACTCGCCGGCGTGACCGACCCCGAACAGAAACGCAAAATCATCGGCGCCGAATTCGTAGAAGTGTTCCAAACCGAAGCCGGCAAACGCCAAAACGCCAAATGGCTGGCACAAGGCACGATTTACCCCGACGTGATCGAAAGCGCCGGTGCCAAAACCAAAAAAGCCCACGCTATCAAGAGCCACCACAACGTAGGCGGCCTGCCCGAAACCCTCAACCTGAAGCTGCTCGAACCGCTGCGTGACCTGTTTAAAGACGAAGTGCGCGAACTCGGTGTGGCACTCGGCCTGCCGCGCGAAATGGTGTACCGCCACCCCTTCCCCGGCCCCGGCTTGGGCGTGCGCATTCTCGGCGAAGTGAAAAAAGAATACGCAGACCTCCTACGCCGTGCCGACGATATTTTCATCCAAGAATTGCGTAACTCTTTTGATGAAAACGGCACTTCATGGTACGACCTCACCAGCCAAGCATTTGCCGTGTTCCTGCCGGTAAAATCTGTCGGTGTGATGGGCGACGGTCGCACTTACGAATATGTGGTTGCGTTGCGTGCCGTCGTAACCAGCGACTTCATGACCGCACATTGGGCCGAACTGCCTTATTCGCTGCTGGGCAAAGTGTCCAACCGCATCATCAACGAAGTACGCGGCATCAACCGCGTGGTGTACGACGTAAGCGGCAAACCGCCTGCCACGATTGAGTGGGAATAAGCAGTATAAAACTCCTTGATCTTTCCCTCTAAAGGCCGTCTGAAAACATGATGCAGGCTTCCTCTCAAAGTTTTCAGACGGCCTTTTATTTTGAAATATTGATGTGGTAGGTAAAGCATATAAGAAATAAATCTGGAGCTTTATACTTTTGTTTGCAAAATGCTCGCCACTCACTTACCTTCATATGATGCACTATCCGTACCGAAAAACTGTATTTATAACGGAACCCTTATAACCGGAAACAATGGCTCACAGACAATACAAACAAATCCCGAACCGATTCCATTACCATTGTTATAAAAATTGCAAAGCTGGAGCTTTTAAATAAAGTCTTACGCTATGGAAAACGGCAACCGGTTAAAACCGGTTGCCGTTTTTCTATCTATTCAAACCATCAAACTTTATCATTTGTATTGCTGCGTGTTTCTTCAGCAGCAATGGTTTGAGCATCATTCCGTTTATCTTCAACAACATTGTCAGAAGTAGAGACTTCGAGATTCTCAGTAGTTTCAGAATTTGCATGATCAATTCCCAAAACTTCTTCCTTCCGAACAGGAACCACTTCTTCGTCCTTACGGATATTGTAGCTGTAATCTTTAGGCGGGCTGGGTTGCTTGCCTTCCATGATTTCCAACACCTGATCACGGTCGATGGTTTCCCATTCCATCAGAGCTTTACACATGGTTTCCATCTTGTCGCGATTTTCATCCAAGATTTTATATGCCACTGCATATTGCTCATCCAGAATACGGCGCACTTCGGCATCTACTTCCTGCTGGGTTTTTTCGGAAATGTGTTGCGAACGGGTAATCGAACGACCTAAGAATACTTCGCCTTCATTCTCCGCATACACCATTGCACCCATTTTATCGCTCATACCAAAACGCGTTACCATTTCACGGGCAATCTGTGTTGCGCGTTCAAAGTCATTGGAAGCACCGGTAGAAATACGGCCGACAAAGAGGTCTTCGGCAATACGACCGCCGTACAAAATCGAAATCTGGCTCAACATTTGGTCTTTATACATGCTGAGACGATCGCGCTCAGGCAATTGCCAAGTTAATCCTAGCGCACGTCCGCGCGGCATGATGGTTACTTTATGTACGGGATCGGTAAAGTCCAAACTTTCAGCCACAATAGCATGGCCTGCTTCATGATAGGCTGTCGCACGTTTTTCATCCTCGTGCATCACCATAGAGCGGCGTTCCGGACCCATGTAGATTTTGTCTTTAGCATCTTCAAAATCGCTTTGATCCACTTTAACCTTATTGCGACGGCCTGCAAACAAAGCGGCTTCGTTTACCAAGTTCGCCAAATCGGCACCGGAAAAGCCCGGCGTACCGCGTGCCAAAGAAACCAAATCTACCGATTCATCTAATGGCACTTTTTTCGCATGCACTTTCAAAATTTGTTCGCGACCGCGGATATCGGGCAAAGGCACCACTACTTGGCGGTCGAAACGTCCGGGACGTTGCAATGCCGGATCAAGTACATCAGGACGGTTGGTAGCAGCAATAACAATCACGGTTTGATTGCTTTCAAAACCATCCATTTCAACCAGCAATTGGTTCAAGGTTTGCTCGCGTTCGTCGTTACCGCCGCCCAAACCTGCTCCACGCTGTCGGCCTACGGCATCAATTTCATCAATAAAGATGATGCAAGGTGCATTTTTCTTAGCCTGTTCAAACATATCGCGCACGCGGCTGGCACCAACACCGACAAACATTTCTACGAAGTCGGAACCTGAAATGCTGAAAAACGGTACTTGAGCTTCACCCGCAATGGCTTTGGCCAGCAAGGTTTTACCGGTACCGGGGCTGCCCGCCAGCAGAATACCGCGCGGAACACGTCCACCCAGGCTTTGATAACGGTTGGGTGCTCTAAGGTAATCGACGATTTCCTGAACTTCTTCTTTGGCTTCGTCACAACCGGCAACATCTGCAAAGGTTACCTTATTGGTGTCTTTATCCAACAGTTTGGCGCGGCTTTTGCCGAATGAAAAAGCGCCCCCCTTACCGCCGCCGCCCGCTTGCATGCGCATGAAATAGAACCACGCACCAATCAACAACATTACCGGCAGCAAGCTGAAAAACAGACTGGTCAACATGCTAGGCTTTTCTTCCGGCGTTACTTTAACGCGTACTTTTTTCTCCAGAAGCGTTTGCACGAGCTTGTCGTCTAACGGAGCGTTGGTAAAAAACTGGCTCTTATCGGCACGTTCGCCTTTAATCAGATAGCCGCTCACAACCGAGCCTTCAATATTAACGCTGGCAATTTCGCCTTTGTTCACTTGCTCAATAAATTGTGAATATTCAATCTGCTGCTTACTTTCTTGTTTGTCGCTGATGGCATTGAATGCGGCCATCAGGCAAACACCCAATATCAGCCAAACCAAAAGATTTTTGAAAATATTCCCCACTGAAACAGGCTCCATATAAGGGTCAAAATGAAAAACGAATTGTAAATCAGGCCACCCGCATTGTCAGCGTTTATTTTTTCCTAATAAATAAATCTCACTGGAGCGATTGCGTGAAGCTTCCGGTTTACGGGTTTGCACGGCAGAAAATGCTTCCCGCATAGCAACCATGTATTCCTGATAGCCTGCGCCCTGAAATACTTTAACCAGAAAATTACCGCCTTTTTTCAAATGGTTAACGGCAAAATCCAAAGCCAGCTCACTTAAATAAAAACTGCGTGCCTGATCCGTCACGGCGTTGCCCGACATATTGGGTGCCATGTCGCAAATTACAAGATCCAACGGGCGGTTTTTGAGTAATGATTCAAATTCGGCCAGCACACAGTCTTCGCGAAAGTCGCCCTGAATAAACGACACGCCTTCTATATCATCCATCGGCAGAATATCCAAGGCAAAAACCTGACCCGATTTCCCAACCAGCTTGGCAGCCACTTGCGACCAACTACCCGGTGCGCTTCCCAGATCGGCCAATACCGTTCCGGGTTTTATCAACTTGTCCTTTTCGTTGATTTCCAAAAGTTTGTAAGCGGCCCTTGCACGATAACCGTCTTTTTGCGCCATGTGAACATAGTGGTCATTCACATGTTCGTTCAGCCAAGCCTTAGAAGATTTGGAGCGGACAGACATAAATTTTCCGAAAAAATAAAAAAATATATTGTACGTTATCATCGACAGAATTTGAAATCGACACCCCGTTTCAGACGGCCTATCCGTTCTATATTTTCCCTGAAAGTCGGCGGTTCGCGTACAATACGTGTTTATTTATTCTTTCACCGAAACAGTAAAAATGACTGAAGAACTCAACACTAAAGAAATCTTGGAGCTTAAAGCACGCGCCCATCATTTAAACCCGGTGGTTATGATCGGCCAACACGGTTTAACCGAATCGGTCATCAAAGAAACCGATGCCGCCTTAACCGCCCACGAATTGATCAAAGTGCGTGTAGCAGGCGATGATCGTGCCGAACGTATTGCCATTTGCGGGGCATTGTGCGAAGCGGTAGATGCACAGCTGGTACAACATATCGGCAAATTATTGGTTTTGTGGCGCAAGAATATCGACTCTTGATTCACTCTATCCAACAAATAGCCAATAGGCCGTCTGAAACTTAATAGGCATAACAATTAAGTTTTCAGACGGCCTTTCCGCATGGTCTAAGTGAGCTTTAGTGCTTATGTATTTCATCGTAACCGCAAAACCCGACAATTCTTAAAATATTGGCAATCCCATCTGATGGTCAGGTTTCAATACTATAAATTATTCGGTTTATCAGCTATCCGGTGCCCTACCCTTCACTTAAATTCAGATAGTGGCGGCTGCCCTGCATATTGCTCATTGCCCGCAGCAGCATTTCAAAATGGTCGTCATTATTGATGAAATCCATTTCATCGGCATTGGCAATCAGCAGCGGTGAATTTTGGTACAGATGGAAGAAACGGCGGTACTCGTCTTGGATTTGGCCCAAATAACCCGCAGGAAACAGATTCAACATGCCGTCGTGGCGTTTTTGCAAGCGTTTTTGTGCACTCTCATCGGAAGTTTGCAGATAAATCACCAAATCGGGCACGGGATACTCCGGCATGATTTTGCGTTTCATTTGCCAAAACAATGTTTGTTCGTTGCCCTGATCGCTGCCTTTCAATACAACCGGTACAAAAATCTGGTCTTTTTCAAGCAGGAAATCGGCGATGATACGCTCGTTTTTTTCTTCTTCAGTATTAATCATCTCCACTGCTTCGGCACGGCGCATCAGAAAATACAATTCGGTTGCTAAACCGTGGTGGGCGGCATTCAGGTAAAACTGCTCCAGAAAAGGGTTACGTTCCGGGCTTTCCGTCAGATGCAGAGCATCGAAGTATTGCGCCAAACGACGGCTAAGTTCGGATTTGCCGCTGCCGATTGAACCTTCTACAACAATATAACGATAATTCATTTAGTGAGTTTTCCTGTTTTAAATGCTTGCAGATGTATTTTCAGACGGCCTTTTGTGTCTGATCGTTTTTCAAAATACGTATGTCGGCACTACCTGTTCTTACGGCCAATTCTTTTGCCGTACCGTAGTTGCCGATAACATAGTCGGGAGAAATTTCAGCCAGCGGACACATAACAAACCCGCGCTCATGCGCACGCGGATGCGGGAGGGTTAAATGCGGATCTTCGCTAAATTCACCATTGTAATCAATAATATCCAAATCAAGCGTACGGGGAGCGTTACGAAAACTGCGTTTACGCCCGAATGCCTGTTCGATGCCGTTTAACACCGCCAATAAATCTTTACCGCTCAAAGTTGTCGCCACTATACAGACTGCATTTACAAAATCGGGCTGGTCGGCATAGCCTATTGGGGCGGTTATGTAAAGTGAAGAGGCTTGTTGCAGTTCAATCTGATCGTGTGCGGCAATCGCTTTCAAGGCCGCTTCCACTTGCCCTGCGGGGTTTTGCAAGTTGCTGCCCAAAGCGATAACGGCTGTTTTTAAGGTATGCGTCGGCATTTTCAGACGGCCTTAGAAAGGTTTGTAATGGGCAAGATAGATTATGGATACGATGCACGCCATGGATAAAACGTAACCAAAATTGGCTTTAGGCGTGCGCGGCCGGGCTTTTACCGTCATCATGCCCAAACCGATGTAAGCCAATAAAATTAAAATTTTCACTCCCAGCCAATCGGCATTGCCAAACGGAGTAAAGTGGGTGATCTTCATCAGCCACAAACCGGTAAACAGCAATAAAGTGTCATTGAAATGCGGAATGATTTTCAACAATTTGGGCAGAGGGTTTTCAGGTTTGGCACAACGCATCCAAAAACGCAGGTTGAATAGCAGGATGGTGATGGCTACAAAAGTGATGTGGCTGTGTTTGACGATCAGATATTGCATGGTGAGCGGTTTCTTTATAGTTAACAATATGGTTTGATACCGCGTATTTTACCCGAACCTTGATTATTCACACAGCTTTTCCACAGCCAAAAGATAAGGCGGTCGGTTGCGGCGGTTAACAAAGCCGTATTTCAACGCGGCAAACCGGTGTTGCAGCAATTCCGCCGCCCAATGTTCTATCGCGTCTGCTTCGTGCCGCCCTTCTTCATGTCCGGGATAAAGTACGGCCAACAGCAAACCGCCGTTTTGCAATAAATCCAGCGCAGCCTGAAGCGCACGGATGCTGGTATCGGTTTGTGTGGTACAATTTTTATCACTGTTCGGCAGCCATCCGAAATTGAATACGGCGGCGGATAATGGCCCGCACACATAATCTACAAGCGTTTCGTGCCCGCTTAATACGAGATTTACCCGCTCACGCACCCCCGCCTCTTTCAGACGGCTTGCCGTGGCATCCAAGGCTTGCTGCTGCACGTCAAACGCCCATACCTTCCCTTCTTTGCCGACACACTGTGCCAATAAAAGCGTGTCGTGCCCATTGCCTGCCGTACCGTCGAGTACGGTATCTCCATCACGGATTTTCCCGCGGAGCAGATAATGGGTAAAAGGGAGGATGTTTTTCAACAGCATGGGGAAATCACAAACCGAAAAAGCCGGAGCTTTTATTTGAGCCGGCACGATAAAAAATACCTTACCAAAACATGGTAAGGTATCTTAAATTCTACCGTTTATTCGGCAGGTTGTGTGGTTTCCACCTGCATGGGTGCCGCGGCTGCGGGCTGTTTGTTTTCATGTTGCAGGCTTACGGCGCGGGCCGGAACAATGGTCGAAATGGCGTGTTTGTAAACCATTTGTGTAACCGATGTGTTGCGCAACAACACAACATATTGATCGAATGATTCAACTTGCCCCTGTAATTTAATGCCGTTTACAAGATAGATAGAAACAGGCACATGCTCTTTACGCAAGGCGTTCAAAAAAGGATCTTGTAACATTTGTCCTTTAGCTGTCATTGTTTTTTAACTCCGTTATTATGGTTTTAGAATATTTCGGTAGAAATAGGTGCCGATTGTAGCCCCGAATGGATATTTTTACCAAATATTTTTCAGTAATAATATGCAAACTTTCCAACATTAATCCGAAAGCAACTGTTAACTAAGATAGTTGCGTCTCTTCAAAAGTTCGCACAAATTGCAACCTTTACTCAAACATTGCTTTTGTAATAACTCTTAAATCAATAATCAATGAGTTGTTTTTTCAAAAGTGCCCGACATTGTTAGGACTTGCCCGTGCTGCCGAAACCGCCTTCGCCGCGCTCGCTGACATCGAATTCTTCAACGATTTTAAATGCCGCCTGCATTACCGGCACGATAACCATTTGGGCTATGCGCTCCATCGGTTCGATGGTAAACGCTTCTTTTCCGCGGTTCCATAGCGACACTTTCAATTCGCCTTGATAGTCCGAATCAATCAACCCGACCAGATTTCCGAGCACGATGCCGTGTTTGTGCCCCAACCCCGAGCGCGGCAGCAGTACGGCCGCATAGGCGGGGTTGGCCAAATGGATGGCGATTCCGGTAGGTGCCAGAAAGGTATCGCCCGGCTTGAGGGTAACGGCGGAATCAATACAGGCACGCAAATCCAACCCTGCGGAACCCGGCGTTGCATAGGCGGGCAACATGTCTGCCATTTTGGGGTTTAAGATTTTCAGTTCGACTTCGGTTTGCATAATGTTTCCGTGGTTGGTTTTCTAACCCGTGCATTATACACAAAGGCCGTCTGAAAAACCTTTTCAGACGGCCTCCATACTCTTTGCTAGCCGGGCAGCAGATACAGCGTAACCGTATCGCCTTCCCGCACCACCGTACCGGCGGGCACTTCACACAAAGCATCGGCTACGGCACATGTGCTGAGCATAGCCGACCCTTGGTTCGGCAGCAGTTTGGCAATGGTTTCGCCTTTTTCGTTGATCTCTGTGGCAACACGCAAAAATTCGCGGCGTTTGATGGCTTTACGGGTATCAAATGCGGCTTTGGCAGTTACTTTCGGCAAACTTAAATTGCGGTGTTTTTTACCCATTAAAGAATTCAACACCGGCAACAACAGCATATGGGCGGTTACAAAAGCGGCCACGGGATTGCCCGGCAGAACGAACACTTTTGCCGGCCCGATATACCCCCATGCAAACGGTTTGCCGGGCTTGATGGCCAACGTATGGGTGGTGAGCGAACCGATGTTCTCAATCGCTTGCTTCAAATAATCGGCTTCTCCCACCGAAGCACCGCCGCTGGTTACGATAACGTCGAATTTTTTGGCGGCGTAGCTCAAGGCCGTTTCGGTGCGGGCCAAATCATCGGGCAGAATACCGCCGTCCATCACTTGTGCACCGCGGGTTTGCAGCCATGCAATCAGTTGGTAGCGGTTGGCATCGTAGATTTTTCCTTCGGCCAAAGGTATACCCGGTTCGGTGATTTCGTTGCCGCTGGAAAATACGATTACTTTCAGTTTTTCAAACACAGGCACACGCTCATAACCTTGCGATGCCGCCAAACCGAGCGCGGCGGCATTGAGTTTGCTGCCTTTTTCGAGCAATTCCTGCCCTACTTCGATTTCTTCGGCTTTTAAGCGCATATGCTGGCCGGGTTCGATATCGGCGCTAACATGCAAGGCTTCGCCGTCGGTTTCGGTTTGCTCCTGCGGCACGACGGCGGTGGTATTTTCGGGCAGCGGCGCGCCAGTGAAAATGCGGACGGCTTCTCCCACCTGCAACGGTGCGGCAGCTATCTCGCCCGCTTGGATGCGGCTGACGACGGTAAAGTTTTTCAGACGGCCTTCCGGATCACAAACGGCATAGCCGTCCATCGCGCTGTTATCAAACATCGGGCTGGGATATTTGGCCGGCAGTGATGCCGCCAATATGCGGTTGGCCGCCTCCGCCAGTGTTAAGTTGACGCAGCCGAGCGTGCATGGATGGGTGTCAAGCAACCGGCGGCGGGCAATCTCGAAATCTAACATGGCGTGTTCTCCATATCTTGCGGGGAGTTGTAATTAACGAATTCGGCTTCGGAGGCAAACGGCACCGGACGGGCACGCTGCTGCTGCAACCAGCCGCGCAGGGTACGCATGCCGGTGTAGAGATAGGCTACCGTGCTCTGCAAAAGCTGCGGGCGGATAAACATGATGCTGTAATGCGGCTGCGCGCCGGTTTGGGCGTAAAACGCGCTGGCCACCGGCGATTTGCGGGCGGCGTTTAAAAAGGTTTCCACCAGATTGTGAGGCAGGTTCAAGCTGTCGCACGGCACGATCAGCAGCCAATCGGTTTTGGCCAGTTGGATATCGTTGGCGGCCGTACACAACGCGGCCAGCGGCCCCAAACCCTGCCATTGGCGGGCATCGGGAAAAACATGCGTGCTGCGCTTGGCATACTCTTCCAGATTACGGTTGGCACTGATGGCGATGTGGCTAACTTGCGGGCCGATACGGTCGATTACATGGTCGATGAAGGCTTTGTTTTTCCACATTACCATGCCTTTATCCTGCCCGCCCATGCGGTTGCCTTCTCCGCCCGCCATAATGAGTACGCCTACGTTCATCGGCGCTCCTCCCATTGCAAGGCGGCGACCCGATCGCTTTGTTTGGCTTCCACCCATCTTTCGAGGCCGTCTGAAAAGATTTCTTTCTTCCAAAACGGCGCTTCGGTTTTGAGATAGTCCATCATAAACTCGGCGGCGGCGAAGGCTGCTTTGCGGTGCTCGGAAGCAACCAGCACCAGCACGATTTGTTCGTCCGCCGCCAATGTGCCTACGCGGTGGATAATCGTGCAGGCGGTCAGCGGCCAACGTTGCGAGGCCGTCTGAACGATACGGGCGATTTCGTTTTCGGTTACTTCGGGATAATGTTCGAGGAAGAGACTAGCAAGCGGCATGTCGGTATCGCGGTCGCGCACCAGCCCGACAAATCCCGTTACCGCGCCGATATTGCCGCCTTGTTGCAGCAATGCCCGGTATTCGTTTTGCAGATTGAAATCGGCGGTTTGAATGCGGATTACCGGCTGCATGGTTCAGCCCCCCGTTACAGGCGGCAACAGGCCGACTTCGGCTCCGTCGGGAATTTCATCATCCCAGCCGCTGATTTTTTTATCAATCACCAAGCGGAAAATTTTGTCCTGCGCCAACGCGTTTTCCCATTCGCTGCCGCGTGCCTGCAAACAAGCCAGCAGTGTGCGGCCTGTGCCTCCCTGCCAGTCGATTTGCTCCCGAGTTGTGTTCAGATGCTGCTTCAACACACCGAAATATAAGATAGTAATCATATCGGTTCAGGCCGTCTGAAAAACGGTTTCTCTAAATTTGAATGAATAGTGGCAGAATTTTACCCCAAAACCCAGCACCGTTCGGCGAATCCCTCCTCAGCCTTTAGGAGGATTGTATATAACCCTATAAAATGATACTTTAGTAGTAGTTCCAATGATTTATCTTACAAATGAAAATGTTACCTGCGCCGTCCGACGGCCTCAGCCTTTCCGCCCGATTGAAACTGCTAACCTGCGTTTGGGTGGGAGCGGCTTTATTTTCGATTGCCTTCACTTTGGTATTGTCTTGGCGGCTAGAAGGCGCGGGAGCAGCCATTAACGATGCCGGCAGCCTGCGGATGCGCACTTACCGGCTGGCCTATATGCTCACCCAGCATGCCGCGCCGCAAAATATCCAAGAGCAAATCCAATCGTTCGAACATACGCTTAACACCATCCGCAAAGGTGATCCCGCCCGCCCGCTGTTTCTGCCCGACGAACCCGAAATCCATTCGCACATGCAGGCCATGCAACACGACTGGCAAAACAGCATCAAACCCCGCCTACAGCGCAGCGAAGCCCCCACCGCCGCCGAACTGACTCAATTCGTCAACATTATCAACAATTTCGTGCGCTCCGTTGAAACCGTCAACACCCGCAACACCGAGCTTTTACGCCTGTTTCAGACGGCCTTGATGATTTTGGTTATCGTTGGTTCTTCCGTCATGGTTGTGCTGCTTTATTTATGGGTGATCCGCCCCATCGACATTTTACGCGAGGGCGTGCAGGCGATACGGCGCGGCGAATTCGGCACACAGGTCGAAACCGGCAAAGTGAGCGAATTCGCCCAGCTCGGCAACGGCTTCAACCTGATGAGCACCCATTTGCAAACGCTCTATACCGATCTTGAAGGCCAAGTTGCCCTGCAAACCGAAAATCTGGCCCGTAAAAACCGCGAATTGGAAACACTTTACCAAACCACCCGCGATTTACACCAAAGCCACACCCCTTCCCGCGCCGCCGAAAAATTTCTTGCCCGCATCTTGCCCGAAGTGTCCGCACAAGCCGGCAGCGTGCGGCTGATCGACTTCGACCGCAAACGCATGGACTTGGCCGCCAGTATCGGCCTGCCGGATAAACTGCAAACCGCCGAGCAATGCGAACGTCTCGAAGAATGCCTGTGCGGGGCGGCAGCCAGCGAAGCCAATGAAAAGCCGGTATATTTTTTCGACACCCATCCGTCGAAATCGCCGCCTACCTTATGTGAAAACGCCGGTTTCAGCGATGTGGCCGTATTCCCCGTTTATTATAAAGAACAAGAACTCGGCATCTTCACACTCTATTTTTCAGACGGCCATTCCCTCGCTCCTTCCGACACCGAATTTTTACAAGCCCTGTGCGGCCAACTCGGCGTATCCATTGCCAACAGCCGCTTGGCGCAGGAAAGCCGCCAGCTTGCCGTATTGCAGGAACGCAACCTGATGGCGCAAGGCCTGCACGACAGCATCGCCCAAACCCTCACTTTCCTCAACCTTCAAGTACAGATGCTGGAAAGCGCACTGGCGGCCGACGAGCACGAACAAATCGAAGAAAATATGCGCTTTATCAAAGACGGCGTACAGGAATGTTACGATGATGTACGCGAACTGTTACTCAACTTCCGTACCAAAATCACCAAAAAAGAATTCAACGATGCCGTAAGCACATTGGTAAAACGTTTTGAACAACAAACCCAGATTCCCGTTGAAATCCACTGGAGCGGAGAAGGCCTGCCCCTGAGCAACGACGAACAACTGCAAATGATTTTCATCTTGCAGGAAAGCCTCTCCAACATCCGCAAACACGCCCAAGCCAAGCATGTCAAACTGGAGATTACCAACGAACAAGACTTCACCATGAGTATTTGCGATAACGGCACCGGGTTCGACACAAACCGCCTGAAAAACCTTTCCGGCGAACATGTCGGCTTGGGCATCATGCACGAACGCGCCCGTCGCATACAAGCCGCGCTCGATATTCAATCGCAACCCGAACAAGGCACCTGCATTACACTAACACTGCCACAAAACAAGAGAACAGCCACATGACCATCAAAATCATACTTATCGACGACCATACCTTGTTCCGCAGCGGTATCAAAGCCCTGTTATCGCGCCAAGAAGATTTGGAAGTAATCGGCGAAGCGGCCGACGGCTTATCCGGTGTCAAGCTGGTCGAACAGCTCAACCCCGACATCGTATTGCTCGATCTCGACATGCCTGTGATGAACGGCCGCGAAGCCCTCGCCCAAATCCTCAGCACCCGCCCCGAGCAAACCGTGGTAATGCTTACCGTTTCCGAAGACAGCGACGATTTAACCGAGTGCATGCGCATCGGTGCGCGCGGCTTTCTGCTGAAAAACATCAACGCCGATTTTCTGCTCGACAGCATCCGCAAAGCGGTTGACGGCGACAATGTTTTTTCCCCCGAAATGACCGCCCGCTTGGTGCAATCGTTGATTTCTCCCTCTGTGTCGCCGAAAAACAACGAACTGGCCAGCCTTACCCCGCGCGAACTGGAAATTCTCGGCTATCTTGCCGCCGGCCACAGCAACAAAGTGATTGCCCGGCGTTTGGATTTGGCCGAATCCACCATCAAAGTGCATGTTCAGAACATCTTGCGAAAACTGGAGCTGTCCAGCCGCGTACAGGCCGCCGTGTATGCCGTGCAACACAAAGTGCCGCAGCCCGAAAATTAAACGGGCATGCAAAGGCCGTCTGAAAACATCTGTTCAGACGGCCCTTTACCAACCCATGCCCATCGAAACCTTTTGCAAACGCCGTCGACTAAACGGGCTTATGCCGGCTCTTTTACCACCCGCCCGTTGTCCATACGCCAGATTTCATCCGCCAGCACTTCGGCATCGGCACAGTCATGGGTAATCAAAATCATCGGCACGCCGCTTTGCGCCTGCAATTGCAGCAGTTCCCTACGGGTATGGCGGCGCAGGTCGGCATCCAGCGCGGAAAACGGCTCGTCCAGCAACAGCAGTTCGGGCTGCACAATCAAAGCGCGCGCCAGCGCGGTACGCTGCTTCTGGCCGCCTGAAATCTGATGCGGATAATGCCCCGCCACATGGGAAAGCCGCAACAAATCAAGCCAATACCGCACTTTTTCAGACGGCCTGCCTTTAGGGTTCAACAACCCCTGCCGCAAGCCGAAACCGATGTTCTGCGCCACGGTTAAATGCGGAAACAGCGCGTAATCCTGAAACATCAGCCCTACACCGCGCTTTTGTGCGGGAATATCGGTGCGGGATTTGCTGTCGAACCATGTTCGGCTGCCGATGCGGATATGGCCGCCATCCGGCTGCAACAGCCCCGATACAAGCTGCAAAGTCAGGCTTTTTCCCGAACCGGAAGCCCCCACCAAAGCCAATTTTTGCACGTCGGATCGAATGCACACCTCCAAATCGAACGACGGCAGCCGCTTGCGGATTTCAATATCAAACAGCATCAGTCTCTCCCGTCTCTCGCCCGCACCAAACGGCCGGCTGCCAGCAAAATCACCACGCACACCGCCGAAATCAGCAGCACCAGCCGGTTGGCCAGCACATCGTCGCCCGCCTGCACCGCTTCGTAAACGGCAATCGACAAAGTCTGCGTCTGCCCCGGAATGCTGCCGGCAATCATCAACGTCGCGCCGAATTCGCCCAAAGCGCGGGCAAACGCCAACAACACGCCAGCCAGAATGCCGCGCCAAGCCAACGGCAGACTCACGCGGAAAAACACCGCCCACTTGCCCAGCCCCAGCACCCGCGCAGCCTGTTCGAGTTGGGGGTTTACGGCTTCAAACGCCGCCCTCGCCGGTTTGAACACCAGCGGAAACGTAACCACCGTTGCGGCAATCACCGCGCCCTGCCATGTGAAAATCAGATTGATGCCGAACGTATCTTTCAGCCAGCCGCCCAATGCGCTGTTGCGCCCGAGCAGCACCAGCAGATAATAGCCGAGCACGGTCGGCGGCATTACCATCGGCAGCGTCAGCACGGTATCGAGCACGTTGCGGCCGACAAAACGCCGACGCGCCAACACGAACCCGGTTGCCGTGCCGAGGATGATATTCAGCAAGGTCGCCAGCCCCGCTACTTTCAAAGAAAGCAGCAGCGTAACGGTAACGGCTTCTGCCATTATGGAAAATCCTTTTAATCACATAACGAGGCCGTCTGAAACATTTCCGCCTGTCAAGCTGCGGGCTGGTTTTCAGACGGCCTCCAACCAAGCCTAAAACGGCTTAGGGCTTTTTAAACCCGTATTTGTTCAACACGGCCTGTCCTTTGGGCGACAGTACAAACGCCGCGAAACGTTCGGCTTCTTTCCGTACCGCCGTTTGTTTGGCGACAGCAATAGGGTAAGAAACCGGTTTTTCGGTCGGCACGGTTTTCAATACTTTTACTTTATCTTTCATCAACGCGGCATCGGTGTTGTACACAAAGCCCGCGTCCACTTCGCCGCGCGCCACGTAATCGAGCGATTGGCGCACATGCTGGGTGTTGATGATTTTCGGTTGCAGCGCATTCCAGATGCCCGCTTTTTCCAGCGCGGCTTTGGCATAACGGCCCACCGGCACGCTAGCGGGATTGCTGACGGCAATGCGGTCGAACTGCCCGCTTTCCAAATCGCCCAGTGTGTTCACTTTCAGTTTGCTGTCTTTCGGCGCGGCAATCACCAAAGAATTAAGGGCGAAATTGCGGCGGGTTTTGGTATCGATCACATTCTGAGCCTGCGCCTTATCCATGGTTTCCTGATCGGCAAACGCCAGCACGTCCACCGGCGCGCCTTGCAGCACTTGCTGAAGCAATGTGCCGGAACCGGCGGTGTTCAGCTTGATTTTGTCTTGCGGATACTGTTTTTCGTATTGGGCGGCGATGTCTTTAAACGCATTGCTCAGGCTGGCGGCGGCAGACACGGTAATGTCGGCGGCAAGCGCATTCGATGCGGACGCAGCCATCAAAACGGCGGCCAGAGCGGCTTTTAAAGCGGTTTGATACGGTTTCATCCTCTCTCCTCTTGCAATCGGAATAACAATGTTTTTAACATTGAAGCAAAATGCCCAACACTGCACTTTATAACTACTACCGAATAACTAGAAGAGGCCGTCTGAACTTTTTCAGACGGCCCGAATGCTTGCTAAACACCCGCTTACTTCCCGGCCAACACATTCAAAATAAAGCGCAAATCGTTCACGCCGATCTGCCCGGGCGCGGAAGCGGTTCCCGCCGAGCCGAAAGTCATGGCCGAGCCGAAGGTTTCGCCCGCCAAGCGGCTCACCACGCCCAGTCTGCCCATCGCCATCGTTACCAGCGGCTGCCGCGCATATCGGTTGAACATGGTTTGCGTGGCATCGAGCAGTACCAGCACGTCGGCCGCGGATTGCGGCATCACGGCGATTTTGCAGATGTCCGCGTCCCAATCCTGCATGGTTTTCAGACGGCCTACTATCTCTTCTTTCGGCGGCGTTTTGTCGAAATCGTGATTGCACAGCAAGGCCGCCACGCCGTTGGCTTTGGCCAGCGCAACGGTTTCTTTCACTTTGCCTTCGCCTGCAAACAGTTCGATATCGATGATGTCGGTCAGGCCGGAGCGTATGGCCGCTTGAACCAGCGAAAAATAAACCTCCGGCGGCACGGGGCACTCGCCGCCTTCTTCGGCGCGGCGGAAGGTAAACAGCAGCGGCGTATCCGGCAGGGCGGCGCGCACTTCGCGCAGGCGTTCCATGACATAGCTGCTGTCGGCCGCGCGTTCGAGAAAGTCCGCACGAAATTCCACCACATCAAAAGCCAAGCCCTGCAAGCCTGCCAAGGCGGTTTGCAGGCCGTCTGAATCTTTGGCTACCAACGGCACGCAGATTTTCGGGCTGCCTGCGCCCAGCACGGTGTTTTTGATTTTTACGGTATTCATCGGGGCGGATTCCTTTAAAAAACGGTCGGCGTATTGTACGGGATTTCAGACGGCCTGAAAGCCTGCGGTTTGAGGCCGTCTGAAAACACGGGCCGCTCTTTTCAGACGGCCAACTTGTCTGCAAATTCGTCTGCCGCCTGCACCAAGCCTTTGGCCACTTCGCCCTCAAACGCCGCATGTCCGCCCTGTACAATCCGCAAATCGGCTTCGGGGAACGCCTGCTTCAATTCCCACGCGCTCTGCATCGGTGTGCAGATATCGTAACGCCCCTGCACGATCACGGTGGGGATATGGCGGATTTTGTCTATATTCGCCAGCAACGCTTTTTCGTTTTCCAGCCAGCAGCCGTTGACGAAATAATGGTTTTCGATGCGTGAAATCGCCAACGCCTGTTCCGCATCTTCTTCCACCGGTTGCGGGTCGAACTGCACCAGCCAGCTTTCCCATTCCGCCCATGCTTTCGCCGCCCGCAGAGCCTGTTCGCGGTCTTGCCCGAACAGCATTTCATGATACGCCTGTACGATTGCACCGCGCTTTGCTTCGGGCACGGGGGCGAGATAATGCTGCCACTGTTCGGGGTAGATGTGTTCCGCACCGCCTTGCTCGTTGAGCCAGCGGATTTCACTCTGCCGCCCCAAGAAGATGCCGCGCAAAATCAAGCCGCGCACACGTTCCGGATGGGTTTGCGCGTAAGCCAGAGAAAGCGTACTGCCCCATGAGCCGCCGAATACCAGCCAACTGTGTATGCCGAGCATTTCGCGCACTTTTTCGATGTCGGCTACCAAATCCCAAGTGGTGTTTTCGCGCGTTTCGGCATAGGGCAGCGAACGCCCGCAACCGCGCTGGTCGATAATCAACACGCGGTATTTGCGGGGGTTGAAAAAGCCGCGTGCTTTCGGCGATGCCCCCGCTCCCGGCCCGCCGTGCAGAAAAATTACCGGAATACCGTGCGGGTTGCCGGATTCTTCCCAATAAATCTGATGGATGTCGGATACTTTTAACAAGCCGCTGTTGTAAGGCTCTTGAATCGGATACATTTGATTGGCTCCTGAATAACAAACAATGCTTCCATGCTAAACCTTTTTCAGACGGCCTGTAAATGGAGCACGGGGATACATGATAAAATAAGCGCATCTTCAACACAGGCCGTCTGAAAATGTTTCAGACGGCCTAAACTGCTACCCGTATCCATATGAATTATCCCATCCCCGCCCCCGCCCAAAAATCCCGCTGGCTCGGCCTTTCGCGCGGCAGCCTGCCTTTGATGCTTACCGAATGCCTGCCTGAACAACCTGTAAAAATCATTCTCACGCAAGACGTGGAGCAGGCTTTGCGGCTGCAAACCGCGTGGCAGTTTTTCCGCCCGCAGGATAAGGCGGTGTTTCTGCCCGATTGGGAAACGCTGCCCTACGAACGTTTTTCGCCGCATCAGGATTTAGTTTCGGAGCGGCTTTCTGCTTTGTGGCAGCTGAAAAACGGGCAGGCCGACGTGTTGGTGGTGCCGGTGGCCACCGCCATGCAGAAGCTCGCACCGGTGTCGTTTCTGCTCGGGCGCACGTTTTGGCTGAAAACGGGTCAAACGCTCGATATCGACGCGTTGCGCGAAAACTTGATTGAAGCGGGTTACAGCCATGTTTCCAACGTGATTGCCGCCGGCGAATTTGCCGTGCGCGGCGGTATTTTGGATATTTTTCCGATGGGGGCGGAGTTGCCCTACCGCCTCGATATGTTCGGCGATGAAATCGACAGCATCAAAACTTTCGACCCCGACACCCAGCGCACGCTTGCTCCGGTAAGCGAAATCCGCCTGCTGCCCGCGCACGAGTT